>JAWWBW010000103.1:0-10626 GCA_033720775.1 Oleiphilaceae bacterium | reverse complement strand
GTGATAGGGGTTATCAGCATTCGCCAGATCCAGTGGCGTAATCACGGCGCCAGCGGGAACAGCTGGCAGGTTTATGTCACCAATGGAGAAGGTCACGGTTTCACCGGCCAGATAAGCAAACTCGCCATGTCTGTTGGTCACGCCACTTTGGGTGGCTGTGCGGTATTGAATACCTGCCACGGCGGAGTCCACCAAGCGACCCGTCTGCACGGAATCGTCATCATCACTGCAACCCACCAGTACGGTGCTGCCCATCAAAAGGGCTAGAGACAGTGCCTTCGTATTGCCTTGCTTACACTTAAACAGCATTGCGCTTTTCCTCTACATATTGAGTTTGAAAGTTTTAAAAGGTGCTGCTGTTTGTAGGGCAAGGATGTTTCGGTTTCGTGACAAGAGCGGTGGGAGAGCAAAAAAAGGCTGACAAAAGCCAGCCGAGATAACGAACGATTGTTGATTCGTTTGGGAAGACTACTTACTAGCTCATTGCTATCCGTAGTCGATCATAGTTTGGGGTAAGGCGATGACCGTTTGATAACACTTTTATGAACACTGACTTTAAGAAGGTAAACGGAGACGCATGTATTTTTAGACCCTGCATACGCCCAAACGCAAAATCATTGGGAGTACTGCACGACTGCTTTACTCGCGGCCCGAGTTTTGCGGCTACACTAAAGTCCTAAGCTCGCCACCTTTTACTCACCTGCTGGTTCTGTACCAAACGGGGATCGCTCATCATGAAGCAATTTCTGCGTCAAAATCCGACCATTGCCTTTGGACTCGGGTTACCCTTGCTGCTGGTGATTGCCTTCGCGCTGGCGACTGGCATCCCCTCACTGCTCGTTGCGCCCCCCAAATACGACGTGCTCTACGCGACGGACTATCATCATTACCAGCATGGCGTGCAGATATCAGTGATCGACGAGAAGGTGCAACTGCGCTACGTGGGCGCAGAGCAGACGACACAAAAACCGCGCATCTGGCGCTTTGACCCCGGCACCGATGCAGTCAAAGAAATCACCTATCTTCTGCCACCGGTCAGTGATGCCCCATCACACTTGGATCAAGCCGCACACAAAACCAAACCCACGCCAATTGTGGTTCCTGAGTTGGAGTCCTTGCGTGTCGATGCGTCCAGTATTGCTCCAGATGGCTATGAATTTATGACCGCGGAACGCTATCAACCCCATTTTTTTGGCAGCCTGTTTTATTCATCCCGATACCGCGCTGATGCCTTGCTCAGCAAGCAGGGGCGCAGCATTCGCCTGCCCCATACACAAGGGCGGTATTATCGGGGCAATACGCACTTCATTGGTTGGGTTGTGTCACCTTGACTGGTCTGTTTGTATTTATCGTCATCTTGCTGCTGATTGGCGGGGGCATTTGGGGCTGGCCATTACTGGCGGCGGCACTGGGCTTGTCCAATGTCAACGATAAACAGGGGGCACTTAAATCCATCGCCCAGCTGATGCATACCTACGACATCACGCCAGCAGAGATCGAACAGGCTTATCAGTCTGAGGGTAGCGATCCCGCCGATTCAAACCACCGCAATAAAAGCGCCGCGGTCAAAACGCTATTTGCCTATCTCGGTGTCATTTTTATTACCGCGGGCATCACCACTTACATTGCCATGTTCTGGAACAGCATGGGCAGCGCCATGCGCATTGGTGTGACGCTCGGGGTCGGCTATGCCTTGCTGGTAGTACTGGTATCGGCGCTGCACGAGAGCAGGTTTCCCAAGCTCGTATTTCCACTTACGCTTGCCTGCGCATTTGTGATGACCGGCGGCTGGTTCGTGTTATTTGATGAGCTGCTCCCGCAACTTTCTCACTGGCGCACCCTAACGCTTAGTGTGTTCAGTATCATGTTGGTGCACCAGGGCGCTTTATTCTTCAGGTATCGCCACACAATTTTATTATTCGTTACCCTCTGCTTTTTCTATGCCGTTTGCGACCTTGCGCTAGACATGCTGGGCGTGCCCGTCGCTTATATTGCCATTGTTTTGGGCGCATCTTTGTTTTTGGTCGGCGCCGCACTGGATCGCACCCCGTATCGCGTACTGACCGAACCGGCATTGCTGATCGGCACGCTCTGGTTCAATGCTGGTTTGTTTGACCAAGTGACGATGCTGTCCTCTACAAGTTGGGCCTGCACCCTCGTCGGGTTGAGCTTGATGTCGGCGGCCTATGGCCTGCAACGCAAAGAACATTACCCGCGACTCATCGGCTTGGGCTACTTCGCCGGCTCAATGATGGCCTATGGCGGCGCGTTTGATCTTCTGCAAGACACTCCCATCGAGCTCGCGTATCTGGCGCTTACTTTATCCGCACTCTATTTCTGTGTTGTACTCAAAACCCGAGCGTTACTCGTCACAACCGTATTGGCCATGCTTTCTTACATTGGTTATTTTTCAGAGCAGCATTTTGCAGACTCTTTGGGATGGCCGATTACGCTGGTTTTGATGGGCATTCTCTTCTTGGCGATTGGATTAATTGCACTCAAGGTCAAAAGACTGATGTAGCTGGCCATGCGCGCTTCACATCAAGCTTTGCTACACTTACGACACCTGCCAATGAGCGAGATCAGCGATGTTGCAGCAGATCAGCCTGTTACTTATTTCGTTAATATTTCTGATGGGATTGCATCAAGCGAGCTATGCAGAAACACCCCTCACCATTACCTATGGCGACAGCTATATTCCTTTTGCCTGGGGATCGAATGATCAGGTGCGTGGCGTACAAGTAGACTTTGTTGAAGAAATCATCGCCAAACGTTTGGGCGTGCCGGTTAAACACGAGGGCTGCCCCTGGAAGCGCTGTCAGTTACTGGTAAAAGACGGTAAACGCGATGGCTTTTTTACTGTGCCCACACAAGCCCGGTCAGAGTATACGCGCGCCAGTGAACTGCCATTTTATAAAACCCGCTTTTTAATGCATACCGCCAAAAATAACCCGCTTCGGGAACAGCTCGCCTCCATTCAATCTTTAAAAGATTTGCAGCCCCTCACCACTATTCGCCACATACACATGCTGGGGTCTGGCTGGCAAGAAAACGCCTTAAAAAATATGAGGCGCGTACAAACCATTCCCGACGCTGCAATGATCCCCTACATGCTGGTCAAGCAACGCGCCGATCTGTACGTGGAGCAAAAAGAAATGTTTCAGTACCAGGCGCAAATGGCAGGGCTCGAAAACGAGGTACATACCTTTGAATCACCGGTGATTCGCACTTTGGGCTGGCATCTGTTTATTGGCCACAAATCGCCTCACCAGCCCTTGATGGCGCGCATCGATACGCTCTTGAAGGCACTGCAAGAAAGCGGCGAACTTGAAGCACTACGCAAAGAAATCTTTGCCCGTTACGAACTATAACGCACCACCAGCACGACCGACACGCGACGGTTTGAAGGCCCGCGCATCAATCTTGAACTTATCGATACGCGAAGCCAGGGTGGTGGGTTTGAGGCCCAGCAGTTCCGCTGCACCGTTGGCACCGAAGATCTTTCCTTCACACTGCTCCAGCGCACGCAGAATATTGCGCCGCTCCAGCTCTTTTTTGTCCGCTTCGGTCAACACCTGGTTCACGGCAAGCTCGCTCACCGGACTCGCAAGATCTTCGGGTAGCGCGGCAGCTTGCAAACCGGCAAAGCGCACACAGTCACCCTGCGCCAGAATCACCTGGCGCTCAATCACATTTTCAAGCTCCCGTATATTGCCCGGCCAGTCGTATTGCTCCAGCTTCTGCAGCTCTCCCAAGGGAATCTTGAGCCCACTTTTGCCCGCGCGCACCGAGGCTTTTTCTAAAAAATGCTGCGTGAGCTGGGGAATGTCCTCGGCGCGCTTGCGCAAGGGCACCGACTCAATGGGGAACACATTCAAACGAAAATAGAGATCTTCTCTGAACTGACCGGCGTCTACCTGTTGTTTTAAATCACGATTGGTCGCCGCGATAATGCGCACATCTACTTCGCGGGTTTTCTCTTCGCCGATGCGCTCAAACTGCTGCTCTTGCAACACGCGCAGCAACTTGCCCTGCAAATGGAGGGGAATCTCACCCACCTCATCCAAAAAGAGCGTACCGCCATTGGCCAATTCAAAACGGCCTGCGCGGTCATGTGTTGCGCCAGTGAACGCGCCTTTGATATGTCCAAAAAACTCGCTTTCAAACAACTCTTCCGGAATCGCCGCGCAATTGACACGAATCAGAGAGCGCCCCGAACGCTGACTCTCATCATGAATGGCGCGGGCAATCAATTCCTTCCCCGTACCAGACTCTCCATGTATCAACACCGTGGCATCCGTCGGCGCCACCATGCCAATCTGTTGCAGCACCGTTTGAATCGCCGGACTCTTACCAATAATCTGGTGATGATTGAACTCGGAGTTGATCACGTCCTGCAGGTAGGCGTTTTCCATTTCGAGACGATTCTTGAGCTCCTCGACTTCGTTAAGGGCATCCAGCAGACGCTTTTGATCCTGCTTGCGTTGGGTCACGTCGCGAAACACGACGACCGCCCCCATGACCTCGCCATGCTCAATAATCGGAGTACTGGTGTACTCCACATCAATGGGTTTGCCGTGCTTGCTCCAGAATATGTCGTGCTCGACATGGTGCACACCGCCATCTTTCAAGGCTGCGAAGATCGGGCAACTTTCTATGTCGTAGTGTGAACCATCGGCGTGGGAATGATGCACCGTGCTGTGCATGTTTCTACCCGCCAAATCGCTGGCCGCATAACCCAAAATGCGCTCGGCGGCGGGATTAACAAAGGTAGTATTGCCCAGCGCATCCACCCCGTAAATGCCCTCACCGGCGGCATCGAGCAGCAACGCGTTTTGTCGCTCAAACTCCTGAAAAACCCGCGCCACGCGCTGCCAATGAGCCAAGCCGGAATCGTAATGATGCTGGGCATCAGACTGCCCGCGCAAGCGGTCAATGTCTTTGACCAAATGAAAGCTAACATACACATACAGCTCATCGCCGGCTGCCGCGCATCGCCCCGACATCTCGACACGTTCTGCCTCGCCTTTGCGCAGCACACTGATCACGTCGGTCCAACCGCGTCCGGTTTCGATCAACTCCTGCGTAAATACCAGCAATTCAGGAAATGAAGGTTTGAATAACTCACTCACAGGCATGGCCTGCAACTCCGCCGCCGACATGGCAAGCATGCGGCAGGCTTCCTGATTGGCAGCGAGTAATTGATCGTGCACCGGGTCAATCACCAACTGGGCTGTCGCCGCATAATTAAAGTAACGATTCTGTAGCACGCACCGGCCTCGTGTGATTTCGTCAATAACGCCCTACACGACACAAACAAATAGCAGGCCAACTACGAGTATTCGTATTCATAACTACGTTATTTCGTTTTTTACGATTTTTCGTAGCGCTCAAAAGCACCTAAGCAAAACAACATACCTCAATTATTTCAATACCTTATAGCCATTATCAGAGTTTGGCACCGCCCTTGCTCTATGTGTATTCGTAGCGTTCATTCACTGCAGCCCATTCTGTCGCCTCAGGCTCGGTGCACCAAAAATGAACACTGCTTGCACCAACAATCGCCCCCTACAGGTCGGGGTGGCGCAAGACAAACTAGACGGGACGATCAACATGGCTACAAAGAGTTTAGGTAACCCCTTCAGCAGTGAGTCGCGACTCACCCACACCCAGGGCTGTGAATGCTCCGCCTGTAAGGCAGAGATGTCGGCCAGTGCGCCCTTAAGCGACTACGAGCGACAACAAGCGTTTGAACAGCAAATCGAGCACAACGAAACACACACGCATGCACATACCCATTCAAAGAACCAAAGCGAAAGCTTTGACTCCAGTGACGACATTATTGATCGTGCGGTGGAGAGTGCCATTGTGCGCGGTGTGTTCAATCACAACGACAACTCCCGCCGCGAATTCATCAAACTGGTGGGCGGCGGCACCCTGGCGGCCGCGCTGGCCAGCGTACTGCCCATGGATAAAATCAAGGCGGCCGTGAAGGACGGCTTCGGGCCACTGGAAAAATCAAAACTTAATGTGGGCTTTGTTCCCATTACCTGTGCGACGCCCATCATCATGGCGCAGCCCATGGGTTTTTATGCCAAATACGGCTTAGACGTAGACGTGATCAAGACCGCCGGCTGGGCCGTGGCGCGGGATAAATCTCTGAACGGCGAATACGACGCTTCGCACATGCTCACGCCCATGCCGTTGGCGATGACCATGGGTGCGGGCTCAACGGCCACGCCTTACATTATGCCTGCCGTCGAGAACATCAACGGGCAAGCAATCGTGCTGCACAACAAGCATAAGAACAAACGCAACCCCAAAGACTGGAAAGGCTTTAAGTTTGGCGTGCCGTTTGACTATTCCATGCATAACTTCCTGTTGCGCTACTACGTAGCCGAGCATGGTATCGACCCGGATAAAGACATTCAGATTCGAGTGGTTCCCCCACCCGAAATGGTGGCTAATCTGCGCGCCGGCAACCTCGATGGCTACCTCTCTCCCGACCCCTTCAACCAGCGTGCGGTATACGAAAAAGTGGGCTTCTTGCACACCCTCACCAAAGACATCTGGGAAGGCCACCCCTGCTGTGCCTTCGCCTGCAGCCAGAAGTTCGCCACCGAAATGCCCAACACCTACGCGGCCCTGTTCCGCGCCATTGTGGACGCGACACATTACTCGGCCAAGCCCGAAAACCGCGCCGAGATTGCCAAGGCCATTTCGCCCAAAAACTATCTCAACCAGCCCGAGATTGTGGTGCGCCAGGTACTCACCGGTCGCTACGTAGATGGTCTGGAGCAGAAAGTGTACGACGTGCCAGACCGTATCGACTTTGACCCCTTCCCATGGCACTCCATGGCGGTATGGATTCTGACGCAGATGAAACGCTGGGGTTATGTGAAGGGCGATATCGACTACAAAGGCATTGCCGAACAGGTCTACGTGGCGTCAGAAACCGGCAAGGTCATGCGCGATCTGGGCTACACACCTCCCAGCAAAACCTACGAAAACTACACCATCATGGGCAAGGAATTCGATTACACCAAGCCCGATGAATACGTGAACAGTTTTGCCATTAAGAGGAGTTAAATTATGGCTTCGTTAAACGTGAGGGCAGTTATCGTATCACTGTGCATTCTGCTGCTTTGTCTGGGCATTTGGGAGGTGGCTAATCAGCCTCCCGAAGCCTCGGAAGCGATGTCGGAATACGAGCTGCTCATGGGCGGAGCCGATCAGGAGGCGCGGGTTCCCCCGCCCTCCCAAGTGATTGCCCATGCCTGGGACGAGCTAAGTAACCCGTTTTACGATGCGGGCCCTAACGACAAGGGCATTGGCATCCAGTTGGCTTACTCACTCTATCGGGTGTTGAGTGGCTACCTGGCCGCCGCACTGGTCGCGATTCCTTTAGGTTTTGTGATTGGTATGTCGCCGCTGATGTACCGCGCTCTCAACCCCTTTATTCAGGTGTTGCGCCCTATTTCACCACTGGCGTGGATGCCTTTGGCCCTGTTCATTATCAAGGACTCAGAGCAGTCGGCCATCTTCGTCATCTTTATCTGTTCGATCTGGCCCATGCTGATCAATACCGCCTTTGGCGTGGCCAACGTGCGTGGTGACTGGGTGCGCGTGGCGCAAACCCATGAGCTGGGCGCGTTCCGCACTGCCTGGCAAGTCATTCTGCCCGCCGCGGCCCCGACCATTCTTACCGGCATGCGTATCTCCATTGGTATCGCCTGGCTGGTCATCGTGGCCGCCGAAATGCTCGTGGGCGGCACAGGCATTGGCTACTACGTATGGAACGAGTGGAACAACCTCGATTTGAACAGCGTTATTTTCTCCATCCTGATGATTGGTCTCGTGGGCATGTTGCTCGACATGGCCCTCGGCAGTGTGGCCAAGCTCGTACAGTACGAGGAGTAAACATGAGTAATAAAGCATTTGTAAGCGTAGAGAATCTGAGCAAGGTCTTTCCCGCGAAAACGGGTGACCTGACCGTATTCGAACACGTCAATATCGACATCCAGAAAGGCGAATTTGTGTGCATCATCGGTCACTCCGGCTGCGGCAAGTCGACCATTCTGAACGTACTGGCGGGGCTCGACTCGCCCTCTTCGGGCAATGTCATTATGGACGGCAAGGAAGTATTCGGCCCGAGCCTCGACCGTGGCGTGGTGTTTCAGAACTACAGCCTTCTACCCTGGTTGAGCGCCCTGCAAAACGTCTGTTTCGGCATTCGTGCCCGCTGGCCGCAGTGGACCAAAGAGCAGGTCAAAGCCCACGGCAAAAAGTTTCTTGAGATGGTGGGGCTTGGCCACTCGCTGCACAAAAAACCCTCTGAACTGTCGGGCGGGATGCGCCAGCGCGTGAGTATCGCGCGCGCCTTCGCCACCAGCCCCAAACTCTTGCTGCTCGACGAACCCTTTGGCGCCTTGGACGCGCTGACACGGGGTGTGATTCAGGATGAGTTGATAAAAATTTGGAGCGAAACCCGCCAGACCGTGTTCATGATCACCCACGATGTAGACGAAGCGATCCTGCTTGCTGATCGCATTCTGCTGATGACCAACGGCCCCAAAGCACAGGTGGCCGAATCGGTCACCATCGACCTGCCGCGCCCGCGTGATCGCGCCCAGATTATTGAAGACCCGGCGTACTACAAGATTCGCAACCACTTGGTGAACTTTTTGGTGAAACGATCCGGTGAGATCAACAAGGAAGGCGGCAACGGCGGCGGCACGGTAGAAGTGAATCCGGCCACAGCAACACTGGACGCCAATGAAGAAGAAGCATTTTCCAACGCATCCGCCATGGCGGCACGCGCCGCTGTGTGATGCACCCCTGCATGAACTCTCGACACCCTGCCTAAACAAGGAGGCACCATGGACAAATTAGCAATGACCGAAGCACTGGTAACCGCAAAAGCCGCAAAAGGCCTCACGTGGGAAACCATTGGTAAAGACCTGAATATGTCACCAGTCTGGCTGACTTCAGCCTGCCTCGGCATGAACAGCGCCCCGCCCGAAAAAGCCGCTGCTATCGCCGAATATCTGGGCCTTGGCCCTGAAGTCGCCAAAGCACTGGAAGCCTACCCCACTAAAATCTGGGACCAGGCCGTTCCTACCGACCCACTGATTTACCGCCTGTATGAAATCGTGGGGGTCTATGGGGAGACACTGAAAGAAGTCATTCAGGAGAAATTCGGCGACGGCATTATGAGTGCCATCGATTTCTCGATGGAAGTCGACAAGGTAGAAGACCCCAAGGGCGATCGCGTATTGCTCACGCTCAACGGTAAATTCCTGCCTTACAAATCCTGGTAACACGCACCATAAAATAGGAGCACTACGATGAGCGAAGCACCACGTCACCCCTTGCCACCCTTTAGCTACGACGATGCCGTGGCGAAAGTGCGCAAGGCAGAAAACGCCTGGAACGGCAAGAACCCCGAGGTGGTCTCGCTCGCCTACACGCCAGACTCGGTCTGGCGTAACCGCTCTGAGTTTCTGCATGGCCGCGCCGACATCGTCGCCTTCCTGACACGCAAATGGCACAAGGAACACGACTACCGTCTGATCAAGGACATCTGGGCACATGGCGACGACCGTATCGCCGTGCGCTTTGCCTATGAATGGCACGATGCGAACGGCCAATGGTATCGCTCCTACGGCAACGAGAACTGGGAGTTCGACGCCCTCGGCTATATGCAAACCCGCCACGCCAGCATCAATGACGTGCCCATTGATGAGAGCGAACGCAAGTTCCGGTGGGAAGGCGACGAACGGCCAAGCGATTACCCGGGCTTAAGCGAGCTGGGCCTGTAAACGTGCTTAAAACCCGCTTGCCCGCAACCAGTTCCGCGCCGATTGCGTAATCGCACGTACGGCGGGGTGCTTGAGTTTACGCTCAATTGAAATGGCATAAAGCTGCTCCGCCACCTCGTCAGTCTGGCCCACGCAGGTCACGTGATACTGTTCGGTCACTTCATCAGCAATCGCCGTGGGTACCGGAAACACGCCAATGCCATCCTGTCCGAACACTTTCATCAGTGCACTGTCATCAAACTCGCCGACCAGACGGGGAAATATTTTTTGCTCCGACAACCAGTCGATCAGGCGTGCACGAATCACGTTGTTACTGCCGGGAATAAGCAAGGGTGCACCGTGCAGGCATTGCGGAAATGGTCCTTCAAGGGTGGCAGCCAGTGCTTGCGAGGCCATAAAGCTCAGCCCCGACTCGCCCAGATGATGATTGAAGCCCTTTACGCTCACGCCGGAAGGGATGGGACCGTCGGCAATAATCAGGTCGAGCCGGTGCAAGGCGAGATCAGCCAGCAAGTCGGTGAGGTTGTTTTCGCGGCAAATCACGCGTGTCGCGATGTCCTGTTTGAGCGCCGGCGCAATCAGTCGATAGGCAACCGTTTTGGGTACTACATTAGCGATCCCAACATGCAAGGTACTGATCTGATCCCGGTTTGAGGAACGAATATTCTGTTCCAGCTCATTTCCCAGCGAAAAAATCTCATCGGCATATTGCAGCACCTGCTTGCCGTTTTCGGTGAGTACCAGATTACGACCCGACTTCTCGAACAACGGTTTGCCAAAATGCTGTTCAAGTTGCGCAATTTGG
>JAWWBW010000102.1:0-10630 GCA_033720775.1 Oleiphilaceae bacterium | reverse complement strand
GGCCCAGCTTCAAACCCAACAGTGGGTCGCCGCTGAGTTGCAGGAGTTGCCGGTAAAAATGCCATTCCTGGTCGAGATCCAGCTTGGGTTGGTCACTTTCGAGCGTCGAGGGGTCAATGCCCGTGCCTTTCAGGCAGCGCGCGGCATCATGGCCAAGCTCTGCCATTACCTGTAAGGCAGGGCGAAGGGCTTTGACGTGATGGGAGGTGATTGGGTGTGTCAACGCCGTGCCGGTGTTCAGACTCATCCGACTCTTAATTGATGTTGACCTTGCCGGGGGCGATGCGACGCATGTGTTCGTCCTGAATCAGTTGGGCGCAATCGGGCATCCCCAAATTGGTAAACAGTGTTTGCTGCAGCCATTCCTTTTCGGTCTCGATGGCGCGTATCAAGGCGTTGTTCAGCGACAGACCAAATTTCTGATGGCGTTCATTGAACGCAATGTAGGCTTTGCTTAATTCAAAGCGTTCGGTTAACCAGCTCGCCAGATCCGGCCCTTGCAGGGCTTGTTCGGCCTTAAGCAGTGCCTTGAGTAGTTTGTCTACCTGCTCGCCGTTCTTCGCTAACCACTCCTCAGTGGTCACCAACACAAAGAACATGTCTTGCGTATTGTTAAGTGGAAACTGCTGGCTCTTGTCGGGCATTGCTTCTTTGAGGCGAAAAATATGAGGGTTCCACAGCGCAAGGGCATCGATCTCTTCGTTGAGATAGGCCTGCACCAGATCCTTTGGCTTTTGGTCAACGATGCTGACATCTTTGCGAATATCGTAGCCCAGTCTTTCGAGATGCTGGGCCAGATAAAATTCACTGGCCGACCCCACCACGACGCCAAAGCGGCGCTGATATAATTGCTCGGGGTAGTTGCCAATGCGCTGATTGTTGACCAATAAATAGTTAGGGGTACCGCGTGCAATGGCAGCGATGACCCGCAGATTGTCATGTCGAAACGCCTGCTTGGCCACCACAAATTCGGCAGCCGTGGCGATATCCACCTGGCCATCAAGCAAGGCATCGGTCGCGGCTTTGCCCGATTGATACATCTTCACCTGTACATTGGCTTGTTCGCCGGCATACAGCTGGTGTTCATTGGCGTATAGCACCAGCGAAGCCGTATCTCCGTTGTAGGCGCCCAGGCGAACCAGGGGTTCTTTGCTGAGGTCTTTGGTATTGGGGGCGGCTTGCTCGCCGCCACCGCAGGCCAACAAGCCAAACAGGCTCGCGATCAGGCCTATGCTACAAAGTAATTTCATGCCTCGTAGTCTCCGGTGGTGTCGGTGGCACTGCAAATGCAATTGCGGCCGTTTTGTTTGGCCTGATACAGGGCAGCATCCGCTTTTTCGATAAAATCATTGAGTCCAAAGGTATCGACCGGTCGCAGCGTCGCCACGCCAATCGAGAGACAGACTCTATGTTCGTCTGGCGAAGCCGCATGTTCCAGATTCAAGGCAGCCACCGCCTGCTGGGTTTGTTCGCAGAACAGCCGCGCACCCTCGTCGTCAGTATCGGGTAATACCAGCATAAATTCCTCGCCGCCGTAGCGGGCACACAAATCGCTGGCGCGACGCTGACAGGACTGTATTGCCCGGGCAACCTGGCGCAAGCAATCGTCACCGGCGCCATGCCCGTAGTGATCGTTATAGAGTTTGAAGTGATCCACATCGCACAGCGCAATCGACAGCAGGCTACCCTTGCGCCGGCTCATATGCCATTGGTCGCGCAGGTAGTTATCCAGGCGGCGGCGGTTGGCGAGGCCGGTCAGGGGGTCCTCCAGTGCTAACTGTTCAAGCAGATCACCGCGGCGCTTGAATTCGAGCTGGGTGCGGATGCGCGCTTTGACGACCTGTGGTCGAAAGGGCTTGCGAATAAAGTCCGACGCGCCCAATTCAAAGCCCTTGGTTTCGTCCAGCTCCGATTCCAGTGCGCTGATAAAAATAATGGGGATATTGGCGTAGCGGGTATCGTTGCGAATTTCACGGCACAGGGCGTAGCCATCCATGCCCGGCATGACAATGTCCAACAAGATCAGATCGGGTGCCGACGCGTTATGACGCAGTCGCGCCAGGGCTTGCTCGGCATTGGTCGCCAGAATCAACTCATAGTCGTCTTTGAGCAGGTTGACCAAGGTGCTCACATTGATCTGTTCGTCGTCAACGATTAACAGGCGTGCTCGTTGCGCTGTTTGAAGTTGCTGTGTGGATATCGCATGATGCTGCATAGTTGCTGCGCTGGCCTTGCTCTCAGGCGGAGAGTTGCGCCAGCATGCCCTCCAGAATGCCAAGTGCCGATTCAAAATCGTAACGTTCCAGGGACTGCTCCATTGCCACAATGGCATCTCCCCAGCGAGACTCTTCGTTCTCAATGACGAGTAGAGTTTTCAGCTCTGAGCATAGTTCAAGGCTCTGATAATTTCCTGCCTGCACCAGTTCTTTCAATTGCTGAAGGGTGGAGATGAGTTCTTTATCACTGAGCGTGGTATGGCCAACCGTGACACCCGCTTTACGTGTGATGTGTTGCAGAGCTTGTTGCTGCTCAATGGCTTGCACGATTTGTTGAAACTCATCATTAAACTGGCGCCAACAGGCCATAACGGTTTCGGATTTGCTTTGATTGTTGGGTTGATCGTCGGTTTGAAGAGCGCGGCACGCGGCTTCGAGCTCACTGGTGAGTTCGCCAAGCTGGGTCATGCCGAGGTTTTTGCTGACGCCTTTCAGGTTGTGTGCGTGGCGCTGTAATTGTGCCCAATCCTGCATGGTGATCAGCGTTTTTAAGGTGTCGCCTGCGTTGCGATATTTATCGACAAATTGCCCCAGCAGTTTGGTGAGCAGCGCGGTGTTATTGTTCATGGTATGCAGGGCCAACTCGAGATCAATGCCGTAAATCGGGGTTAAGGGCTGACTCGCATTGAGTGCCTCAAAGTCGTCGTGAGCACTTGCACCAGCCTTATCTCCGGTATTGTCGGTCTGCTGTTCACTGAGCCAGCGCTGCAGTTTTTGCTGTAGTTTTTCAGGATCGACCGGTTTGGCCAAATGATCATTCATGCCGCATTCCTGGCAATGCCGTATCTCGTGAGGCATGGCATTGGCGGTCATGGCAATAATGGGAATATTGCGCCAATCGTCATTGCGGCGAATGGCCTTGCTGCACTCATAACCGTCCATCACGGGCATTTGAATATCCATAAAGATGATTTCAAAGTGCTGCGAGTCTAAGAGGTCGAGCGCAATTTGCCCGTTGCTGGCGATGGTCACTTTGGCACCCAGGCTTTCAAGTAATTCGCGGGCTACCTGCTGATTGATATCGTTGTCTTCCACCAGTAATACCCGGTAGCCGCTGAGAAAAGCCGGTTGCTGGGGTGAAGGCAAAAACTCTCCGGCGTCATCGCCTACGGCCACTTCAACGAGTGCGTCGTAGAGATCAGAAGTATTCAAGGGTTTTTGCAGCAGTCGGGTCTCGGGCGAAGGGAGATCCTGCACTTCACAGTTGCCATAGACCAACATGATCACCTTGATATTGTCCTGTTCATGACACATTTGTCTGAACCGCTGCCAGGCGTCTTGGTCGCCACGATCCAGCAGAGAGGCATCCAGCATAACAATGACATTTTGCTCGGTTTTCTTGAGGTGGGCAGTGGTGGCACGCAGGTCAGAAAACACGCGATGCTGGCACTGCAGGGTGTCGAGCATGTCGAGAATCGCTGCCTGCAGTACCTTATCGGGTTCGACCAGTACCACATCCAGCTCGCGCACTTTAGACAGGCGTGAGCGCAGTAGTTGTGTGTCTTCTACATAAGTCTGTAATGGCAGGGTAAAGTCAAAGCGCGAGCCTTTGCCAATATCGCTACTCACGCTAATGTGGCCGCCCATGGCTTTGACGATTTCTTTACAAATGCTCAGGCCAAGCCCGGTGCCACCGAATTCGCGCGTGGTCGAGGCATCGGCCTGGGTGAAGGAATGAAAGAGCTTGTCCTGTTTCTCTTTGGCGATGCCAATGCCCGTATCGATCACACTGAACTGGATGGCAACCAGATCGACTTCATCCTCGGCGGTTTGCGCATGTTTAAATGGCCAGGCATTGATCACGGCAAAGTCCTCAACACGAGTAATGCGCACCACGATGCGTCCGGATTGCGTGAATTTGAGTGCGTTACTGCACAGGTTGGTAAGCACCTGCGTGAGGCGCAGCGAGTCGCCCATCACATGATTGGGTACGTCGGGTTCGCGCCAAAAAATCAATTCAAGCCCTTTCTCTTGCGCGCTACCGCTAATCAAGGTTGCCAGAGAGTTGAGAATTTCGTCGAGGGCGAAGGGCGTTTCTTCGAGCTCCAGTTTGCCTGCTTCGAGTTTGGAATAGTCGAGAATATCGTTGATAACGGTGAGCAGCAGGTTGGCTGAGGCATGAATTTTATTGGTGTAGTCGGCTTGTTTGCTGTTTAGATCGGTGCGCTTGATCAGGTGGGTGAAACCAATAATCGCGTTGAGCGGGGTTCTGATTTCGTGGCTCACGTTGGCCAAAAACTGGCTTTTTGCCTGATGGGCGCCCTGTTCTGCGCGCAGCATATTCACGCTCTTTTCACGTAGCGCCTTTTGCGTATCGTGAAACTGCTGCAGCTCTCCCGCCATCGATTCAAACTGTCGCGCCAGCGTGCCGATCTCATCGCGGCCGCTGTGCTCAATGGCCACATCAAACTGCCCCTTGCCAATGGCTTTGGCGTGGCGCTCAAGCTTGCGTAAAGGGCTTACCATTTGTGTGCGTACAAACCAGTTGGCCAGGCCAATCAGCGTCAGAATAATGAGCAGCGACACCAGCAGCTCATACAGCATCATGGTTTCGAGGTGCGAAAAGGTCTGGCTGCGCTGTTTGGCCAGTTCGCGTTGTGTGGCGAGCAATAAGTTCGAGAGCAGAATCTGGGCTTTTTCGGTGAGCAAACCCAATTCGGTATTTTGATCCGCAATGGCTGCGTGCAATTGCGCTGCGCGTGACAGGGATTTGCGATAGCGTTCAATCAGACGAATGATCTGTGACTTTCTGCCGGCATCGATGCCCGAAAGTTTGAGGTCTTGGCTGATTTCGTCGAAGAGTTCTTTAAAGCGTGCATTCACCAGTTCTTGTCTGGTGGTGAAAAATGCCGTGATCAGATCGTTCAAACGCAAAAAGTTCTGCCATAAATTGGGCACATGATTACGATGTAATAAACGCGCGACCACACGCGATTTACGGTCCATGTCTTTGAAGTCGGCAGATTCAAGCGTTACTTTGCCGCGCTGGGTGGCCTCGGCGTATTGTTGCACCGCCTGCACGTACTGGCTTATCGAAATTTGCAGGTCTTGTTTCATACTTTGCGACAGACGAGAGCGTAATAATTGCTCCTGAAAGAGCGCGTGCCGCCGCTTTATATCGTCAAGATAAAAATCGAAGGGCTTGAGCACGTAGTTTTTCTCACTCACGCGCATATGACTGAAAATCGCCTGCAGTGTGGCCGTGTCGAGATTACTGATGGCGTCTTCAAACGCGAGGGTGATTTCGCGTACTTCGCCGCGCAGGCCGATGTGGGCTTGCAGCCCCAACAATTGCCAATTGCTCACCAGATCCCGAAAGGTCGCGCGATACTGGCTGGCCAGTTTCCCCAATTGGCCAATGGTTTTTTGTTTGGCCGCGCTTTGTTGCAGTTGCGCCAGTTGGGCAACGCGTGATTGCAGGGTGTCGAGTTTGACTTCAATGAAGATGGGGTTGTTAAGGTGTTCATGCCAGTGACTCAGCTCGGCGTCGATAATGGCGATTTCCTGCGCAATTTGCTGCTCTTCCATGGAGCGGTCAATGGCTTCTTGCAGTTCGGTATGGGTGTTAGTCTGAAAGTGATAGACAAATAGCCGTTCGGGGATAAGCAGCACGCACGCGATAAAAAGCCCGATAACGAGTTTAGTCTGTAGCTTCATGATCGCGTGTTCCTTACCTCGATTGTGTTAGTCGATTTCTTCGGCATCGAGGCCAAAGGTGATCGCACCGATCACTGTTTTGCCGTCGTATACCGGAATGGACACCTGTACCAGAAAGGCCTGGGCGCTCTCGTCAAATTCTACCGGGCCAATGTGCACGCCCCCCTTACCGTTATTGAAACTTTCGATAAACTTGGCTTCGTCACCTTGCCAGTAATCACTGGTTTTATGGCTCATGCACACGTTCGTACCAAATTTGTTCATCACAAAAATTTCGCGGTAGAGATGGTTGGTATCGGCCAGTTCCCGCAACATGCGGGCGCAGTCGTTATTCAGCAGGGTTTGCATCAGGCTGTTCAGTCCAATTTCCTGACGCCAGATACTGTCGGTGTTTTGAATCTGTTCCGGGGTAAGCGGTATCTGATTGGACTCTCGCACGGCCTTAACAACGGGCGCCAGTTGGGCAATGGGGATGAGAGTATCGCGCACAAAGCTGGGTTTGACGGCGGGTTCTGCACTGAAACCGACGGAGGCATACAGGCCAAGGGTGGCGATGAGCAGCCAGCGATGGCAGAAACCCGACGTGATAATGGTGCGAGGCATGCGGATTCTCCTTGCTTGGAGAAAAAAGTGTAGTTCATTCCTCCAGTTCTGGTAGCCTTGTCTGGCCGCAATTCACATGCCTGAGGCCCAAGCACACATTCCTTAAACGCGAGCGGGTGTTTATAGTGCCAGCTCCAACCAAACAACCGTTAGGGGGATCACGCGTGTTACGTCTAAAGCCTACCGCTCGCCAGCCAAAAGTGATCATTATCGGCGCCGGAATGACCGGCATGCTCATGCTTATCAAACTGCGCGAGATGGGAGTAAAAGACGTTGTTGTGCTCGAAAAGAAAGAAAAAGTAGGGGGCACCTGGCGCGAGAATACCTACCCCGGCGTGGCTTGCGATATACCGGCGCATATGTATACCTATTCCTTCGAGCCCAATGCCGAGTGGAGTCACCGCTTTGCGCGCGGTGACGAAATTCAGCAGTACTTTGAGCGCGTTGCCGATAAGTACGGGCTGCACCATGCGATTCGTTTTAATACAGCCGTGTCGGCAGCACGTTTTGAGAAGGGGCAATGGCAGATTAGTACGCACAACGGTGAGCACTATGAAGCCGATTTTCTTATTTCGGCCACAGGCATTCTGCATCATCCGGCTTACCCGGATATTGAAGGCCGTACCCACTTTGGCGGGCACAGCTTTCATACCGCCGAATGGGATCATTCCGTATCGCTCAAAGGCAAGCGTATTGGTGTGATTGGCACGGGCTCTACCGCCTGTCAGGCGATTCCAGAACTGGTTAAACAGGGCGCCAGGGTATCGGTATTTCAGCGCACTCCGCAATGGATTGTGAATGTGCCCGATCGCGATTACAACGAAACACACAAGGCGCGCTGCCGGCGAGATCCGGGCTTGCTGCACCGCTTGCGACAGCTCTACACCCTGGGGGTTGAGCAGATTTTCTCGAAGGCGGTCACGGGGCATAAGTTGCAGCATGCCTTTGTTTCGTTGCTGTGCAAGTGGAACCTGCGCCGCAGCGTCAAAGACCCGGTGTTACGCGCGAAACTGACGCCCGATTACAAGGTGGGGTGCAAGCGACTTATTGCCAATGGGACCTTTTATGAGGCGATTCAGCAGCCCAATGCAGTACTGGTGACTGAGCGTATTGAACGTCTCGAACCAGCAGGCGTACGCACACAGGATGGCCGTTTACATGAACTCGACGTGGTGGTGTATGCCACCGGCTTTCACCCCTTCAACTTTATGCGCCCCATGGATATGCGCGGCAAAGGCGGTGTGTCGATAGACGACGTCTGGGCCAACAAGGTGCAGGCCTACCGTTCGCTGTTTATCCCCCAATTTCCCAATTTCTTTTTAATGCTGGGCCCCAATACCCCCATCGGAAACTTTTCGGTGATAGCCATGAGTGAGGTGCAATGTGCTTACGTGTTGCAATGCATTGCACGCTGGTGTCAGGGGCATTTTGACGAAATGGATGTGAAACCACAGGCCATGCAGGCTTTCAATCACTACCTGAAGCAGGGGATGTCGAAAACCGTATGGGTGGGCGGGTGCAATAGCTGGTATCTGGATAAAGATGGCGACCCGGCGATGTGGCCCTATTCCTGGAAACAGTGGGTTAATGAGATGGCTGCGCCAACATGGAGCGACTTCAATCTGCAACGCCGCGCGGATGACGACGAAGTAGAGGCAGCGGCTTAATCACGGATTGGCTGCATGAGCTCGGCAAACAGCTTGGCATAATCTGCCCTCAGGTGTGGCCATTGCAGGTGGGTCACCGAAGGCGGCTCTGGCAGTGTGCCGTGGGCCTTTTGTTGCGCCAGGGAGGCCAGGCGTTGTGCGGCGGCCTGACTTTGTTTGGTGCTGTCTTTGGTATTCTCTTCAGAGTTCTCTTCTCTATTCTGGGCTCCGCCGTAACACCAGTCGGGGCCGAACCATTCCGGATATACCAGGCGATGCGGCACCACCGGCACACAACCAGAGGCCACGGCCTCCAGCACACTTAAACCCTGAAAATCGTGCAGCGCGGTCGACAGCACCACATCGGCAGACTGCAGCAGAGCCAGATACGCTTGTCGCGAAGGCACGTAACCCCAATGACCAATGCGTGCCGCTGCCAGTGATTGGATTTGCGCGAAAGCGCTTGGCGTGGCGCGAAACTGTTGGCCGACCACGTGTAATCGAAACTCCACCTTCAGATGCAGCAAATGCTGCACGATGTCGCGCAATAAATCGGGGCCCTTGTCGTATTCCCAGCGGTGATTCCACACGATGTTGAGTGGCGCGGTCGTGGTGTGCTGCGCCTGATGTATGCGAGGCGGCAGGGTCTCCAGCGGAACCGGTATGACCCGACTTTTGTTGCGCAGTAACGGTAGCAGATCGGCCGGTACACCGTCGGGAAGTTTTTGCAGCAGGGCGCTAGCCCCCTCAAAGAAGGTATTGCGATTGTAGTGGCTGTTGAACACCAGTTGGTCGGCGCAGACGGCGCTGTAAAGGCTTAGCACTTGGGGTTCTAGGTTGCCATGTTTGCTCGCATTGGGTGGGTAAGCAAACTGGTTTTCGTGAAAGTAGAGCAGGGTGGGTAGTGTTGCCAACTGTGGCACCATGCCGCGCAAAGCGCTCAGATCACACATGGATGTGGCAATCAGTAAATCGTAATCGTCTTCGAGCACATCACGCGCTGTGTGTGCCCAGGTTAGGCTATTGCCTCGCACTCGCCAGGCGAAATGGCGCGGCGGTAAGGTCAGCACTTGCCAGTGCGCATCGCCAAAGGCATGGGTTAAGCTCTGATGCCAATAGCGGTGACTATCGGCATCGTAGGCTGAAAGCAGCAAGATCCTCATTGACGTCATAAAGTGGATTACAGCGTGAGTGCCTCGCCGGCTTGAGCGCGCGTGACAACCTTGCTGGTATGGCTTTGTTGAATGCGAGGAAAAGGCCGTGCCGCCTCAAGCTCGAAGGCCAGTTCGAGCAGGGCTTTTTCATGGCCCCAATCGGCAAACAACTGCACGCCAATAGGTAAACCTTGCGCGTTTAATCCTCCGGGCAGCGACATGGCGGGTGTACCCGCCACATTGGCGATGGGGGTAAATCCCACATAAGACCGAAGTTTGTTGAATAACACCTCAAAATCCTGTTCCGGGTGCAAGTGCCCCAAAGGGGCGGGGGCTTGCGAAAGTACTGGGCTTAGCATCACATCCACCCGCTCAAACTGTTCAGCGAAGGCATGCCCATGCTGGCGCAGCCGTTTGATAATAAGCGGTGTAGCGAGCGCATGTCGCAAATAATAACGGGCCAGCCCATGGGATAGCGGGTCCAGAGCGCGTGGCGTGAAGGCCCCCGGCAGGCTGAGGCGACCGCCGTGTTTCACCATAAAGGCCATCATTCCCCAATAGCGGGCAAAGTCCTCGGCAAAACCGGCGTCGACGGGGTTGCGTATGGGCACGACTGTGTGCCCCAGCGAGCTCAGTGTATCCGCCACCGCATGCACGATCTGGCGGGTGGCCTTGTCGGTCGGCGCACCGGTAACGGATTCATCAAACAGACCAATGCGAAGTCGTGTTTTTCCTGGGCCCTGCACATGGGGCAGAAGCGGCAGTTGTCGATGGCGGTAAGCGGTTTGCATTTCGAAATGAAAGGTGGCGGTATCTCGAACGGAGCGCGTAAGTACACCTTCACTAACGATGTTTACTGGCAAACTGCGAGCCATGGCGGTATTCACGTGTCGGTCACGACTCGGTTTGAGCCCGACCAAACCACAACAGGCTGCAGGAATACGAATACTACCGCCGCCGTCATTGCCGTGAGCAATGGGCACGACGCCGGCTGCGACCAGTGCCGCAGATCCGCCCGAGGATGCGCCGGCTGAATGTTCGGGGTGCCAGGGATTAGGCGTCGCGGCACGGTGCATGGGTTCGGTCGTGGCGTTAAATCCAAACTCCGGCAAGCTGCTCTTGCCCAAAATGGTCATGCCAAGGCTCTGGTATTGACGGGTATAGCTGCCGTGACGTGCTGCTATTTGCCCGCGCAGGGCTTGCGAGCCAAACCCGGTAGGCATGCCTGCGACAGGAATATTGTCTTTGATCACGGTGGGCACACCGCTGAAGGCCCGATTTCTCGGTGGCTGCT
>JAWWBW010000101.1:0-10701 GCA_033720775.1 Oleiphilaceae bacterium | reverse complement strand
CTCCTGAACCACGCCATTGCCCATCGGCTGCGTGAGGTAAGTGTCGTCAGCCCTGGCTTTTTCCCAACGGTAAACCTGTTCGAGTGGAAGCGTAACTTTATCAAGAGAAGTCATGGTGATATCTGATGCCCTATTATCTTGGATTATTCGGTGATTCCGTGCCGTTTATCATGTCTTGAAGGCTGTCCATGATACGAGTACTTAATCAAAAAGAAAATATGCCCGGAACATTTTAGGTGGCGCCAACCAAAACCCTAAAAAATCTAACCATAGACCATGTTTGCGCATGTGAAAAATAACCGCACGTATTCGGCACGATTCTCGACAACATTTGGACATTGGGGCTTGGCAGGCAAAAAACAGACGCTACAATCGAAGTGTCATACTAACATCGGCAGGATTCCGATCGCTGCCACCTGCATTTCTTCCCGAACATCGGTAATTGATATGTATCCAGATCCGTCAGAACCAGTTGTACCGGGTAACAAACAGCCATCGCCTTTCACGTGCATTATTTGCAAAAAAGGCGAAATGCTACCAGCCGTGCAGGAAGGTGAACCCGATTACACTGACAACTTTGTTTGTCAGCATTGCCACCACCGCGACACCATCCCTACCGTATCCAATATTTGCAATCAGTTTTTCACCTCCCTGTTGGGTGGCGCCGTTGGACTCTATTTATTAATTTTTCAACTGCGAGGCTTGCTACTTGGCATTCAAAATCAGAGCGAAGCCGACCAGGCGGTGCCTGTGCTGCTGATTCTGGTCGCCATGCTGTTTATCAGCGGGTTTGTCTATGTGCTTTATCAGGCATTCAGGGGCATGCAATTACGCAAAGCCTATATTGATGCGGGCAAGACCAAAGCCGTCAAAACACGTTCCAACGCCTGACCCATTCCCAAACCAATGTTCGAATCTGCTCGTGCTGCTCCGAGAGCAGCAACACATTTAAACTGACCGATAAAATAAAAAATACGGCCAAAGCGATCGTCAGCCAGTTGACGCGCCGCACTTCCACAACTCGTTCAATGACCCGTGGCGCGACATCATCCTTTTGCCCTTCTTGTACCAGTGTTTTTTCTTCCTTAATGAAAGGAATCAATTCCGAAGCAACCGCCTCTACACTCTGCGGACGCGCGTCACGCTGAAAATCCAGCATGCGTTCGATCAAGCGCTGAATATCACGGGGCAAATTCACAAAATGCTGAGATTTGACCAGCCGGCCTTCCTTAAAGCTGGGAGGATGACTGGTGAGCATGTGATAAAAAACGGCACCTAATGAGTAAATATCACTGAGTTCGTCTTTCTGACCCTCTCGCTCCCCATACCAGTTTCGGGATTCGGCACGCAATCGATAGTGCTCGTCCATACCGAAATCAGTGAGTTTTACCTGCAGATTTTCGGTCAACAGAATATTACTCGGCCGCAAATTGCCGTGCAGAATACGATTACGGTGCGCAAACTGTAAGCCCTTACACGCTTGCGTTGCGATACGCAGAAAAGTTTGCAGCGGCATGGGCTCCACCAGACGATCCTGCAAACTGCCGCCCGCGATATAGTCCATCACCACGATAAACACATTATCGTTTTTGGACGTACCAAGTATGTTAACCAGATTGGGATGCTTCAATGATTGCAGTACTTTGGCTTCACGAAACCCCTTTTTGGAAGCCGTTTTCTTTTTAATCACCAGCAGCTTGTGCGAAGTCTTATCCTCGTAGAGGTAAACCGCACCATGCTTGTCTTCCTGCATTACATCAAGCAGGCCAAACTTGTTCGCGACCGCGGTCATTCCCTGCCCGGCCCGGTCTGCCTGGTCGGCATCAATATGCTGACCCTTCATGGCAACCAGCAGGCGGGTCTTCACTTCTTCAACCGATTGCGGTCGTTTTTCAGGGTCGGCATTCAGACAGCTGGCGACCAGCGACTCAATTTCTGGCGTTACTTTATTATTCAACGCACTGAGCGGCGGATCGTGGGGCGCCGGCAGGTGGCCTGCCAGAAGTTCGTACATCACCACGCCGAGAGAATAGATATCCGAACGCTTGGTTGTCTCACCAATGCCGCGCTGCTGTTCGGGAGCCATGTAGGCTTCGGTCCCCATGATCAGCCGCGTCTCATCCGGACTATCACTGGTATCAGCCTTAAAGAAAGAAGCGATACCAAAGTCGAGCAATCGCGCATGCCCCTCTTTATCGACAATCACATTGGCGGGTTTGATATCACGATGAATAACGTCCAGCTTGTGCGCGTATGCCACCCCTTTACAGATCTGAATGGCGATATCAATACGCTCGTAATAATCGAGCTTCTGTTCGCGAATAATCTCTGACAAGGTCACGCCTTCGACATACTCCATGACGAAAACAGGACGCCCCTTGCTGGTCGTTCCCTTATCGATAACCGTGATGATATTGGGATGATTCAGGCGGGCAATGATCAAGGATTCGCGCTGAAACCGCTTGATAACCGAAGGGTTGGAGGACAGGGTGGCCGAGAGCACCTTGATGGCAACAGGGCGATTCAGTGAGGTTTGGAGGCCCTTATAGACCGTCGCCATCCCTCCTTCTCCGATTTTCTCCTGATATTGATAACGCCCTTCCTTCACCCGCAATATCCTTATATCAGAAAAATTGTAACGACTAGCGCAACCAGGATGATCATGAGCAACCAGGGCCTCTGCTTGCAATGCTCATCGTAGGGCCGGCGATCAAAGGGCAATCGAAAACCCTGAGGCTTAAAATCTTTGGCATTTACCAACATGGGTTCCGGCTGCCAATGCAACAAAGCCAGTGCAATATTGTCGGGTGCTCCCGCCTCCAGCGCCAACGCCAGTAAGTGATCGGCACAGGCATCAAGATCTTCGTGCGACGAGAGCGACGCTTCAATCTGCCGCTCCTCAACCACGCCACTCAGACCGTCGGTACACAACAAAAGCCGGTCACCCTCATGAAACTCACCCACGCTCCGCGGTACGTTACGGGTTTGCAGCAAGCCAATCGCTTTAGTGAGTTCTCTTTGGCCCGGATGATGTTGAAACTCTTCTGCAGAAATATCGCCCGAGGCCAATAGCTCGCCCGCCACGTTGTGATCCTGGGTCAATCGATGCAGCCCGGATGCATCCAAGAGATAGGCGCGACTGTCCCCCACCCAACACACCTCAAAATGATCGCCTTCGACCTTGCAGGCAACGACAGTAGTTGCCATACCTTTTAAGTCCTCTTGCTGCGCAACCGCCTGTTTTAAAGCGGCATCTGCCTCGCTAACCGCTGAGCGCAAATCGAGGCCCTGGCGCACCTTGCGCTCCAACGCTTGCATGGCCAGCTCACTGGCCACATCGCCGTGCCCATTGCCTCCCACACCATCTGCAACAGCCCAAAGACCAAGCTCGGGACTGCTCAGTACACTATCCTCATTTCGAGAACGAACTTTTCCCTGGTGACATCTGGTGGTTGCGTTCAGCATGCGTTTTTTTTGATCCAATATGAGAGCTCTATGGGCAGGAAACCCTTAAATCCGTTTCAGTATAGTCAAGCGTTCCCGATTTCAGGCGGAGTATTGTCGGTAATTTTTTCTCGCTTTCAATTGGTTACAGAAAATTCTTTATCGATTTCTTCTCTTTTTTCAGGCTTGTCTATACTCATATCTATTAGGTAGGGAGCCATTTCCGCTTCCATTCTCCACTCTCACTTCAAGAATGTATAACCATGCTTAAGCTTCAGTTTAAGGACCGTCGCAGAGAAGCAGTTTGGCTGGTGGATCAGTGCTTTACCATCGGCAAGGACGCCTCGAACAGTCTAATGATCGACGATGCTCGTCTGGCGCCCAGCCATGCGGAATTACGCAACCAGAATCAACAACTGCTGCTTGTCAGTAAAACCGGCGGCACGGGTGTTTGGGTGAATGGCATGCCCGTAAGTGATGAAGTGCCAGTAAAAGCCGGCGACAGTATCACGCTCGGTGATGTCGAACTGGAGCTGATTGATCCTAAAAACACGACGCAAGTGAGTCCTCAGGCAAGCAGCTCAGCCAGCGGCTGGAGTATACACTCCAAGGCAAGCTGGTTAGAGAAGAATCGCTACGCTATCAGCGACGCTGTCGTAATTGGCAGAGACCCGGGCTGCGACATCTGTATCCCGCTGGACCATTTGTCGCGCCGGCATTTGGAACTCAGCATTCGTGGTGGACAGTTATTCGCGAAGGATCTGGAATCCTCCAATGGTACTTTTGTCAATGGAGGCCGTATAACCGAAACCAGCTTGAAGAGTGGCGACAAGATTAAACTGGATGTGGTGACCTTTGAAGTGAGTGGTCCAAACCATGATCCGCACAAAACCATTATCAGGCAGGCACCAGCTCCCGCATCTGCGACACACAAAAACACGCAAAAACCACCCAGCGGGTCGGCACGCACTCAGAAAAAAAACAGTGCGGCACGGGCAAAACCGGCCACCAATAAACTGGTGGCCGACGGTAAACAGGAATGGTTAAAAAAAGAAGCTGACGCGGAGCCAGCCGCACCAGAGAAAAGTGCTAGCAAAGGTTGGCTCATTGCCTGCGTAGTACTCGTGCTCGCCGGCGCAGCCGCCTGGTTTATGCTTTAACGCACTACCGTTAGGGCGAGCTCCCTCGTTGCATGAGTCGAATTAGCTGACTCATGCTGGCGGCGAGCTCCTGCGTCACCTCCTCATCAAGGGCTAACCAAAGCCACCGTTGCTGCCGCTGGGACGGGTGATATATCCAACAGGCATTATCGCTTCGCATGCATCCATAGCGCAGATAAGGGTCAAGCCCTGCCACAAACAAATTGTCGTGGCTAATCGCAGTCCCCTCTGTCGTATGCGCTTTTATCTGAATCCGTAATTGCGGCCCTTTTACCTCTAACTGATATTCCAGCCCCTGCTTTTCACCTTGACGCCTCAGCTTCGTCCCCAAATACGGATGCACAGCAAACATAGAATTTATGTGCAGTACTAAAGCGTTAGCGGCATCGTCTTCCATATACAACTGCTTAAGCCGTTCCAGACGCTCTGAATCGGGCTTGGGAACAGGAAGAGGTGGTGACGAGGTCTCCGCAACCGGCACACTGAGTTCTTGTTCGAGGCGCGAAAACCACGAAAGCGCGTCGTGATAATGGGGCGCCTCTTTGCCCCCTAACACAATATATTGCTCTAGCGAATCCAGAGCTTCGTGCGGGCTGGATTCTGCGCGGCTGCGTCCGCGCAAGTAATAATAGTCAAGCGGTAATTCAACCTGAAGACGCTCAGCACGAACCAACAATTCTTCCGCACGGGCCATATCACCTAACACCACCTGCTTTTCAACCTCTAACAGCAAGCGCTCTACTTCATGCTCGGGGGGCAAGGCCGCCCACGAAATTGTCGACATCATTACCAGCAACCACGACCACTTCATCTTTGCTTCCTGTTTATTGCGGGGTGACAAAACAAATAGTTCAAGCAGCATTCTCTCGCAAGCAAAAAAAAACGGCCGTTGTGGCCGTTTTCTGAATCTTCATGCCCGTTGAAAACTACGATGCACACACCATCTTTGCTTCATCGAGCATGGCATGCACTACTTTGTCAGACATGACTTTATCGTTCGCGGAGCCTTCTTCACGCTCGGAAGAGACCATAATGATGTCTTCTTCTAGCTCCTCAAGCTCAGGAACAGCAAGCGCTTCCTCTCTGGATTTAACGGCAAGCGGCGATTCTGGCGCTTTGAACTGAGCAATATCAGCAGCCTGCGGGGCATCGAAAAACCCACCAATGTAATCATTCAAAATGGCCTCAGAGGCACTAGCTGGCGCAGATCTCTCAACAGAAGCTGACTGCAATTGCGAGATAGACACTCGTGCTGCATTGCTCAACTGCGGCACTTCTGGCTCAAGCTGAATCTTCTGTTCAACCTCTTGTTGCAATCCCTCTCGAAGCCGTCCCTTGCTACTGTGTTGCTTTGATGCGTCCTGCACCAATACGTAGTCGGCACGATAACAGCGTACAAGCTGAACGGCCAAAAGCATCACCAACGCGGCAGTGATGATTTCCAACGCGTGTATCAAAGTTGTTATTAGCATCGTTGAACCTTCCGATAAGGACCGATCGCTGTGCCCAAAGGGGGGAGTTTCGTTAGCCAAAGCCAAGCGAAGCGAAGAGCACGCTTTCGTAGTTATTTTTTATATATTAGTTTCATGTGACGCTGATCATTATACGTTCGCGATATTAGCAAAATGTGAACTAATGGTCATTTTATTAAAACGAAAATTTCAAGATTTTTTTCATTTCAAACTTGTAATTTAAATTCTTTTGACAAGTCCAACGCTTAGTTTGTTTAGCGCGTATTTCACTTGAAGTATATGTGCTAAATTTTTTCTGCCGGAGTCTATTCTGTTGGCTCGGGTGCGTCAGCGTGATCACTCTGTTCCACACGAACTACTTCGAGACGTTCCAACTCCAGATCACTATGAATGGGTTCCAACTCAGGCATTGTCTTGGTCACTTTACTACTCAGCTGGTTAAACCTTTCTACCTTGCCATGTAAGCCTTGCTGCCCGGCCAATGCGACCACAGTCTGATTGTATTGGCGATTGGCCGTTTGCAATGTTCCACCAAGCTTGGCTAAACGTTCTGCCAACAAGCAGACCTGGTTATATACATCTCCAGCCCGATCCGAAATCGCTTTGGCTTCACGATTGCTCTGCTCGACCATCCACAAATTGGCGACAGTGCGCAAAATCGGCATAAGGGTTGTGTGCGATACCAGTACCACATTGCGTTGGTAACCGTAATTGAACAACTCCGGATTGATTTTAAGCGCTTCGATATAGGCGGGTTCGATCGGCATAAACATCAGCACAAAACTCGGGCTGCGCATGCCAATCAGATTGCTGTAATCCTTGCCGGACAAACCATCGATGTGATTTTTTACGGCCTGCGCATGAGCTGTCAATGCACTGTGCAACGCAGCTTCATCGGTAGCCGAAATGGCTGCATCATAATCCACCAACGATACTTTGCTGTCGATAACCATATGCTTGTCATCCGGCAGCTTAATAACAAAATCAGGATAGTTATTGCGCCCCTCTTCGTCTTTGAAATGTGCCTGACTGTCGTAATGCGCGCCTTTTACCAAGCCGGCTAACTGTAAGGTCTTTTCGAGCTGGACCTCGCCCCAAACACCAACCTTTTTCTTGTCGCCTTTTAGCGCACGAGTGAGGTTACGGGCATCTTCTGTCATTTCCTGGTTTAAGCGACGAAGCTGCTCCAGCTCCTTCCTGAGACTACCGGCCGCTTCGTGATTTTCTTTTTGTATACCATCAACACGCTGCCTGAACTCCCGAATCTGCTCGCGAAAAGGCGTGAGCATCTGCTCCAGATGCTGCTGGCTCTGCGACGTAAACGATTTGCCTTTTTCCTCAAAAATGCGGTGAGCCAGATTTTCGAACTCTTTGGTCAGCAAGGCCTTTTGCTCTTCAAACTGTGCCAGTTGTTGTCGGTGCTGCCGCTCTTTTTCTTCAATCGAAGAGTGCAGCGCCGCAAAGCTTTCGGTTTGTCTTCGATGCTCAGTATCGAGCTGGCGGTAACGCTCCTCAAGACTCACCATCTCTGCCTGGCGTTCCTCTAACCGCGCTTGCAAATGCTCTATGCGCACGACGCCTTCTCCGGCACGCACTTGCTGCTCATTAAGCACAGCCTGCAGTCGCTTGTTCTCTTCAGTTAACTCGCGCACCTGTTCTGCCAGCTGTTGAGCTTGCTCTTCGTAGCGCTGACAGTCTTCGCGCAAGCCGAGCTGCTCTCGTTCGCCCTGCTCCAGTTCATGCTGCAGTTGACCCGCTTTCAAACGCTCGTTGCGCAGTCGTCTCACTGCAAAGAGCAATATTGCCACAGCCATTACTGCGACACTGCTCGCTGCACCAAGAAGGAGATGTATATCCATAGAATTTCTCTTATTAACTTACCAAGCCGGTGCAATCCTATCGCAGCGAGGCAACCTCTGCATCCAATCTTGCAATCGTGCTTTCCATCTGCGTGCGCGTCTTATCCATTAACTGATCGATATCAGAGACTTCCAGGCCTTTCGTTGCAATGGGGGGAAGAATAGCGATCTTGACCGTCCCCGATCGCCACTCTTTTAGCTGAATTGAGACGGGGTAGTTACTTGCACAAATAGGCATGATGGGTGCCTGAGTTTGTATTGCAATGTGAAAAGCCCCCTTTTTGAATGCACCCAAATGCTTGCCCTGACTACGCGTGCCTTCAGGAAAAATCCAAATGGACGAGCGCCGACTCATCATTGCTGCACTGATTTCATCCATCGCATTAATTGAGCGATCTCGATTGCTTCGATCAATCATAATATTTCCCGCCAGCCAGTATACCTGTCCAAACAACGGTAAATAACGCAGGCTTTTTTTACCTACACTCACTGTTCTTGGCGGTATCACCGAACCGAACACAAACAGATCAAGATTGCTCAGATGATTCGCAACCACAACGCTTGGCGCGAAATTCTCCAAACGGTGCAAGCCCTCCACTTCGAGCCGAACACCCAGCAACGGCAGGCATACTTTGCCGAACAGTCGTCCACACAATCGTGAATTATCGGGGTTAAAAGGGCGAAACAAGCAGATAACAATCCCTGCGAAGGCAACCAACAGAAAACAGACGAATACGAGCACTGCCCGCACCATTAAAATCAACCAACCAATCACTTTTACCCCTATTTTTCAGGCCATTACATGCCATCGCATCGTTCCGCTCTGACTCAAGCGACATAATGAACAGAGCCATTCACCAGCGCAAGCATCTTTGCAGGATCATTGGCGCCCACAAGCATTCTGGCGAACATCTGTTCGGTTGATAGTGATCCGCAGCTAAAGTCATGGCGTAAATCCCCCTGCAAATCACAGGAGAAACACACATGAAAAAACTAAAATTGAGTTTGCTCGTTGTATGCGCGAGCTTCGTTTTGTCTGCCTGCCACCACGATGATGATGACGACACTACCGCCACCGGCACCTCCACTTCTGCCCAAGCCTCAGTGAGAATTGTCCACGCTGTTCCAGATGCCCCACCGGTCAATGTGCAACTGGATGGAGTAACCGCTCTGAGCAACCTCAATTATTCGACGAGCTCAGGTTTCACCAACATCACGGCGGGGTCATACGACATCAATGTCGAAGCGATTGTTCCCGACGGAACCGTTTCGGTCATACAGGCAAACGACGTGAACTTTTCTGCCGCGACGCGCACCACGCTGTTTGCAGTGGGTACTGCCGATACCACTGACACAACGCAACTGGCAGCCCTTCCTGTTGCGGAAGCGTCAGCAGAACCGGCACCAGACGAAGTCGCGCTACGCGTGCTGCATGCAGCACCTGCAGCGGGTAACGTGGACATTTACATCACAGCACCTGGCGCCGGCTTGTCGGGCGCCACGCCCATTGATGCCGGTTACCTCGATAGCGCAGAGTTGAGCGCAGCGGTCCCTGCTGGCACATATCAAGTGCGTATTACTGAAGATGGGAATAGCACCAATGTTATTTACGATTCTGGCAGCGTTGACCTAAGTGCGTTTGCCGGTAGTAAACTCATCATTGCCGCAATCAACACAACAAATCAGGCCGAAACTGCCACGTCTGCCGTCAAGCTGCTGGCCGTCAACGACACCACACAGCTGGAGATTCCCGATGTCGACACACAAGCCGGAGCCAAAGTCGTTCACTTGTCGCCCGATGCCGGTACAGCGGTTGGTTCTGTCGAAGTCTTTGCCAATAATGCGGTCGAGCTTATTCCAACCTTTGACTATGGCGATGTGGTCGCTGCTGCTAATAGCTACGCGTTGGTGAGCGAGGGTACTTACGACTTTGATGTATCGCCCGATAACGACAGCAATTCAGATGTGCCCGCTAGCAGCTTTTCACTGACCGGTGCCAATCTGGGAGCCGGCAGCGAAACGACCGTATTGGCCATTGGGTATATCACAACCACACCCGGCTTCCGGCTCATTACTTCAGCCGATGAAAATCGCGCTTATGCGACCCACGCACGCCTCAAAGTGATTCACGGTGCAGCCGCCGTGGGTGATGTGAATGTCTACGTTGCAGCAACCGGTTCATACACTGCAAATGATATTGAGAGTGGAAATGGTCCTGCTGCCCTGCTCAGTAACTTTGGCTTCGCCAGCGATAGCGGCTATGTTGATGTGAATGCAGGAAGCTACGACGTCTTTGTGCAGGATGTTGCCAGTGGCACAGTCGTCATCGCCGCGCAGAACGTCGCAGTTAATAATGGGGATGTAATCAGTGCCGTGGCATTTGGCCCGGATGGTGACGGCACACCTGCCAACGCAGGTTTGTTGCTACTCACCAATTAGTAACATGTGCTCTGGCACCCACTATGGGTGTCAGAGCAAGTCGGTCAGCAAAAAACCGATGCCGATCCGCTGTACCCGATGGTCGTAGTCAATCAGACTTTCCCCATAGCCATCAAAGTACTGTACATAACCTTTCATACGCCCCCATAAAGGAAAACTCACCCCCAGTTCAAGGGCTCCTTTGTGCGACGCCGAGTTATAGCGAATCAAACTACTGTACTCGATTCTGTCTTCGTCGTTGTAGATGGCACTCAGCTCGTAGTGCCCCAAATAGTTGTCAATATCCGGATTATCATCGCCGTCAGCGGGTGGCGGTGTGTTGGGGTT
>JAWWBW010000100.1:0-10788 GCA_033720775.1 Oleiphilaceae bacterium | reverse complement strand
CAGTAAATATCACTCGGGTTCTAGCTCATGACGCAATCACAACCTTCGACTCTTGATGAACTGCTTGATGCATTCAAACAGTCTGTGCTTGATAAAGACTGGGAGGCACTGGGGCAGGTTGATCAGCAGCTTCGTACTTTATTGAGCGAGCAGTTGGCAAGATGCGACACCGAAGAGCAGAAACGCGATATGGCAGCACTGCTACGTCGACTGCAAAAAGTGTATGCATTGGCCGAACGCAATGCGCGAGAAAACTATCAGGAAATCGCGACCGAACTCTCTAAACTCAAGCAGGACCGCCGTGCCGTGCGCGCCTATGAGCAAGGGCAAGACCTAACTTAGCTTGGCAATGTGTGCGCCAATATTTTGTTAAAAAATAGACAATGGCGCTATTTATAGATTTATTGCGTCACTTTATTGACTAAGCAGGTGTTTGCGCTTTTAATTAAGCAAGTGGTTAGAAGTTGTGAACCCTGCCTTCCACCTCGCGATACCTGTCGGTATGAAATCGAGAAACGTGGTCAGGCCTATCAGCCCGCACTTCGACAAATGACCCAATCGACAACATGACAACCAACACGCTCGATGCATAATAAGAAGGTCTGATTTCATGGCTCAGGATATGAAAGTTTTGGTTATGCATGATAACCAAGATGTACTTCGTGATCTTACCGTCATACTGCAATTTTTAGGTGAAGAAGTCGTTACCGCTTCTTTCAACGAATGGGCCGACGTGCTCAGTGAACATGCCGATGAAGAAAGCTCAATTGGCGTTGTGTTCATGGGCGCGGAGTCAAAGCCGCTTGAACCGGTGGTGGCAGCCATTGATGAGCACGACGAGGGGCTGCCGATTCTATTGGTGGGAGAGGGCAGTGTTGAGGGGCTCGACGAGGTACTGCGTAAAAAGGTGATCGCCCGCCTCGAATACCCGCCCAACTATAACAAAACCCTCGATAGCCTGTATCGGGCTCAAGTGTTTCGTGATCAGTTTTCAGCGAGTAGTGCGCGTGGCAAGCAGCGCCAGGTCGAATTATTTCGCAGCCTGGTAGGTACCAGTCGCGGTGTTCAAGTGGTACGCGAGCTAATGTCACAGGTGGCTGATAAAGACGTTAGCGTGCTCATTACAGGCCAGTCTGGCACCGGAAAAGAAGTCGTTGCTCGCAATCTCCATTACAACTCACATCGACGAAATAAACCCTTCGTGCCGGTTAACTGCGGCGCTATTCCTGCGGAGCTTCTCGAAAGCGAGTTGTTTGGTCATGAGAAAGGGGCGTTTACCGGGGCGATTACCAGCCGCGCCGGTCGCTTTGAACTGGCCGAGGGCGGCACACTGTTTTTAGATGAAATCGGTGATATGCCGTTGAATATGCAGGTAAAGATTCTGCGCGTATTGCAGGAAAAAACCTATGAACGCGTGGGTAGTAACAAGACAACCGAAACCGATGTGCGCATTATTGCTGCGACGCATAAAAATCTTGAGGACATGATTGAAGAGGGCTCGTTCCGCGAGGATCTGTACTACCGCCTCAACGTGTTCCCCATCGAAATGCCGGCATTGAAAGAGCGGGTGGAGGATATCCCCCTGCTGATTAACGAGTTGATTTCGCGCATGGAGACCGAAAAACGCGGCTCCATTCGTTTCAACTCGGCGGCGATCCTCAGCCTGTGTCGTCACGAGTGGCCGGGCAATGTGCGTGAACTAGCTAATCTGGTAGAACGCTTGGCCATTATGCATCCTTACGATGTGATTGGCGTCCAGGAGCTGCCCAAGAAGTATCGCCATGTAGAAGAAGAGGATCACAGCTTTGATACGGGTGAAAACAACGTCCTGAACGCAGGCTTGGTAGGTCTGGATTCACCGGCTTTGCTACCGGTCAATGGTATTGATCTGAAGGACTACCTGGCAAACCTCGAAAAATCCCTCATAGAACAGGCTCTCGACGAGTCCGGCGGTGTTGTGGCTCGCGCGGCAGAGAAGTTGCGTATTCGACGCACCACCCTAGTTGAAAAGGTACGTAAATACGGCCTTAACGAATAATGGTTGGGCCAGTTTCTGCGACCCCGATATAGCCTTCGCTGTGTCGGGGTTTTGTTTTTTTGGCGCCAAATAGAGGGCGACAGAAAACTGACAGATACGCAAAAAGCGCGATTGTTCGCACTGAAAATTGCGTCAACAAGTCGGCACGATCGATTTGTTTCTCATCTGAAAAGATCGTTAAGATACTGATAAATATACAAAAATAAAGAGTTGGAGCAATCTCTGCTAAATCCCTGTTGAACGCGAGACCAAGTGTCTCTCACTAAGACTCCAACAGGGAACAGCAGTATGGCGCACGTACAACAACCAGCCAGTCACTCGGGCAATGATCGTGACAGTCTGCCGCAATCTGCCGTGCAGCGTGTCGAAGCGGTGGCCGAGGCCAAGAAAACCGCCGCAGTCACTTCCTTGTTCGAGCATCAGCGCTTTCATGAGCAAGAGCAGCTTGATCCGGCACAAGAACCCGCTCCGGTAGAGCAGGCCTTATCGCTGTTTGATCAGCTCTCGTCGCAACTCACATCGTCGTATCGCACATTGGAGCAAAAAGTCAGTCAGCTCCGTCACGACCTGTCAGAAGAAGAACTACAACGCGAAGCACAATTTAAAGAAAAAGAAGCTCTGGCGACGCGCCTGTCGACCTTGCTTGAGATTCTGCCTGCAGGTGTCGTGCTACTGGACGACAAAGGTCGTGTTTCAGAGTGCAACCCAGCGGCCATTGATTTGTTGGGCGAGCCACTGGAGGGGCAACTCTGGCTCGACGTGATCAAACGCTGCTTCTCGCCCAAGCACGATGACGGCCACGAGGTCTCACTAAAAGATGGTCGCCGTGTACGCATCGAAACTCGCAGTATGACCTCGGGTACAGGTCAGCTGATTCTGCTCAGCGACCTAACTGAAACGCGCTTGCTGCAGGAGCAGGTGAGTCGTGCTGAGCGCTTATCCTCATTGGGCAAAATGGTGGCGAGTCTGGCGCATCAGATTCGTACGCCGCTCTCTACTGCCATGCTATATGCAGGGCATTTGTGCCAGCCCGGCATCAGTGACGGTATGCGCGTAGATTGTGCTGAAAAGTTACTGGCGCGCCTGACACACTTGGAGCATCAGATTCGTGACATGCTGATTTTTGCCAAGGGTGAAACCCGACTGGCAGAACAGCTTAGCGCGGGCGAATTTTTAGAAAGTTTGCGCCATGCCGCCGAACCAGTACTGGCAAAAGCCGGAGTGCGCTGTAACTGGCGTAACGCGGCAAGTGACCGGGTGATTCTGTGTAATAAGGAAGCCCTGATCGGCGCCATTCTTAATTTGATCAACAACAGTATTGAAGCGGGCGAAGCCCTAAAGCATACCGATCGCGAATTGCGTTTGAGTATCGGTTTGTGTTCGCGCGCGGATAACACGATTTCAATTAACGTAAGAGATAACGGGCCGGGAATTCCCGAGGATAAGCAGGATCAGGTTTTTGAGCCCTTTTTTACCACCAAGCCTCAGGGTACCGGTTTGGGGTTGGCGGTCGTGCAGGCTGTAGTGAAAGCCCATCACGGCGTGTTTAAGGTGGATTCTTCAGATCAGGGTGTGGTGACGGTGATCACCTTGCCTGCCTACGAAATCAAGCAAAGTCGTAACAAATCCAATAACAGCGATGCCAAGCGCAAACAGAAAAGTCCACAGGAGTAGTTGTCATGGCTAACAGTACCATTTTAATCGTTGAGGATGATCGCGAACTGCGTGAAGCGCTCTGTACCACATTACAGCTCGCAGGCATGGATTACATTGAGGCCGACTGTGCAGAGGCGGCATTATTACAACTGGACAAACGCACCGTGGATCTGGTCGTCAGCGACGTCAACATGCCCGGTATGGATGGACATGAATTGCTTAAACAGGTGAAAGCGCGGGCGCCCGGTTTACCCATGATGCTGATAACCGCGTTCGGGCAAATCAAACATGCCGTAGATGCCATGCAGCAGGGCGCCGCCGATTATCTGGTAAAACCCTTTGAACCCAAGGTGCTGATTCAATCCATTGTCAAAATTTTGGGGCAAAGTGGCAGCGAAGTGCAGAGCGATGCGCCAGTGGCGGAAGATCCCTTCACCAAACAATTCTTTCAAGTGGCCAAGCGTGTGGCCGAGTCGGAATCAACAGTAATGATTTCTGGCGAAAGCGGCACAGGTAAAGAGGTGTTGGCGCGCTATATTCATGATCATTCACCGCGCAAGAACAAGCCTTTTGTAGCGATCAATTGTGCGGCTATTCCTGAAAACATGCTCGAAGCGATGCTGTTTGGACACGAGAAAGGTGCCTTCACCGGTGCCATCGCCAGTTCGCCGGGTAAGTTTGAACAGGCCAATGGCGGTACCTTACTGCTCGACGAAATTTCAGAGATGGAAATCGGTTTGCAGGCCAAGCTGCTTCGCGTCTTGCAGGAACGCGAGGTCGAGCGTGTCGGCGGGCGCAAAGCGATTCCGCTTGATGTGCGCGTGCTGGCCACAACCAACCGCGACCTCAAAGAGTACGTCCAAGAGGGCAAGTTCCGCGAAGACCTGTATTACCGTCTGAGTGTATTCCCCATGATGTGGAAGCCTCTGCGCGAACGACCAATGGATATCTGGCCTTTGGCGCAACGGCTGCTACAGGTGCATGCCATTAAAATGAAGCGCGAGGGCTTGCAGTTTGACGAGGATGTGCAGCGTGTACTCACGCAATATCACTGGCCGGGTAATGTGCGCGAACTGGATAACGCCGTACAGCGAGCGCTGATTCTCGCTACCGGCCAACGCGTAAGCGCGTCAGATTTTTGTCTCGATACCAGTGACTCGGGCGACTGGATGATGCAGGCCGGTTTCACTCAGCCGCAAGCTGTGGAGCGAGATCTGGCGACCAGCGTTGAAGAAGAGGATCGTAGCGCCTTGGGTAAGGATCTCAAACTGCGCGAATACCAGATTATTATCGATACGTTAAAGCAGGAGAACGGGCGCAAGAAGCAGGCCGCCGAGCGGCTTGGTATCAGCCCGCGCACGCTTCGCTACAAACTCGCGCAAATGCGAGAGTCGGGTATAGATGTCGCCGCGGAGCTTGCTGCGTAGCGACAAAAAGTTTGTCAATCTGCTGATGACTTGTGGGGGCCTGGTGCCCCTTTTTTTTGACGGACGTCGGACGTCTGAAGCTTGAAGCTGGAAGTCTGAAGCTTGAAGCTTGAAGCTTGAAGCTGGGTGTCTGAAGCTAGAAGCTAGAAGTCTGAAGCTTGAAGTCTGAAGCTGGAAGTCTGGCCTGCTGGAGAGGCGTTGTCTTTCAGCGGCGAACGTCAGACGTCAGACTTCCGACCCCCGACCCCTTTCATCACACGCCATAAACTTGGCCTGCATGTTGCAGTAACACCTGTAGAGTAAGATTTTGACGAATTATTGACGGGGAGTTGCTTATGTCTGGAATCGGTTCCGTCTCGGGCAGGGCAGATATCAATCAGGTGCTGGCAGAAATGCGCTCGTTGAAAGCGCAGATGCAAAAGCCGGAGGCTGTGCGGCCTGAAATATCGCCGACGCAAATCAAGCCTACTGCCGAAGTAAAAGAAACACCCAAGTTCAGTGATTTGCTTAGCAACGCTGTGAATTCCGTAAACAATGAACAGCAACAGTCGTCGGCATTGCGTACCGCCTATGAGTTGGGCGACCCCAATGTGAGTATTACGCAGGTAATGGTACAGGCCCAAAAGGCCTCCGTTTCTTTTCAGGCGCTGACCCAGGTAAGAAATAAAGTGGTCCAGGCATACGAAGACATTATGAAGATGCCGATCTAAGGCACCTGATCGTTTGATTGAGGCAGAGTAAGTTATGGCCATCGTCCCTACAGAAGCGAATGTGAATTTACCGGCGTCGACCGATGACACGCCGGATATTCCCGCCGGTGAAAGTGACCTGATGACCGGTATCAACCGGTTGAGCCTGTTCCGCCAGATTGGTTTGATGGTGGGGCTGGCGGCCAGTGTCGCTTTGGGTTTGGCGTTGGTGTTATGGCTACAGGAGCCGGACTATCAGCCTCTGATGCAAGACATTGCGGCACAAGATATCGAAGAAGTCTCACGCATACTCAATCTCAATAACATCAATTTTAAAGTAGAGCCCCGTACGGGCATGTTGCTGGTAGAAAGCAGCAAGGTCTATGAGGCACGTATTAAGCTGGCAGCAGCCGAAATCACGCCTGATCGCAACGTCGGATACGAATTACTCGATAAGGAACAGGGGCTCGGCACCAGCCAGTTTATGGAAAGTACACGCTTCAAGCGTGGTCTTGAGGGTGAGCTTTCGCGCACTATCAGTAGCTTTCGCAATATTCGTAATGCCCGCGTTCACCTGGCGATTCCCAAGCGCTCGGTGTTTGTGCGGGATAATCGTTCGCCTTCTGCATCTGTATTAATCGAAGCCTCGTCGATGAACCCTGTGTCGCGCGAGCAGGTGGATGCCATTGTGAATCTGGTGGCCGGTAGTGTGCCCGAAATGGACAAGTCCCAAGTCACCGTTGTGGATCAAAAGGGCAATCTGCTGTCGCGCAACAACGAAAGCGAAGAAGATCGCATGGTGGCCCGTGAGTTTGAATACTCGCGCAAAATCGAGTCGGTATTGAATGGACGAATTTCCAGTATTCTCGATCCAATCGTGGGGAATGGCCGGTTTCGTTCAGAAGTGTCTGCCGACGTTGATTTTACTGCGGTCGAAGAGACCGAAGAGCTTTATAACCCGGATATGCAAGCCATTCGTAGCGAGCAGACGCTCGATGAGCAACGTCAGATGATGGCTGAGGGCGGTGTGCCCGGTGCGCTGACCAATCAGCCCCCAGCTGCGGGCGCAGCACCGCAGCAGGCTGGTGGCGCGGGTGGCGACGATGGCGGTGTGCCCACCAACCTGCGCAAGCAAACAACACGTAACTATGAAGTGGATCGCACCATTAGCTACACCCGTCACCAGCAGGGTCGTCTTAAGCGTCTGACGGTCGCGGTAGCGATTGACGATATTCGCAGTATTAACCCCGAAACCGGCGAAGTGAAATTTACTCCCTGGAGCGAGCAGGAGCTGGAGCGCCTCACTATTCTTGTACGCAATGCCGTGGGTTACTCGGCGGCGCGGGGTGACAGTGTGACGGTCATTAACACCCCCTTCGCACCACAGGAAATTGAACCTTTCGTAGAGCCGCCAATGTGGGAGCAGGGCTGGTTTTGGGATGCCGTATGGAAAGGCGTTGCGATTCTGGTGGCGCTCATCGTGATCTTCACGGTTATTCGCCCCACCTTCAAGAATCTGGCGGATGCCGGTGCTCAAGCTAAAGAATTGGCACTGGCTGGCGATGAAGATGGCTTGGCGCAACTGGATCAGATGGATGAAGGTGAAGCCGGTGAGCGTGTGATGCTGAGTGCCGCCGATGAGTTTCTTTTACCGGGTGCGTCTGAGGGGTATGATAAACAGCTCAATGCCCTGAAGGGGCTGGTCGCAGAAGATCCGGCACGGGTCGCACAAGTTATTCGACAGTGGGTGAACGAAGATGGCTGATGACGGCGACAAAAAACCGCTTCCCAAACTTTCGCGTGTTGATGCCGCTTCAATATTGTTGATGAGCCTGGGCGAGGCGGATGCAGCGCAAATTCTCAAACATATGGGGCCGAAGGAGGTGCAGCGTGTGGGCACCGCCATGGCGTCATTGCAGAATGTTACCCAGGATCAGGTTGAGGCAGTCATGCTGGAGTTTTTGGAAGCCGTTGGCTCACAAACCGGCATGGGCATTGGCTCCGATGAATACATTAAGAACATGCTCAATGAGGCGCTTGGTGCTGACAAGGCTGCGGGTCTGATTGACCGTATTCTCGTGGGAGGTAATACCACGGGTCTCGATACACTCAAATGGATGGAGGGGCGTGCGGTCGCGGAGCTTATCCGTTATGAGCACCCTCAGATTCAGGCCATAGTAGTGTCTTATCTGGAGCCGGATCAGGCGGCCGAAGTGCTGGCCATCTTTGATGAGAAAGTGCGCCTCGATGTGATGATGAGGGTGGCCGCGCTCGACACCATTCAACCGCAGGCACTGCAAGAGCTTAATAACATTCTCGAAAAGCAGTTCTCGGGTAATGCTGCGACCAAAACCAGCAAAATTGGCGGCGTGAAGTGCGCGGCCGAAATTATGAACTTTATGGATACCTCCATCGAAGGCGATTTGATGGACAGCATCAAAGAAGTCGACTCCGATTTGGGTACCCAGATAGAAGACCTGATGTTTGTATTCGAAAACCTCAAGGATGTGGACGATCGCGGTATTCAAACCCTGTTGCGTGAGGTTTCTTCGGAGGTACTGATTGTGGCACTCAAAGGGGCCGACTCCGAGTTGCAGGAAAAGATCTTCAAGAACATGTCGAAACGGGCTGCCGAATTGCTGCGTGATGATCTGGAGGCGAAAGGTCCGGTTAAAGTGAGCGAGGTAGAAGCCGCACAGAAAGACATACTCACCATTGCACGTCGTCTGGCTGATGCGGGCGAAATTGCCTTGGGTGGTTCCGGCGAAGAGATGATTTAAGGCGGCTGAATGAGCGATCGCAGTAAACGAATCCCTGCAGGTGAACTCACTGCCTACGAACGCTGGGAGCTGCCCAATTTAGGCTCCGACGCTAAAAAACGGGCTCCAGCCAAAGCCAAACAGGAAGAAGTGAAGCCGTTAACGGCGGCTGATCTGGAGCAGATCAGACAGCAGGCCTACGACGAAGGCTTTGCGCAGGGTAAAGAAGAAGGCCATGCGGTCGGACTTGAAGCTGGCAAACAGACCGGGCATGAGCAGGGCTTGCAAGAGGGTCGCGAGCAGGGATTGCGCGAAGGTCAGGCCCACATCAAACAAACGCAACAACAATTAACTCGCCTGATGCAATGTCTTTCTGAGCCGCTGCGGGAAGAGCAGGACAAAGTGCAGGAAACCATGCTTAATGTCACGCTCGCCATCGCACGTTCCGTTATCCGGCGCGAGTTGCAGCTCAATTCAACCGTGATTGGTGAAGTGATTCACGAAGCCCTGGCCTTATTGCCGCGCAGTTCGCATGGTGTGGTGTTTCGCGTGAATGAGGCCGATGCCGATTATGTGCGTGAATCACTGGATGCCGCCGAAAGCGAGGCCGAGGTACGCGTCGATAACGAGGTGCATGCGGGCGGTTGTCTGGTGGATACCACCACGCAACAGTACGATTTTACGATAGAGAAACGTTTTCAGAAGCTGGTGCATCAGATGCTGCTGCGTGCCAGCAGTGAGGGGCTCGCACGTAAGAGCGCGCCAATAGCGCAGACCATGGAAGCACGGGCCGATTTTCATGCCGATGTGCTGTACGAGGCCGAGGATGATCCGCAGGTGGCCGAGGAGGCAGAAGCATTGCTGGCCAGCCGGTCGACTGTGGCCGAAGACGCTGATGAAAGCAATACGTCTGGCGCGCCCGCCTCAGATACGCCAGCCGCCGACAGCGCTCCAGTCACCGATGATCAGACAGCAGAAGCCGAACAGGCAGCATTAGACGCTGATCCTGAGCAACCGGAATCGGCAGCTCCCGTTCAAACAGCAGATGCTGCCGACGCTGATGCGGGCTCCGGTAACAGCGCTGCGGAAACAGACTCATCAGAACAAAGCGCTGAGGACGAGCAAAACAAGGCCTCTTCCCCTGACGAAGACGAGTCGGAAGGGCGAGACGATGTATAGCCCCATTGCCGATAAATTAGCGCGCTTGCATACCGCGCTACCGCGTGATTGCAAGCCCGAAGTCAGTGGCCGCCTGACCCGTATGGTTGGGCTCACGCTCGAAGCGGTTGGTTGCGATACGGTGGTGGGTGATCGCTGCGTGATTCGCGGTGCCGGCGGTCAGGAAGTCGAAGCCGAGGTCGTTGGCTTTGACGGCGAGCGTACTTTTCTTATGCCCTTAACCAATGCCGAGGGGCTGCGCCCGGGCGCCTTGGTGACTCCCACTGAATTTGATAACAGCATTCCTGTTGGCTGGGGACTCTTGGGGCGAGTGCTCGATGGCGCAGGCAAAGCACTCGACGGCAAGGGTGACCTGGTGGCCGAGGACGAACTGCCCATGTCGGGCGATATCATCAATCCGCTGGCAAGGGCGCCCATTCGTGAACCGCTGGATACCGGAATCAAAGCCATCAATGGTCTGTTGACCGTGGGCGTTGGGCAACGACTCGGTCTGTTCGCCGGTAGTGGCGTGGGTAAAAGTATGCTGCTGGGCATGATGACGCGGTTCACCAATGCCGATATCGTGGTGGTAGGTCTGATTGGTGAACGGGGTCGTGAGGTTAAAGAGTTTATCGAGGATATTCTCGGCGACGAAGGGTTGGCCCGTTCAGTGGTGGTGGCATCGCCGGCCGATGATTCGCCGCTTATGCGATTGCGTGCGTCCATGCTGACGACGCGTATTGCCGAGTATTTTCGTGATCAGGGCAAGCGGGTGTTACTGCTGATGGATTCACTTACGCGGTATGCCCAGGCGCAACGTGAGATTGCCCTGTCGGTAGGAGAGCCGCCAGCCACCAGAGGTTATCCGCCATCGGTATTTGCCAAAATACCCAAGCTGGTGGAGCGGGCCGGTAATGGGCCAGAGGGTGGTGGTTCTATTACGGCGTTTTATACCGTACTGACCGAAGGCGACGATCAACAGGATCCGATCGCCGATGCCGCACGGGCCATACTCGATGGTCATATTGTGTTGTCACGAGATCTGGCGGAAGAAGGGCATT
>JAWWBW010000099.1:0-10800 GCA_033720775.1 Oleiphilaceae bacterium | reverse complement strand
GGCGAGCGCGCTGCGGCTATCCAGCTCAAATAACACGTTTTCTTCGGATCGGGTGATCAGACGCTTTGGTCCGAATGGCGACCAGCCGCCCATAGAACCGCATCCAACCTGCAGCTGTTTGCCGTAAAAGCCCACTGCGACAGCGCGTCGCGGGCCAAAGTCATGATTAACACATACCTGGGTTTGCTCAAAACGCTTGCCATCACCTGCGAGTCCACCTGTGATGATGGTACCTTGAGGCAGGCATGACGCCACACCGTTGACCAGCTGAGTACCGTTAACTTGCAGCCCATCACTCAGAATAAAACACAACTTGAGATCTTCACTTGGTAATTTGCTAGCCAGTGTGGTGCCAATATCGAAACTATTGGCACCTTCTTCAAAACGGGTGCTGCTGAGTGTGATGTGGCTGTGATCAAAGGCGATGGCAGTTGCCACGATACTATTTTGGCTTACCTGGGTATCACAGATTTCACCTGACGTTGAACAGCCAATAAGCTGCGCATTAGGAAAACTGGTTTGCCACCAGTCGACTAACACTTCACCGCTGCAATCAACTCCAGAGCCGAATGCAATTAACAGATCGGCCCGATCAAGTGCTTGACCTCGGCATTTCCAACCGGTTTCTGGTGAATAAATGTACTGAGTGGTGCGCACGACTGTTTCCCCTTGCTCAAACTACTGTAACAACATTGAATCGGGCTCTATTAATTTAGTAGAAATTGCGGAGAGCGTGAGGCTAATTTTCAATTACTTACATTTTTGCCTTGGCGCTTTGCACAGTCGGTTTTTATCGCTGATGTGCCAGCCTTCTGCTCGTAGGAGGCCAATCTGTTCTTGATGTCTTGGGTCGCAACTGGGAAAGGCGATGGTATTGTTGCTTTTAACAATTCGGTGCCATGGCAAATTGGCTTGTGCGGCATAGTGTTTAAGGAAGTAAGCCACGTAGCGCGCATGGCCCGGCAAGCCTGCTTGCTGAGCCACCTTGCCATAGCTGCTCACTTCTCCGTAAGGGATGGAACGAATCACCGAGGAGATGGCTTGCAGCTTTTCGTTTTGCGTCCAGTTTTGCATCAGATGCGCAATGCACCATCGACTTCGATCACGCGGCCACTCAAGTAGTCGTTCTCAAAAATATGCGCGATGGTGCTAGCAATGTGCTCGGGTTGCCCCACTTTACCGATGGGTATAATGCTCTGCATTCGGGCAAGCGCCTCGGGTTTCATCGAGGCCGTCATTTCGGTTGCAATAAATCCCGGCGCGACGGCCATGCTACGAATGCCATAACGTGCCAGCTCTTTGGCCCAGGTGGTGGTCATGGCAACAACACCCGCTTTGGCGGCGCTGTAGTTGGTTTGGCCAATGTTTCCGGCTCGGGCGATACTTGAGATATTAACGATGCAGCCTTCGCGTTTGGTTTCGATCATGATTGAGGCGGCTTCTCTGCCGCATAAGAAAACGCCGGTGAGGTTTACGTCTATGACCGCTTGCCATTCAGCCAGAGACATTTTTTTGCTGACTTTACCATCGGCTACTTTGAGTAACATGGCATCGCGCAATATGCCAGCGTTGTTGATGAGACCATCGATATGTCCATAGTCTTGTCGAATGGCCTCGAACGTGGTGCAGACTTGTGCTTCGTCGGCAACATTGCAGGCGTATACACGCACTTCGACGCTCTGTGCTTCGAGCTCGGCTTTTGTCGCCAACAGGGTATCTTTATTCAGATCAATCAGTGCAAGCTTTGCACCTTTGTCAGCCAGATGTGTGGCGAATTCCTTGCCCAATCCTTGTGCGCCGCCCGTGATTACAATCACTGCGTCTTGAAGTTTCATAAATCACCTTTACCTATAGAACTGTTTAGCGTACCGAGACGGTTGCCGCGCATCTTAGCAAGAGCTTTTAAGTACCCGCCACAACATAAGTCTTGTATTCAATCGCTTTGGCCGTATCGGCGTACTTTCTTTCCTTCATAGGGATACCTGCATGAACTGGTTGTTTTTGATTTTTGTGGTGACGCCGGTCATCGAACTGACGCTGCTGATTAAGGTAGGTGGTTTGATTGGTGTTGGTTGGACGGTTGCTCTCGTACTGACTACTGCGTTTATTGGCGTCAATCTGCTACGCCGGCAAGGTTTGCAAACCCTGTTTACGGCACAAAAGAAAATGCAGGAGGGCCAGATTCCTCTGAAGGAAGTTGCCGAGGGAATGATGCTTGCCGTGGCTGGAGCGTTTTTGTTGACGCCGGGTTTTGTGACCGATACGGCCGGCTTTTTATTGTTAACGCCGGGCGTCAGGCAGGCCGTTGCTGCCTATTGGGCGAAGCGCATGCTGGCTCAGGGACAAGTGACGATGCAGTCATACGCTCCACACTCGCGCACCGGAACGCGTCGCCAGGAATCGCCATTTAACTCCGGGCGTGGCGACGTCATTGACGGCGAATATAAAGAAGTCGATGAGTCGCAAAAGGATGCGCTCGAGAAAAAAAATGACAGAAATTAAAAAAAAGCGCTTGAAAAGCATTATTGCAACCCCATTTAACTTGCCACTTGAAATTGAAAGACAATTGGTTTGCTTATAACTAATTGTTTTTCTTATTAAATATTTTTTCTGCATGGTGCAGGAAAAATGATCCATCGGATTGAAAACCTGTTAGGAGAATCGTTGAGATGAAAATCCGTCCATTACACGATCGTGTTGTTGTGCGCCGCAAAGAAGAAGAGACCACTACGGCTGGTGGCATCGTTCTGCCAGGCAACGCAAAAGAAAAGCCTTCTCAGGGCGAGGTGCTGGCAGTAGGCAACGGCAAGGCGCTTGATAATGGTGATGTGCAAGCCATGTCCGTCAAAGTGGGCGACACCGTAGTGTTCGGTCAGTACGCGGGCAACACTGTAAAGATTGACGGCGAAGAGCTGCTGATCATGAGCGAAAGCGAAATCTACGGTGTGATTGAAGGCTAATACTCGGCCGGTTAAACAATTTTCGTTTCAAACTATCGATATACAGGATTTGAACTATGACTGCTAAAGACGTGAAATTTGGTGATTCGGCTCGTCAAAAAATGCTGAAAGGCGTTAACGTGCTGGCCGATGCGGTAAAAGTAACTTTGGGCCCTAAAGGCCGTAATGTCGTGCTCGACAAGTCATTTGGTGCGCCAACAGTCACTAAAGACGGTGTGTCTGTTGCAAAAGAAATTGAACTGAAAGACAAGTTCGAAAACATGGGCGCGCAGATGGTAAAAGAAGTCGCGTCGCAAACTAACGATGCGGCCGGTGACGGTACCACCACTGCGACTGTACTGGCTCAGGCTATTGTTAACGAAGGGCTGAAAGCGGTTGCTGCAGGCATGAATCCGATGGATCTGAAGCGCGGTATCGACAAAGGTGTTCAGGTTGCAGTTGAAGCGATCAAAGGTTTCGCGCGTCCTTGCGAAGACAGCAAAGCCATTGCTCAGGTGGGTACTATCTCTGCAAACAGCGACAACTCAGTGGGTAACATCATCGCCGAAGCGATGGAAAAAGTCGGTAAAGAAGGTGTGATCACTGTTGAAGAAGGCAGCGGTTTTGAAGACGAGCTGGACGTCGTTGAAGGTATGCAGTTTGATCGCGGCTACTTGTCTCCGTACTTCATCAACAACCAAGACAACATGAGCGCCGAGCTCGAAAACCCTTACATCCTGTTGGTAGACAAGAAAATCTCCAACATCCGTGAGTTGCTGCCCGTTCTGGAAAACGTTGCCAAAGCAAGCAAGCCGCTGCTGATTATTGCTGAAGATGTTGAAGGTGAAGCATTGGCGACACTGGTAGTGAACAACATGCGCGGCATTGTGAAAGTCGCTGCAGTAAAGGCGCCAGGCTTTGGTGACCGTCGTAAAGAAATGCTGCAGGATATCGCTATTCTGACTGGCGGTACTGTGATCTCAGAAGAGGTAGGCCTTACTCTTGAGAATGCGACGCTGGATGATCTGGGGACAGCCAAGCGCGTGAACATCAGCAAAGAGAACACGACAGTGATTGATGGTGCAGGTCAGGCGCCAGAAATCGAAGCGCGCGTAGCTCAAATTCGTAAGCAAATCGAAGAAAGCAGCTCTGATTACGATCGTGAAAAACTGCAAGAGCGTGTTGCCAAGCTGGCTGGCGGCGTAGCTGTCATCAAGGTTGGTGCCGGTTCAGAAGTAGAAATGAAAGAGAAGAAGGCGCGTGTAGAAGATGCACTGCATTCTACCCGTGCAGCCGTTGAAGAAGGTGTAGTTGCCGGTGGTGGTGTATCACTGATTCGTGCTCTGCAAGCCATCGAAAACCTTGAGGGCGACAACGAAGACCAGAATGTGGGTATTAACCTGTTGCGTCGCGCGATGGAAGCACCTCTGCGTCAAATCGTCGGTAATGCCGGTGGCGAAGGCTCTGTTGTAACCGATAAGGTTAAGCAGGGTGAGGGTAGCTTCGGTTACAACGCTGCAACGGGTGAATACGGCGACATGTTGGAAATGGGTATTCTGGATCCTGCTAAGGTGACGCGCACTGCGTTGCAGTCTGCAGGCTCTGTTGCTGGCTTGATGATCACGACCGAGTGCATGGTTACTGAGGTAGAAGAAGACAAGCCTGCACCAGCAATGCCTGACATGGGCGGCATGGGCGGTATGGGCGGCATGATGTAGTGCGACGTACCCAGCGTCCTAACGCTTCTGAAAACCCGGCTTCGGCCGGGTTTTTTGTTTGTGGGGCTAAGCGAGGGTGTGAGATGGCCCACAGGCGCATGAAAAACCGTTAATAGGGCTGGATTTCACCCATTAAATAGTCTGTAATTGGGCGTCTTTGCTGGGCCCAAGAGGAATCTTGGGCTTGCCCGTAACCTGGATTGTCGTGACCTGTGGTGAAACGCGTTTTTTTGTACGGCTTACTGTTTGTGGTGAGCACGATGTTGTTTTTGATACTCACTGTGCCCATGAGTCTTGTGTGGCAGCAGGTATCACCGTCGGTTGATTTTAGGCAGTTTGGTGTACGTATTCAGGAGGTACAAGGCCGCCTTTGGCAGGGTCAGGCTTTAGCGTCGGTACACAACCAGCCCGTTTTGCTGAACTGGTCGATGCGCTTGTCGGGGCTCGTACAGGGGCACTTGCCAATTAACTTTGAGCTTGAAAGCAGTGCTGGCGATATGTTGGCAGATCTCAATCTTGGACTGACCGAGATAGAGCTGGTAGTGCCTCGCATGGAGCTGGCATTGAAGGGTTTAAATCCAGCTCTGCGTCAGCAGCGATTGGAACTTGATGGGGAGTTGCAGGCGCAGGGCTTGCGAGTTGTGTTGCGAGATGGTCGCCCTGAATTTGCTGAAGGTCGATTGGCCTGGAGTGGTGGTGATATCGCCTATCCGGCAGGCCGCGCCAAGCATGAGCGAACGATGCCGGCCTTCCAGGGCAGTCTAACAACGACCGAGCAAGGGGAGATCAAACTTGATATACGCGATCTATCTGCACAGTTTTCGGTTATCGAGGCGCTGTTAACCGATGATGGCGTCGGCTTGGTTCAAGTACGTCGCCGTTTACTGGATTTGGCAAACGAGCCTTGGGCTGTCAACTCCGATGAGCAGGATGTGGTATTTAAGATAAAGAAACCGCTTTTCTCTGCGGGGTCGCAACATGGCTGATTCACATCTGTTGCCCTGGATTAAGCGCTTACAGCATCTCTTGGGTGTGGTGTTAACTGTTTACCTGGCGTGGTGTGTTTCACAGGTGTCGTGGTGGATGTTGGCAGATAAAAATACGCTTCCATTGACCTTACCTGCCCAGCAGAATGTTGCCAGTGTGGAAAGTGGCGCACAGCGCGTGAGGCCTTTGGCGAGTTATCATCTGTTTGGGCGCGAGGGCTTGGCCAAGGTTGAAAACAAGCCAGTGGTTCAGGAAGCACCTAAGACCCGTCTGCGCTTGTCCTTGAAGGGAGTATTTACTGCGGAGCAGGGCGGTGAATCCGGTGCTATAGTTGAAGAGATAGGCCGCAGCACTGATTACTACCGTTTGGGTGATGTGTTACCGGGCAATGCAACGCTTGAGGCGGTCTACGACGATCGGATACTCTTGCGGCGCAATGGCCAGCTGGAAACCCTGCCCTTTGATGAGGCGACAGGGTCAAAAGGAAGTATGGTGTCAGTGGCACCTAAAAGTCAGCCGCGGCAACAGCAGCGTATAGCCACACCCGAGCAGTTCCTTGAGGAAGCTACCGAACAGTTGGCGCAGAATCCTGAGGCAGCGCTTAAATCGGTGGGTCTGGCAAGGAGTGCAGAAGGTGGTTACGTCTATCAGGGTAATAACCCCATGCTGGCTGGAATGAATTTAAAAAAGGGTGACATCATACGCTCGGTCAATGGTCATACTCTGGGAGATGTCCAAAAAGACCGGGCTTTAATGAAATCGTTATATGAGCAAGGTAGTCTCGAGGTAGAAGTGGTACGCGATGGCGCGAGCTTTTATATAAATTATCCCTTGCGATGAGATTGGGTATTCAGGCGCAGGCCGATCGGGGCAAATTCGCTTCACAAGAGAAAGATAAAAAGTGATGAAATCATATCTTAAATCGATGTTCGCAGTGTTGGCGGCGGTGTTGCTGACAACTTCGATGATTCATGCCGAAGAGCAGACCTGGAAGGTAAACCTTAAGGATGCCGACATTCGTGCTTTTGTAACGCAAATCGCGGATATCACCGGTTTCAGTTTCGTGATTGATCCAAGGGTGAAAGGAAAAGTCACGGTTGTGTCCAACGCTTCAATGGATAAGGACGCGGTCTACGAAATGTTTCTTTCTGTGCTGGGTGTGCACGGTTTCGCTGCTATTCCCGGTCAGGGCGTGATCAAAATTGTGCAGCAGAACAATGCCAAGCAGGAAGCGCTGAATGAGTCGTTTATGCGCAAACTGCCATCGGAGCAAATCGTTACACGCGTTATTCAGGTGAACAATGCCAATGCGCTAGAGCTGGTTCCCATTTTGCGACCCATGGTGGCGAAGTACGGGCATTTGGCCGGTGTTGCTGCAGCGAATGCGCTGATTATCAGTGACCATGTTGCCAACATTAAGCGTATCAGCAAGATCATTGAAGAGCTGGATAGCCCTTCAAAATATGAGTTGGAAGTAGTTCAGCTGCAGGAAGCCTGGGTGGGCGACATGGTTAAACTGCTTGAAGAGTTGGCGCCTGGCGAGCTCGGTAAGGGCAAAGGCAAGGGGGATGCTAACAAGTTCAGCGTGGTGGCGGATCAACGCAGTAATCGCTTGATTTTGCGCGGTGACGAAGCGTTTCGCGACAAAATGCGCGTGTTGATTGCCAAGTTAGATCAGCCATCGTCTACAGGTGGTAAAACCAAGGTGTTGCGTCTCAAACACGCTGACGCGGAGGATATGGCGGAACTGATCAAAGGATTGATGGGTGATATCAGCAGTGAGGCGAACAAGGGTAAAGCGCAGGGCGGCGGTACGAAGGCTGAAGCCAGCGTGTATGCCGATGAGGGTTTGAATGCGCTGGTGGTGCGTGCGGAACCCTCTCTTTTACAAGAGTTGGAAGGTGTTATCGCCGAATTGGATGTGCGTCGCGCACAAGTCTTAATTGAGGCTGCGATTGTCGAAATTTCAGATGGTAACGACAACCGTCTGGGTATTCAGTGGGCCCTGTTTGACAAGGGGGCGACAGTTCCCGGAGCCTTCACCAACTTTGGTGAGATTGGTATCAGTACGGCTAGTATTCTCGGTGCACTGGTAGCCAAAGACAACGATTCCGATGGCGATCTCGATGTTTCCAATTTGAACCCTTCTACTGGATTGACTGTTGGGTTTGGCGAAGCGCGTGATAGTGGTATCAGTTGGGGTGCCCTGGTGCAGGCGCTTGAGGGCGATGCGGGCGCGAATGTACTGTCTACTCCAAAAGTCATCACTATGGATAATCAAGAGTCTTCGATTATTGTTGGTGAGAATATTCCTATTATTACCGGGCAATCGACCTCTTCTGGTGCGGGTACATCTGATCCGTTTACGACCATCGAACGTGAAGACGTCGGTGTTAAGCTCATTGTTACGCCGAGCATCAGTGAGGGTGATCTGGTGCGACTCGAAATAGAGCAAGAAATTTCGAATGTTTCGCCATCGACAGCGGGCGCTGACATTATTACTACCAAACGTCAGATCAAGACCAATGTATTAGCGGATAATGGTGAGACCATTGTGCTGGGTGGTTTGATTCGAGACGATGTGCGCTCGAGCGAAAGCAAAGTGCCGCTTCTGGGTGATATTCCGTGGCTTGGCAGATTGTTTACCAGTAGCAAAACCGAAGTAAATAAGCAGAACTTGTTGGTGTTTTTGCGGCCAACGATATTGCGAGATAAGGAATCGACACGCAATGTCACCAATGAGAAGTTTGATGAGTTGTGGGAGCTGAATCTAGCCATAAAAGAGAGTAACGGTGAGAATCCGGATGACCTCAAGAAGCTTGATAAACCTACCGTCGAAAGTCTGTATAAAGAGATGCGGATCAAGTAATCGCTATCGCGTGTAATGGTCAGATGTAAAAGGCACAAAAAAGCCGGGCAATTGCCCGGCTTTTTTGTTTTGAGCCAGTTATTACTTGGCCAGATTCTCGTTAACGAAGTCCCAGTTAACCAGCGCCCAGAAGGCTTCAAGGTATTTAGGGCGAGCGTTGCGGAAATCGATGTAGTAAGCGTGCTCCCATAAGTCAACGGTGAGCAGTGCTTCTTTGCCATCGGTCATTGGTGTGCCGGCGTTGCTGGTGTTAACAATTTCCAGGGAGCCGTCACTGTTTTTAACCAGCCAAGTCCAGCTGGAGCCAAAGTTGTTAACAGCACGATCATTGAACTGGGTTTTGAACTCTTCAAAAGAACCAAACGCTTGATTGATCGCATCGGCTGCGGCACCAGTGGGCGCACCACCGCCGTTGGGGCTTAAGCAGTTCCAATAAAAAGTGTGGTTCCAGATTTGCGCGGCGTTATTGAATACGGGGCCGCTTGAGCTTTTGATGATATCTTCGAGTGATTTACCTTCGAACTCGGTACCGGGAATCATGCCATTGAGCTTGTCCACGTAGGTTTTGTGGTGCTTGCCATGGTGATACTCCAGAGTCTCTTGCGAGATGTGTGGTTCGAGTGCGTTGATTTCATAAGGTAACGCAGGTAGTTCGATCGCCATAAGGCCTCTCCATCATGTGATTCGGGATTGCAACCTGGTATACGTGGATACCGGTTATTTAGTTTTCCGCCAGCCGGAGTAATTGATTATCGGAATAGCCCGGAGTTTAGATTATTCGCCCCACGCATATCGCTCCAAAGAGGTACGATGTATGGTGCGGGCGAAAAAGGCTATGCCGATGCGGCTGAACGCCTGTAACGGCAGCAAATAATAGCACCGAAACAAGGGCTTATCTACGTCTTAAGCGGGCATGTGATGCAGTATGTTTAAGCTTCGTAACCGTCGAAAGGTGGTGAGCCTGGTAACAAGGAGGCGACGTTCTGTACGCGCCATTTTAGCTCTTCCAGAGAGTCGGCACGCACATTAACGTGGCCCAGTTTTCTGCCTGGGCGCTCTTCTTTTCCATAAAGATGCAGGTGTGCGTAGGGGAGTGCGAGGATCTGTTCGGTGTCACCTTTTTCGCCAATGATGTTGACCATACAGGTAAAACCCTGAGCTTCTGTGTTGCCGAGAGGCAGTCCAGCAATGGCTCTTAGGTGATTTTCAAACTGGCTGCAGTACGCGCCTTCCATGCTCCAGTGGCCGGAGTTGTGTACGCGGGGTGCCATTTCGTTCGCGAGCAGTTTTCCGTCAACTTCAAAGAGTTCCAGTGTGAGTACGCCGACGTGTTCCATTTCATGCATCAGGGTCCGTATGTAAGACTCGGCTTCATGGAAGAGGTCTTCGCTGATGCGTGGAGCGGGAGCGGTTGAATAGCGCAGAATGCCTTCGTGATGGCGATTTTCAGCGAGGGGATAAACTACCATATTATCTTGCGCATCACGTACGGCGATAATGGAAAGTTCGCGCTCAAAAGGGACAAATGCTTCGACAATCAGCTCGCGGTTGCCAATGGCGCTCCAGGCCTCTTCGCATTGCTCGGGGTCCCGAATGACAAACTGACCTTTGCCATCATAGCCTTCAGTTGTCGTTTTGCTGACGACTGGCGTACCCAGTTCGCTCACAGCCTGTTTCAGGCCATCCAGCGTATCAATGATGCGGTATTCAGGAGTGGGTATGCCTAATGATTTAAACAGGGATTTTTCTTCACTACGATGCTGGCAAATACGGATTGAGCGAGAGGGTGGGTACAGTGTTTTATGCTGCTCAATGTAGTCAGTGAGTGCGACAGGAAGGTGTTCAAATTCGTACGTCACCACATCAACGTTATCGAGAAAGTTCTTGAGTTCTGGGTTGCTGAGATCGGCTTCGGTGTCAATGGTGACTTCACCGATACCCACGCTGGGCGACCCCGTTGTGTCGAAGAATGCAAAATCCAGTTCAAGCGGGTAGCCAGCGAGTGCCAGCATGCGGCCTAGCTGGCCAGCGCCTAAAACACCTATCTTTTTCATCTTGTTCTCCTGGAGCGGCTAGTGACTAGCTTCGGGGATCAGGATGATCCAGTACGCTTTGTGTTTGCTTGGCGCGAAAGCCCGCAACGGCAGATTTTACGTCCGCATGCTGTAACGCCACGATTTGTCCCGCGAGTAAGCCCGCGTTTTTCGCGCCAGCCGTGCCGATGGCAAGTGTGCCAACGGCTACGCCACCGGGCATTTGAGCAATTGATAGCAATGAGTCCAGACCG
>JAWWBW010000098.1:0-10816 GCA_033720775.1 Oleiphilaceae bacterium | reverse complement strand
TAACGCTTGCGCTTGTATGGCGCTAACTGATCGATATCCACTACCACCAAGCCATCCACGCAGTCGTTAAAATCCGGGTCAATGTTAAAGCCATGGAAAAGCGCTCCTCCGGGATTACATAACTCCGTATATTGTTTGTACAAGGTAGGGACTGAGTAACCAAGGTGACCGAGTTGTTCTTTCAGCACAACGAACGCTTCTTTTGCATTCAACCCATCGAACATCCGTTCAATCCGCTGCTGAGCCAGAGGATCGAGGGTGTAAGGACGACGACATAGCACCATGCTTTTTGATGCCGCGTAATAACGCGTGTAATAACCGACCAGTAAATCTTTGGCCGCGCGAGAAAACGAGTTACTGATACTCACGGCGCCAAGTAGATAGCGATACTGGGGGTGACGATTAAGAAATGCAGCAATGCCAAACCACAAATAATCAAGACTGCGAGACCCCCAGTAACGAGGCTGTACAAAGCTGCGACCCAGTTCAAGCCCGGCACGTAACATTTGCTTGCTACCAGGGCCATAAGTAAACAGGGTCTCGGTATATAGCTGCTTTTCTTTGCCTTTTTGCAAGGCAAGGTCGGAAGGGCATAGTCGGTAAGCACCCACTATCTCGAGATCATTGGCATCCCATAAGACAATGTGCAAATAGTGTTGATCGAATTGATCAATGTCGCGACGATTACCGGTACCTTCTCCCACTAAACGAAAAGATTCTTCACGCAAGCGCCCTATTTCGCGCATCACTGACGAACCGGAGACGTACTTGAATAAATAAATTTGCTTTGCGTCGCGGGTTTCTCCCAAGCATTCGCAGGCTTCAATCTCACGCTTGAGCACCATCCGGTCTTCTGGATGCGCGATGGGCGCAATGGTTCTAAACAGGCTGGGTTTATCTTTGGGCAGCCGGTATACCTGTTTGCGAAACAGCTTTACTTTGGTTTTGAGGGGGAGATGACTATCTTCGTGACTGTCAGGCGCAATCAGCTCACCAATGCGGACGACAACCGAGTTATCGGTATGACGAAACGTTTCGCGCACGAGCCAAAGCGTTGACAGCGGTTTTGACACCAGCGACAAGCTGTAAAAAAAGAGCGAGTTGCGAGCATCAATATGCATGGGCAATATGGGGGCATGCGCGGCTTCTGCAATGGTTAAAAAAGCACTTCGCCAGCGATCATCGCGTATACCCGTGGCCCCAAAGCGAGACACTGCACCCGCAGGGAAGACAATAAGCGCGCCTTCTTCTTCAAGGTGAGCCTTAATAAGCGCTAATTGTTCGGGTTCACCTCGCTTTCCCGAGAACGGCAATACCACCGAACCTAAAGCATCGATATCACTCAAGAGAGAGCTACCCAATACTTTGACATCACTGCGCACTTCACCAACGAGTTTCAGCAAGGCCATCGCATCCAGCGTACCTATCGGATGGTTAGCAATGATCACCACTCTGCCACGCGCGGGTATACGCTCTTTTTCATTGTGGCGTACGGCAAAACTAAAGCTAAAGAACTCCAACAGGTCATCGACAAAATTGAGGCCGGTACACTGCGGATACCGCCGCGCGAATTCCTGCATTTCCCGCTCATGACCAAGCATTCTCAACAACGCTTTCGCAGGCTGCCCGAGAAGTCTGGGGCCACGTAACAATGCGGGATAATGTTGTTCGATTATGCGCTGGATATTAAGCATGTACGAGCCCTCCAAACTGCCCAAACTGGCGTGTTAGTGCGAAGTACGTTGCCACATCTGTATGACAGAATTCTTGCAGAAGAATCTCCAATGCCCAATGTGGGCCAATATGATCAAACAACCGTGCCTCAAACCACACGGCGGTAAATCAAATCCCAGACCCCATGCCCCAGTCGCTGTCCGCGTTTTTCGAATTTCGTTGTGGGGCGATATTCAGGTTTTTCGGAATATTGCCCCTGCCCCGCGATATTCTCATATGAAGGATTTGCCTCCATCACTTCGCGCATGTGTTCGGCATAAGGCTCCCAATCGGTCGCCATATGAAAGTGCCCGCCCACGGCGAGTTTTGATCGCACGCGCTCCACAAACTCGGGTTGCACCAAACGCCGTTTGTGGTGTCGTTTTTTATGCCATGGATCGGGAAAAAACAGCTGCAATCGCGCGAGCGATGCGTCAGCGACGCTTTGATTGAGCACTTCATTGGCATCGCAGCAAAACAATCTCACATTGTTCAAACCGGCTTCGCCGATCGCACTCAACAGCGCTCCAACACCCGGGCGGTGCACTTCGACACCGAGGTAATTAAACTCAGGAAAATCACGCGCCATCTCAAACAGCGACTGCCCCATGCCAAAGCCAATTTCCAACACCAGAGGATGATCATTGCCAAAACTTGCTTGTAGCGCTTGCGGACTTACCCCAGGCTCTAAACCAAACTCTGCCCAATACTGATCCCAGCCACGTTGCTGACTTAGCGTCATACGGCCACTGCGTACGACAAAACTCTTAATGCCGCGACGTACTTTTTCGTGTGTTTTATCTTGCTGCTCTGACATGCCGAAAACCGGTTTTAAAAGGAGTGCGGATAATAGGGATTGCTCGAAATGTGTGCAAGCCTGTCACGAATCAGAAAGAGTTAACCATTCGTTACATAATTGTCTATTTTTTGCACACATTACAAAAAATTTAGTCGTATAATAATTGTACAGATCACGAAGAAGCGATCGTGATTCTGTCTTCCTTGAAGAAACCCCTATTATAGGAGCCATCACCTGGCTCCTCTTTTTTTGCCTGCGATTCCAAGCATCATTCAGGAACTCACCTGAAAGAGCTTTGGACGCACCATTTTTTTATATTCAGTTGGCGTTAACCCCACCTTTGTTTTGAACACTCGCGAAAAATAAGCAGTATCTTTGTATCCCACACTTTCAGCCACATCCTGAATGCTTAAATCAGTCGTCTTCAACAAATCACGACCATTATCAATGCGTAAATCCTGCAGATACTGATTGGGCGTCATACCCAAAGCCTGACGAAATCGTCGAGTAAAGGTGCGCACCGGCATACCTGCGCGCTCGGCCATCTGTGGAATATCAATATCTTCGCAACAGGCCTGTTTTAACCACTCCTGAACTTCCACCACCGCTTCATCGGCATGCGCTGCATGCCCCACACTGAACATGGGCAAGTCGTAGCTACTGCCCACCTCGTGCGCAAAATGTCGCTCTGCGAGATGACGACGTTCTGCGCCGAAGGCTTGCCCGATCAAGTGAAATACTAGATCAGAAAGAGCATTGATGCTCCCAGCACAGTAAATACCCTCACCGTAGGTAATAAAATGCTGCTCTTTCAAATCAACCTGAGGATAGCGCGTCTTGAAGTCCTCAAAAAAGTACCAGTGCGTAGTTGCCGGCAGACCTTTCAGCAAACCCGCCTCCGCCAGAAAATACACCCCGCCACCGGTCGCGATAAATTTGGTTCCTCGCTGGTAATAACGCTTTAACAGCTCCGGTAGAAAGTCGTATTTACGCAGCAGCTTTGCCGGGTCGCGCCAATTAGGAGGAATAAATATCCAGTCCAGCTCGGGAAAGTCCTGTAGTTCGTGCTCCACCACCACCGGCAAGTCACCAGCAAGCTTGGGCTGCGACGCTTCAATCCGTGCCAGTTTAATATCAAGAGGTCGAGGCTCGCGGTCGAGCTTTGCCATCGCATTAATGGACTTGAGTATTTCATACGGACGTGTCACGCCCGAGAACAATACATGATCGTAAACAAGAAATGCCGCACGAATCATAAGTACCTGCCTTTTTATTTGCTTGCATGAGCAACGGTCAACGTGGCCGAAAATTTATCATACAAGCTTATTAGGCCTCAACCACAGAACACGCTATTGCGGTCGCCGTGACAAACTGCGAAACGCCAGCGCCTCCATAATATGACGCTTGGTGAGGCACTCTGATGCCTCAAGATCTGCAAGCGTGCGCGCCACTCTCAACACGCGATGTATCCCCCGCGCCGAAATCGCCAGGCGCTCCATACTTTGCTCAAGGTGGGTTTGTAGACTTCGATCAAGATGACAAACATGCTTGAGCTCTTTGCTCCCCAGCGCATGATTGGTTTTACCCTGACGAGCCAATTGTATATCTCGTGCACGCAACACCCGTTCAGCTACCTGCGCACTGGATTCTGCCTCGAGGTCATCTAAAAGCGCTCTGGCCGGAGGTACACCCACTTCGACTTGCAAATCAAATCTGTCTAGCAGGGGGCCGGAAAGCTTATTGCGATATTGCAGGATCTGTTGCGGCGAACATTCGCACGTGATGGCTGGGTGACCCGCATAACCACAGGGACAAGGATTCATCGCCGCCACCAACTGAAATTGTGCGGGAAAACGTAGGCTGGCTTGTGCGCGAGCTATGTGAATTTCTCCGGATTCCAAGGGTTCTCTCAGCACTTGAAGTACATGACGCCCAAACTCGGGCAACTCATCCATAAACAGAACACCATGGTGCGCCAGTGAGATTTCTCCGGGCCGCGGCATGCTGCCTCCCCCCACGAGAGAAGGCGACGAGGCACTGTGATGAGGTGAACGAAAGGGACGCTTCAGAAAGCTTTGGCTCAAGCGCGACTCACCCACAAGGGAATAAAGCGAAGCAACTTCTAAGGCCTGCTCGCGACTGAGTGGCGGTAGTATTCCAGGTAGACGGCTCGCCAACATACTCTTGCCGGTGCCCGGTGGACCGTAAAATAACAAGTTGTGCTGTCCGGCCGCCGCTAGCTCAAGGGCCCGACGCGGCCGGAATTGCCCCATGACCTCATTAAGATCGGGTGCATGGTGCGCGCCAAAAGAGGGCGCCGGGCGGGCAACCGTCTGCAATATACCGCCTTCTCGCAAATGCTGACACAACTCGACAAGATTGCGCGCACCAAAAACAGGCTTCGCATCGCTCCAGGAGGCTTCCATGGCGTTTTCTAGGGCAACAACCAAGCCTCGTTGCGCCTTGGCAGCCGCCATGGCTGCGGGTAACGCCCCCGTTACGGTGCGCAGTTCTCCACCCAATCCCAGTTCGGCAATAAATTCAAGATGACCAACCGCCTCTGTAGCAACCTGCTGCGTGGCAACCAATATGCCCATTGCGATAGCAAGATCATATCTGCCGCCCTGTTTAGGCAAATCTGCTGGGGCCAGATTGATCGTGACGCGACGATGTGGAAATTCGAAACCGCTGTTGATCAGAGCACTGCGCACGCGCTCTTTACTTTCTCTTACGGCGGTTTCAGGCAAGCCAACAATACTGAGTGCGGGCAAACCATTGGAGATGTGTGTTTCGACCCTGACTTCAGGGGCCTGCACGCCAAATTGCGCACGCGTAGTGATCGTAGATAAGCTCATGTGCATCCCTGTACTTGCGGCCGCTTCCATGCGGACCGATTAAGACTTTATTGTGCGTTTAAACGGGCTTCCAGATCGGCAACTTCTTTTTCAAGCTGCTCGAGTTTTTCCCGTGTCCGCATCAGCACCGCCTGCTGGGCGTCAAACTCTTCGCGGCTCACCAGGTCCAGCTTGGAAATAATGCCACTTACCAGAATCTTTAAGTTGGCGCTGAGATCCTCCTGGGCGGCTTTGCCGGCATCGGGGATAAACTGTGATACCTGCTCGTGTATCGTCTGTAACAGTTCTTGCGGACTTAACATGTTGTGCTCCAGCACTGGTTCAAAACGGGTGCCAGTCTACCAGATATATACCCACTAAACACCGACCAAAGTAGAACGCCATTTAGCCCTTCACCACAACACTGCATCATTTTGGTGCCACCAAACACCTATCGCACCAGCTTGATGCCTTTTTAACCGCGCCGCTTCCACACATATTTCTTAATTACTTGTTTTTAAACTCTTTTTAAGAAATGGCACGGGCACTGCTTTAGTGCCTCCAGCAATCTTGGTCCGTAATGGCACATTGTCACTACGGCACAACAAAACTGAATACAGAGATAGCTTTTAACCCTATTGGCGGCATAGAAAGGAGACATCCATGAAACTCGTAACTGCCATCATCAAGCCTTTCAAGCTGGACGACGTGCGCGAAGCGCTTTCGGAAATCGGCGTACAAGGCATTACAGTGACTGAAGTAAAAGGCTTCGGTCGCCAGAAAGGTCACACTGAACTCTACCGTGGTGCAGAGTACGTGGTGGACTTTCTACCCAAAGTAAAAATTGAAGTTGCTATTGGCACAGATTTACTGGATCAGGTAATCGAAGCCATCTCCAAGGCAGCCAACACAGGAAAAATCGGTGACGGTAAAATCTTTGTCTCTGCATTGGAGCAAGCGATTCGCATTCGTACCGGCGAAACTGGCACTGACGCCGTTTAACCCTAACTCTTATCCCATTTCATAAAGCCTAGTACGGAGGGCTCCAATGGAAAACGCACTTAACAGTATTTATCAATTGCAGTACGCAATGGACACCTTTTATTTCTTGGTGTGCGGCGCACTGGTTATGTGGATGGCAGCAGGTTTTGCCATGTTGGAAGCGGGTCTTGTACGCGCTAAGAACACCACTGAAATTCTTACTAAAAACGTGGCACTGTTTGCAGTGTCTTGCACCATGTACCTGATCTGCGGTTACGAGATCATGTACGGTGGCGGTTACTTCCTGTCTGGTACCGATTCTGTTGCCAGCATGACTGACGAAGCCGTTGCAGGCGTTCTGGCTGGCGCGAAAGCGTTCAACGAAGGCGCTGAAGATGCGGGTCTGCAGTACTCTGGTGCTTCTGACTTCTTCTTCCAGGTGGTATTCGTAGCGACCGCTATGTCAATCGTATCTGGTGCGGTTGCCGAGCGCATGAAGCTGTGGGCCTTCCTGGTATTCGCAGTTGTCATGACTGGTTTCATCTACCCAATGGAAGGTGCCTGGACTTGGGGCGGCAGCTCTGTATTCGGCCTGTATGAGCTGAGCTACAGCGACTACGCTGGTTCCGGTATCGTTCACATGGCGGGCGCTGCAGCGGCTCTGGCTGGTGTACTGCTGCTGGGTGCACGTAAGGGCAAATACGGTCCCAACGGCGAAGTGAACGCGATTCCAGGTGCAAACCTGCCACTGGCTACGCTGGGTACCTTCATTCTGTGGATGGGCTGGTTCGGTTTCAACGGTGGTTCTACTCTGCAATTGTCAGGTATCGGTGTGGCTAACGAAGTGGCCAGCGTATTCCTGAACACTAACGCTGCTGCAGCCGGTGGTTTGATCGCTGCGCTGATCGTTGCTCGCGTACTGTTCGGTAAAGCGGATCTGACCATGGCTCTTAACGGCGCTCTGGCTGGTCTGGTAGCGATCACTGCAGAACCTGCTGATCCTTCTCCTCTGCTGGCGACTATCATTGGCGCCATCGGTGGTGTGATCGTTGTGTTCTCTATCGTGACTCTCGACAAGATGAAGATCGACGATCCTGTTGGTGCTATCTCGGTACACGGTGTTGTAGGTCTGTGGGGTATCTTCGCGGTACTGCTGTCTGACGCTGATGCGACCTTCGGCGGCCAGCTGGTTGGCGCACTGACTATCTTCGTCTGGGTATTCATCACCAGCCTGGTAGTGTGGAGCATCATCAAAGCTGTGATGGGCATCCGCGTATCGGAAGAAGAAGAGTACGAAGGTGTGGACCTGTCAGAGTGTGGTATGGAAGCCTACCCAGAGTTCACCAAAGACTAAGCAATATCTGGTCTGATACAAAGGCGCCCATCGGGCGCCTTTTTTTATGCACAAATACTTACCAATTGCCAATTGATGCCCACACCAAGCTGGACTATGTTTTGGTAAAAAGAGGCTGAGACGGGTGTACGGGCAGCATGAGTGATGAGAAAGAATTAGCAGCGCGCTATGCTGCTGTGAGCAATGCCCTGCATGGCAAAGATGGCGCAAGTAAAGAAGCAAGTGCGGATGAACGCCGCGAGTTTGCCCGACGCGCTGCACGCTGGGCGGCAAAAATCACCACCACCAAACACGAAGTTGTACACTGCCGCACGCGGGATGTTTCTGAACGTGGAGCCTCAGTGGTCAGTCCGTATGACTTTAATATGCGGGCTCAGATTCTGGTCGAAATCACCATCACCTATAAAGGCTTGCGCAAGCAAATCAGAGCGGTAGGCGAGGTGCGCCACAGCAGCATCACCTCGGATGGCTTTGCCATTGGTATACTGTTCAAGGAGGCCCCGGCCAGCACCATTACATTTTTACGCAAGTACGCCAATCACCGCCTGTAACAGGCCATGACTGGCTTATATCGCTGCTAGTCCTTATTTAGCACACGCCGCATAAATTCCGGTTGCGCCAGCGCCGCCTCATGAATCGCCTGATTGTAATACTCCGTTGCAAAGGACTTATTCGCTGATGCCTCGCGACGATAATCGTGCGCATTGCCCTGCTTGCACGCCATGGTGGCACTCCACCAACCGGTGGGGTATACCGGCTGTGGAAACGGCAGGGTATGCACACTGCTGAATCCTGCCGCTTTGAGGTCTTTGTGCACATCAGCAATGATGCTGTTCGTATGCAACAATGGCGACTCGGACTGCTGCACTAACACGCCCTGTTCGGACAGTGCTCGCGCACAGTCGCGATAGAAATCTACCGCAAACAGCCCCTCTGCCGGACCCACCGGATCGGTAGAATCAATAATTACAACATCAACCGAACCCGGTTCGGCATGCTTCATCCAGGCAATGCCATCATCAAACAGCAATTGTGCGCGGGGATCGTCGTTGCTCTCGCACAGCTCCGGAAAATACTGCTGTGACAAGCGCGTGACACCTTCATCGATATCCACCTGCACCGCACTCTCGATGCCCGGATGTTTCAAAACTTCGCGCAAGGTGCCGCAGTCGCCGCCACCGATAATCACCACGCGCTTGGGGGCGGGGTGGGTAAACAGTGCCGGATGAGACATCATCTCGTGGTAAAGAAAGTTGTCGCGCTGGGTCAACATGACGCAGCCATCGATGACCATCAGATTGCCGAACGTTTCCGTCTCGTATATTTCAAGAAACTGATAAGGGCTTTGCTCCTCGTGCAGTTTGCGCTTGATTTGCAGGGAAAACGCCGTTCCCTCATTCTGAAACTGCTCGGTGAACCACTGGTTTTTATCTAAGGTCATTCGCTTCTCCTGTGAATATTCGACCCTGTTCAGCCATGTGCTGAAAATTGCGCGCATTCTAGTACCACCAGCGCGCTGTTGCAGCAATAAATTAGCGTAATTTACTCTAGGAAGCCGCACGCGCTTGCGTTAGCATGCGAGCTTTTACACGAAGTATAGACCCATGCTCCGAGACGCCGCACAGCCTTCTTTATACAACCACCAACGCTGGGGAGGCGGCTATGTTCAGGTAGCCGAAAATGGCGAGCTACTGGTGTGCCCCACCCGCGATGCCCAACACAGTATTCGTGTGACCCAGCTGGTCGAGCAGATTCGCGCCATCGGTTTGCGCACCCCGGTTCTGGTACGTTGCCGCGATATCTTGCATGACCGTGTGAACTGTCTAGTGAACACCTTTAATGAAGCCTGCGAGCAGCTTGAATATCAAGGCCGCTATCAGGTGGTGTATCCCATCAAGGTAAACCAGCAACGGCGGGTGGTCGAAGAGATTGTGCATACACAACCTGCCCGCAGCAATGGGCAAGTTGGTCTCGAAGCCGGCTCCAAACCTGAGCTTCTGGCTGTGCTTGCTATGGCGCTTGAACCCGGCGCCACCATCGTGTGCAACGGCTATAAAGATCGTGACTACGTGCGCATGGCCCTGATGGGGCAGGCCTTGGGCTACCGCGTATTTATTGTGGCCGAGAAAGTATCGGAAATCCCCATCATTCTGGAAGAAGCCGAAAAACTGAAGCTATCGCCGTGCATCGGCGTGCGGGCGCGCCTGGCTACCATCGGTAAAGGCCACTGGCAAAATACCGGCGGCGAGAAATCCAAGTTTGGCCTCTCATCACAGCAGTTACTTGATGCCATTGCACTGTTGCGTCAGCACAAGCGACTAGACTGTCTGCGGTTACTGCACTTCCATCTTGGATCACAAATCGCCAATATTCGCGACATTCATAAAGGGCTGCAGGAATGCGCGCGCATTTACGGTGAACTTCGAGCCCAGGCTTGTCCCATCGACACAGTTGATATTGGTGGCGGGCTCGGTGTGGATTACGACGGCACCGGTTCGCGCAATATCTGTTCAATCAATTATCAGTTAAGCGATTATGCGCTTAATGTGGTGCAGGCCTTTAAAGAAGAGTGCCAGCTTAACGACTTGCCTCACCCGCATCTGATCAGTGAATCGGGCCGTGCGCTCACCGCGCATCACGCGATACTCATTACCGACGTGGTCGCGCGTGAGGTACCGCATGCGACAACGCCGGCCAAACCAGAAAATGAAGAAGCGATTAGTCCGCTCTCGCATTTATGGCGGGATTTCCAAGCGCTGGAACAGGGGGCTTCGAATCGCTCGCTCAACGAAATTTTTTATGATGCGGCCCACGCCATGGAAGAAGCACTCGCCATGTTTTATCAGGGCAGCATGGGCCTGGTGCAAAAAGCCCAGGCGGAACAGCTGTTTTTGGCCATCTGTGAACGGCTACGCACAGTTCTCGACCCGCAACATCGAGATCACCGTGAAATTATCGACGAGCTGAACAGCAAACTGGCCGAGAAGCTGTTTGTTAACTTTTCGCTGTTTCAATCTTTACCCGATGTGTGGGGCATTGATCAGATATTCCCGATCATGCCGATCCAGCACCTCGACAAGCCACTCACACGGCGCGCGGTTGTACAGGACATCACCTGCGACTCCGATGGCCGCG
>JAWWBW010000097.1:0-10831 GCA_033720775.1 Oleiphilaceae bacterium | reverse complement strand
GGCGCGCGCGAGGTGTATCTGATTGAAGAACCCATGGCAGCAGCTATTGGTGCAGGTCTGCCGGTGGAAGAAGCCAGTGGCTCAATGGTGGTCGATATTGGTGGTGGTACCACTGAAATTGCCATTATCTCGCTGAATGGAATCGTCTATGCGGATTCGGTGAAAGTGGGTGGTGACCGTTTTGATGAAGCCATCGTGACCTATGTGCGTCGTAATTACGGTAGCCTGATTGGTGATGCGACAGCAGAGAAAATAAAGCAGGAAATCGGCTGCGCTTACGAGGGGCTGGAATTACGCGAAATTGATGTACGCGGACGCAACTTGGCTGAAGGGGTGCCCCGAGGTTTTACGCTGAATAGCGAAGAGATTCTTGAAGCTCTGCAGGAGTCGTTGGCCGCTATTGTTCAGGCAGTAAAAGGCGCGCTGGAACAATCTCCACCCGAGCTGGCATCAGACATTGCGGAACGAGGCATCGTGTTGACGGGGGGCGGCTCACTGCTGCGTGGTCTGGATCGCCTTTTGAGTGAAGAAACCGGTTTGCCTGTGATAGTGGCGGAGGATCCGCTTACCTGTGTCGCGCGTGGCGGTGGTAAGGCTCTTGAGTTGATCGATAAGAGCGCCGAAGGCCTGTTTCCGATAGACTGATTGCCCAAAGCCTTGCCGCGTTTCGGGCAAGGCTGCGGATAAGCTGCGTATCGTAAAAGCAGGAGCGCCGTATCAAAACCATCTTTGCGCAAGGCCCCTACCTAGGGTATCGATTGGCGTTGGCGATCATTTTGTCGCTGGCGTTGTTGTTCGTTGATTCCCGTTTTTCCCAATTAAACCCTGTTCGTCAGGCCTTGAACACGGCGCTCACGCCCGTTCAGTGGTTGAGTGATCTTCCCTACCAGCTGTACGAAGGTGTTCTATTCGTATTCACCAGTCGTCAAACGCTCGAAGAAGAGCTTGATTTGATGCGTGCCCGCATGTTGGTCTTAGAGCGTAAATCGCAAAAGCTTGCTTCAGTCACAGCGGAGCTCAATCGTTTGCGTGAGTTGCTCAACGCCTCGCGTCTGGTTGAAGAGGGGGTAGTGGTCACTGAGTTAATTGGTGCCAGTCCAGATCCCGACAATCATTACATCACCATTGATAAAGGTCTCGCGGATGACGTGTATGAAGGTCAGGCCGTTCTAGATGCGTATGGCTTAATGGGGCAGGTAATAGAAGTAAACGAGTTCAATAGTCGGGTGTTACTCATCTCTGACAACCGTCACGCCGTTCCGGTGCAAGTAAACCGAAATGGCGTTCGTGCGATTGCCTATGGTGTGGGATCGATGAATTACCTTGAATTAGGAAATGTCTCAGATACGACCGACGTAGAAGTGGGAGACCTGCTGGTGAGTTCCGGTTTGGGAGGTCGCTTTCCGAAAGGCTACCCGGTTGCCCGCGTAACAATCATTGAGCGGGATCCGGGGCAACCCTTTGCTCGAGTCAAAGCGGTTCCGCTGGCCCAGTTGAACCGAAGCGAACTCCTGTTGTTGGTTTTTAGGGCCTCAGAGCAGGGATCCGTGACTAGTGCCGAAGCGAAGGAGAGCTAATGGTTGCTTCTAACTTTAGCTGGCTCGCAGTAGTGCTGTCTTTTTTACTGGCAGCAATATTGGAGTTATTGGTATTGCCAGATGTGGTCAGTTCACTGCGCCCTGAGTGGATGGTCCTATGCTTGCTCTACTGGTTGCTGCGTCATCCTGAAAAAGTAGGCATCGCAACGGCTGTAGCGGTGGGGCTGGTGCTGGATTGTTTGGCCGGCAGTTATTTTGGGCTGCATATGCTGGCGACCAGTATCGTTAGTTATCTTGTATTGGCGATGCAACAGCGTTTGAAAATGTTTCCTATGGCGCAGCAGTCGCTCATTGTGTTTTTCATTACCGGGATTCACTTAATGGTGGTCTATACGGTGCGGGCAGTGATGAGTGTGTCCGATGGTGGGCTTGAATATCTTTGGCAGGCATTGACCAGCGCATTGATATGGCCGCTCGTAATGGTATTTTACGACCGTTTGGTATTTGCCCTGAGATGATCTGGTGCGAAGACTATGCATAACCTGATACTGGCATCCTCATCGCCACGTCGCCGCGAACTTCTGGAACAGTTGTCACTCCGTTTTGATGTCGTTGTTGCGGACATCGATGAAACCCCTCTCCACGAAGAGCCCGCGCAAGACTATGTTGCGCGCATGTCCCGATCCAAAGCGCGGTCTGTTGCCGAGTCATTGACTGACTTGCCCATAAGCTCTGAAAGAGAAGCTTATGTTATTGCGGCGGATACCATTGGCGTGCTCGACGAACGGATTCTGATCAAACCAGAAGATCAGGCCGATTTTACTGCCATGATGGAAGCTATGTCGGGGCGCATGCATCAGGTCATAACCAGCGTTTGTGTGGCAGGATGGTCACGCTCTAATGGGTGGCGGTATCGTGAAAAAAGCGTGGTGACGGAGGTGTTGTTCAAGACCCTGTCACAGTATGAAATTGAGGCCTATTGGCGCACGGGTGAACCGCTGGACAAGGCTGGCGGCTATGGCATACAGTCAAAAGGTGCGTTATTGGTTGAGCGACTGAGTGGCAGCTACAGTAATGTTGTGGGTTTGCCGCTTAGAGAGACTGCTGAGTTGTTGCAAAAGTTGGGATGTGATGTATGGAAGGCAATGCAAACGTGAAACCGGAAGATGACAATACGCCGCGCCAGGAATCCCGTAATCGAACGGCCATTGCCGGGATGAGTGAGGAGATCCTCATCAACGTCACGCCGGTTGAAACGCGGGTGGCGGTCGTCGAAAACGGGATGTTGCAGGAAGTCTACATTGAGCGTACCAGTCGTCGCGGTATTGTTGGCAATATTTACAAAGGCAAGGTTGTGCGAGTGTTGCCGGGCATGGAAGCGGCCTTCGTCGATATCGGATTGGAGCGTGCTGCATTTATCCATGTTTCGGATATTGCACTTAATGTCGAAGATGAGGACGCATCCCCAAACCGTAAACAACCTCCGGATATCGCGCTGTTACTGCGTGAAGGTCAATCGCTTGTGGTTCAAGTCATCAAGGATCCGATTGGCACCAAAGGGGCGCGTTTAACGACTCAGTTGAGTATTGCCAGTCGCTACTTGGTGTATATGCCGGGCGTTGATCATATCGGCATATCCCAGCGCATTGAAGAAGAGTCCGAACGCGAACGGTTACGCGATCTCGTACAGAGCTGTCAGCTGGATGGTGAGGATGACGAGCCTGGTTCTGAAGAGAGCACAAAAGGATTCATTGTTCGCACGGCTGCCGAGGGTGCAGGCGAAGAAGAGTTTAAAGCAGATATGCAGTTTTTGGCACGCTTGTGGAAGAAGCTCGAGCAGCGCATCAAAGAGAATTCGGCACCTTGTGTGATATATCAGGATCTCCCCCTTTACATGCGTGCCATTCGTGATCTGGTGAAGCCCCAGTCTGAAAAAATTCGTATCGACTCTCGCGAAAGCTATAACAAGGTGAAAGAATTCGCCGAAAATTTTCTTATCGATGTAAGCGACCGGCTTGAATACTATCCTGGTGAAAGACCTATATTTGATCTGTACAACATTGATGACGAGATTCAAAAAGCGTTGGGACGCAAGGTACAACTCAAATCCGGTGGTTATCTGATTATTGATCAGACAGAAGCGATGACGACGATCGATGTGAACACGGGGGCTTTCGTTGGTCATCGCAATCTCGAAGAAACGATCTTTAAGACCAATCTGGAGGCAGCACGTACGATTGGCCGTCAGCTACGCCTGCGTAATCTCGGCGGTATCATTATTCTCGACTTCATTGATATGGCCGATGACGAGCACAAGCGTCAGGTTTTGCGTATGCTCGAAAAGATGTTGGAACGGGACCATGCGCGCACGACCATCAGTTGTGTTAGTGAGCTGGGGCTGGTCGAGATGACACGCAAACGCACCACTGAAAGCCTGGGCCAGACGCTGTGTGAACCCTGCCATGTATGTGATGGTACGGGTTATCTTAAAACTGCAGAGACGGTTTGCTACGAGATTATGCGTGAGATTTTGCGCGTCAATCGCGCTTATGATGCCTCGGTTTATTTGGTGATGGCCTCCCAAAGTGTGATCGATCGCCTGCTTGATGAAGAATCCGATAACGTGGCCGACCTTGAAACCTTCATCGGAAAACAAATCAAGTTCCAGGTTGAGGTGATGTATAACCAGGGACAATACGACGTAGTATTGATCTAGCTGCATTGTGCCATGCAATTGTTGCTATTGTGCTGCCTAGTGCGTGTTGGTAGCAGCGAAGTTGCGATCGCCCGGTTACAGAATAAGGTGGTGGCGAGGTGAGGTGTTATGTATCTAACTCAACAAAATGGAAAGTGAGTAGTCGGTTTTGAGGCATCTGGTTCGCTTAATTCGCATCAATCTGCGTCTCATCGCCTTTGGTACCTTGTTGCTTGTGGCGCTCTACGTGGTACTGGCCCGCAGTGCCTTGGCCTTTTTGCCCGATTATCGCGCCCAACTCGAAACCTTTCTTAGTAACTCGCTTGGTCAGTCCGTGCGTATAGGGGTGCTCGAGGGGCAATGGGTAGGTTTTGATCCTGTCATTGTGATTCGTGATCTCTCTTTCTTTGAACCTGACAAGGCGCAATTAAACGAAGTGCGCATCAGGTTGGCGATCTTGCGCAGCCTGTTGGCGCGTGACGTTCGCCTGCGATCGATACAAGTGGACCAGACCGGTCTCGAAGTGGCGCATCGCGACGATGGCTCCTGGGTGATTGGCGGTGTCGAACTTGCGCTTTCCGGAAGTCAACAGAACCCCGATATAGACCGTTTTCTAAGCTATCTAGATGGTGCCCAGGTGGTATTGTCTGATAGTCGTATTGATTTCATCGATACTCGCGAACGCATGAGCGTTTGGCGCGTCCCCGATCTTGCAGTGAATTACGAGGGCGACGCGCTGCATGCTCGGGGGCTCGTGATTGAACCAGACGGTGTGCAGCCGGTCATGAACTTTACGGTGCGCGGTGAGTGGGACGACGAGCTGGGGTTAATGGCGCAACTTTACGCAGAGTTTCGATCCGGAGCCGATTTCGCAAGTTTGCTTGAGCAATACGAATGGTCTGAGCTGGCCTTGGAACAAATAGATTTGAGCGGCCGTCTCTGGCTCGACTTTGCTGACGGTGCAGTGCAGTCGTGGCATACCACCATGCAAATGAGTGAGTTGCAGTGGCAACTTGCTGACGAATCCATGCCTCCCGTAAGAAATCTCATTGCGGAGGCCGCATGGGAAAGCGGTGAAAAAGCGAATGAGCTTTATTTTTCGGGCTTGTCCTTCGAGTGGCTATCGCAGCAATGCGGACCCATGAATGGTCGCGTTATCTTCGACAATGAAAATATAGATACCTACCTCGATATGCTCGATGTGGGATGTGCCAGCCAGTTAGTGACGATGCTTGATGTCGCTTCTGGTAGTTTAGGGGAACGTCTACAGATAAGTGAGCCAGAGGGTAAGCTGCGTCACTTGCGTGTGCTCAAGCAAGATGGCGAATGGCGATTTGACGCAGCGCTCGAAGCGGTGGGCTTAAAGGCATACGAAAGCACACCTTCAGGGCGCAACATCAATGGATATGTGTACGCCAACGCCGAAGGTGGTGGTGTCATTTTTGACAGCGAAGGGTTTGAGCTTGCCTTTCCCACACTGTTTTTGGATGCATGGAAAAGTCGCCGCGGGCAGGGAGCGGTCAAATGGCAGTTGGAGAATGACGATGTGCGCGTGTTCTCCGAAGGAATACGATTGTATATGCCCGACAACTCGCTGGTGTATGGCGACTTTGAGTTGATACTCAATGGCCCGGCGCATGAAGATTACCTTATGCTGCAGATTGCCTTGCAGGATATCGATTTCGAAAAAGTGCCGGCTTTTGTTCCCTATTATGCTGTGGGCAGTGAACTGCATGACTGGTTGCGCCGATCCTTGGTATCCGGCACGGCAACATCGGGTATTTATGTCGGTTACGGAGTGGTCGAAACGCAAAGCCCTGAAAACAGTTTCACATCAAGTATTCACGTCAATACCCAAAAAGGGGTGCTTCACTTTGCTGAGGGCTGGCCTAACCTTGAGGACCTTGCAGCCGAAATCGATATTCAAAACGGTCAATTGGATATTCGCGCAGAAAACGCTCGCATTCACAAGACCTCTCTTCAGCGCCTGAGTGCCCACAAACCTGAGGCAAAGGAGGGAGGCTTTTCGACGTTGACCGCCAAGGCGACAACCAGGATTGCGCCTAAAAATCTCCGCTACTGGTTGCGAGAGTCGCCCATTGCCGAAAACACCCGGCACATTGCTGAACAAGTTTCGGTTGACTCAGATGTTGATACCCAAATAACGATCAGTGTCCCCATGGAAGATGGCAAAGAGGTGGGTTACAACGTGGCGGCACAACTTAAGCAGGCCGTGGTAAAACACCTGCCTTCGAGATTAACGTTTACGGGGGTGAATGGTGTGCTCGATGTCTCTTCCGACAATGGTGTTCGTGCCAAAGAGATTTCAGCAAGCCTGTTTGATGAACCCGTAACCATTAACATCAATACTGATTATGAGGCGATCGCAGCAGCTGAGCGATATGAAGCATTCGCACCTAGTGTGTATTTAAATCACAAGGTGATTGACACGAGGGAGGTAAGCGACACGCGCAGTACAACCCGTATCGCGATGAAAGGAAAGGCGACAGCCTCTGCCATTGCAAAACACTTCGCCATGACGTCGCCTCCAGGTTTGTCGGGTCGATTCGATTACCGTTGTGAGCTGCATATTCCGCCAGAAGCCGTTTCGCCCCCTTATTTCGAGCTGGTGAGTGACACTAAAGGGCTGATTCGAGACTGGCCAGCCCCGCTAAACAAGGGTGCCGATTTAGCCGAAGCGTTGTATATAAAAACCCTTATTGATGGCGAGGATCTCAATGTTAGCGCGCGCCTTTCCAATGCAAAATTTGGTCAAAGTACTGCTCAGTTGCGTTTTGAGCAGGGCGAATTGAAAACCGGGCAAATAAACATTGGGGAGCCCCTTGCAAGGACAAGTGAGCAGCAACAGGGGTTGACGATTAATGTAGGCGTGCCCGCAATGGTGCTCGATCCATGGCTGGATTTTATTGGTCGCTGGAATAATGTCGCAACCAGTGAAAAATCGGCTCCTCTCTTACGTCAGGTGAATGCGGAGATTGGTGGTCTTGAGGCCTTCGGTTATCCGTTTACAAATCAAATCGCGCAGATCAGGTCGAAGGGCGATGGCTGGTTGATTGAGTTGTCAGGTCCTGAAGCGAAGGGGCGTGTTACGGTGCCCAGCGATGACCCCATGGTTGTCACGTTTAGTGAACTCCACTTAAAAGAAAGGGGGGGAGGACTGACAGGGGAAACGCTTGATCCCTCGGGTTTGCCCGCATTGCGCTTTAAGACTGAACGCCTAACGCTTGCCGACAAAAATTATGGGGCCCTTTCTTTTGTGATTGAGCCGAATGATAAAGGTGCGATCTTCAGAGAGCTTGATTGGCGTTTGCTTGGAAATCGCGCCAGTGGGCAACTTAATTGGCAACTCGAAGATGGTCATCATTCCAGTATTCTCACTCTCGACTTGATGGGGCGTGATATCGATGCCCTGGCGAAACATCTCGACTGGAAAAGTCCGCTTACCAGTAATGATATGGAGGGCAGTTTAGCGTGGGTTTGGCCCCATGCGCCCAGCGACTTTGCCTTAGGTGCGATATCAGGTTCTCTTCGGGTCGTGATGAAGGATGGTCGCCTGAAAACAGCCGATGAAAAAACCGGTGCCTTGAGATTGTTTGGAATTTTCAATGCCGAAGCGATTGGGCGACGACTCAAACTCGATTTTTCTGATTTGTATAAGAGCGGGGTCAGCTATGATGAACTGACCCTCAACGCGCGTATTGATCAGGGGAATTTACGCATCGAGGACAAGCTGCGCATTACGGGGCCTTCCAGCAAATACACGATCACGGGCGCGACGGATTTGGGGAAAGAGCAGCTGGATATGGAGATGGTGGTCGAATTGCCGGTATCACAAAACGTTCCCCTGGCCGCTTTGCTGTTGGGTGCGCCACAGATTGGCGGTGCAGTGTGGTTGATCGACAAGATTTTGGGTGAGCCTCTTTCTCAGATTACGACGGCGCGTTACACCATAAAGGGGCCCTGGAGTAATCCGGTGCTCGAACTCAAGCAGGTGCTAAATGCCAATAAATAGTGTGGATATTCCTGACCAGCCCTTACACGTTGCCGCTGTACAGATGATAAGTACGGATGACTGGCAGGAGAATCTGCGCAAGATCAAGCTGATGCTCGACTCAATGGCGCAGCTTCCCGCGCCTCGCCTGGTCCAGCTGCCGGAAAACGCCCTCTGCTTTGGTGCATCGGCACAACGTGCACTGGCTATGCAGCCCGAGGCGTGTTTACCGCAACTTGCCGGGTTGGCCGAGTATTATCGTTGCTATCTGCAAGTGGGGTCGTTTCCGATGGCGCTTCGCGGCGATGGAGCCGCCACGGATGGGCGCTTGCGCAGCGCGAGCTTGGTGTTCGGTCCCGACGGAACGCTGTTGAGCCGCTACGACAAAATACATCTATTCGATGTAGACGTCGCGGATGCCCAGGGTGGTTACCGAGAATCGGATACGTTTGAACCGGGTGAGCAAATTCAATTGTGCCAGATTGAACAGTGGTGTATTGGCCTTGGAATTTGTTATGACCTGCGATTTCCCGAATTATTTCTCAACTTACGTGCCGCCGGTTGTCATGTATTGACGGTTCCTTCGGCGTTTACTGCCGTAACAGGTGAAGCGCATTGGGAAGCTCTCTTGCGCGCGCGTGCGATCGAAACGCAAAGCTATGTGATTGCAGCTAACCAGGGAGGAAGGCATAGTGAAACGCGTGAGACCTGGGGGCACAGTATGGTGATTGATCCGTGGGGAAAGGTGATCGCTGCTTGCGGCAAAGGGGAAGGGGTAATCAGTGCTGTATTAGAGCCTGAGTTATTAGCGAAAGTGAGACGTGAAATGCCGCTTCAGCAGCATCGCAGACTTAGTTTTCGTATTCCCGAATAAACTGAAACAGCTTTTTAGCAGCTCCGGTGTTTTTTCCGGTTTCGTTGTCTTTTTTGGCTTTTCTCACCCATTGTCGCAACTGTTGGATGTCGACACCTGGGTGCTCATCAACAAAAGCAGTAATATCTTCGTTATCACCATTAATCAGTTTTTCGCGCCACGCTTCAACCTGATGCAAGGCCTGTGCATGGGCGCGAGAGCTGGTATCAAACCGGTCGAGCACGTCCTGTATGGCCTCAGCGTCTTCATTGCGCATCAGCTTACCGATAAACTGCATCTGGCGGCGCCGCGCTTCTTTTTGATGCACGCGATTATAAAGGTCAATGGCTTCGCGGAGGCTAGCGCTGATGGGTACTTCGTTAAGCTGTGAGGTCTTGAGTTCACACAGCTGTTTTCCCATTTCCTGAAGTGCCGCCATTTCCCGTTTAATCTGGGATTTACTTTTAATTTCAGACTCATCATCGTCGTAATAGTCTTCAGACATCATGTTCTCTCGGTTATGCGTAGGCGAGGGTGGCCAGCCCAAGAAACGAGACAAAGCCAACCACATCGGTGACGGTCGTCAGGATTACACCACCAGCGAGCGCAGGATCAATGTTCTGCGCTTTGAGAAAAATAGGCAGCACGGTTCCGCAGATGGCGGCCACCACGAGATTGATCAGCATAGCGGCTGCGATAACGACCCCTATCGTCATGTCCTGAAACCAGAGCACGGCCGCGGATGCGACCACCAGTGCCCATAACAGGCCATTGATAACACTAACAAAGAATTCGCGATTAAGCAGCCAGCGCAGGTTACTTGAACTTATCTGGCCGACAGCCATAGCGCGTATGACCAGTGTTAATGTTTGACTCCCGGCAATACCCCCCATACTGGCAACGATGGGCATTAGTACCGCCAAGGCAACCACCTGTTGAATGGTTTGTTCAAAAATACCAATGACACCTGCGGCGACAAAGGCCGTAATGAGATTGATGCCAAGCCAGACGGCACGACGTTTAGCCGTTTTCTTCACCGGCGCAAAAGTATCTTCTTCTTCGTCCAGGCCGGCCATACTCATCAGGCTATGGTCTGCGTCATCACGAATCACGTCGACCACGTCATCAATGGTGATACGACCTAGTAAGTAGCCGTCTTTATTAACGACAGGTGCTGAAACAAGATCCTGTCGTTCAAAGACTTTAGCGACGTCGCTCGCGTGACTACTGACATCAATAGACATCATATCGGTCTCCATTACCTCTCTTACGGTGGCGGAGGGATTGGATACCAGCATTTTGGTAATCGGCAGTACGCCGACCAACTCGTCTTTACGGCTCACTACCAATAGGCTATCGGTCATTTCAGGTAGCGTGCGGTGGCGACGCAGGTAACGCAAGACTACGTCGATGGTGATGTCAGCGCGAATGGTGATGGTGTCGGTGTTCATCAGACCACCGGCGGTATCCTCCGGGTAGGACAGTACCGCTTCGACGCGCAATCGATCCTGGGTGTCCATGGAATCCAGGACTTCCTGGATAACCTGATCGGGTAGCTGTTGCAGGATGTCTGCGAGGTCATCGGTGTCGAGATCTTCGGTGACACTGACCACTTCCTGAGTATTCAGCTTGCTGAGAAAGTAGCCCTGAATATCTTCACTGAGGTATTGCAGTACCTCGCCGCGGAGCTCCTGCTCGACGAGTCGCCAGATAATCATCCGCTCTTTAGGGGG
>JAWWBW010000096.1:0-10870 GCA_033720775.1 Oleiphilaceae bacterium | reverse complement strand
TACCACACGCAGCAATTCTGCGAAACACGACAAAACCATCATACTGAACAGAGGCACTGTTCAACCCGATAAGTCAATTCGATAAGAAACTTGCAATAAAGAGTGAGAGATTAGAAAAGCAGGCGACCACATCCCCCAGGGTCGCCTTAAGCTAGCACGGTAAAGTGCAAAAAAGAGGGTATCCATACCCAATTGGTCCGTCCCTAATTTCCCTTGACCGTTGTCATTGATTAACTGATTTTTTGGTTGGTGATTTTAGTTGGCAAAGTACATGGAATCGAAATATGCCTTGAGCTCAGATAAACACTGAGCCTCAGCTGCGGTGGTAAGAGTAAATAACTGACTGCCTTTGGCTGGAAGCATAACCTTTCTCCTGTGGCGAAACGGGTGCGACAAGCAAGCATGCGATGATGCGTTGCATGTACACTAAGCTATACAGCACAGGCCATGCCAAAACTTATATAGCGATTTTTTAGCCATACATTTCAATAAGTTAAAACCAACAACACTCAGATTAACGCGCTTAAGATGAATCGAGCGTTGCGCAGACATGAAGCAAAACTGATTAAAAATGAACCACCTTAGAGCATGCCTCGCCAGACAACTGAGCATTTTTTATACAAAACGTTAAGCTTGCAGACACTTTGCGCTTAACCCTCACTTGTAATAATGGCGGAGTTTAAAAAGTCAGACAGACAAAAAAGGGGAGCACAACATGGAAGACGAAATTGAATTAGTCGCCATACTTTCTAACAACTAGCAAACAACTAGATTTCCAAAAAGGCAGCGAAAGCTGCCTTTTTTATTGCCACAAAGTCCACGCAAAAAAACCGAATCAATCCAGCTCATCACGCGTTATCTGGGTGGATCTATCTTGCCACCGTGGGTCGTATTAACCCTGAACCAACCAGCAATGCTAAAACGATCCTGTTGTGTGGGCAGCACTTCATGCGGAAAGTCTTCGGACAGAAACACAACCACCGAGCCACCTTTAGGCTGAACGCGTTTCAGAAAACGATCCTGTTTGTCATAAATCACTAACTCTCCACCCCACTCTTCCTGCCATTCAGGATTGAGGTAAGCTACAACGCTCAATCGACGGTTGGCACTTCCTTCAAAGGCGTCAAAATGCTTCTTGTAGAAATGCCCCGGGGCATAATGCGCATAATGACATTCGAACGAAAACAGACCCATGAACAGATGACGATTAATCTCAAGTCGCAAGGCGCTCATGGCGGCTAACCAGCGCTGCTGCGCTTCAGACTCACCTTTCATCCAGGCAATCTCGTCTGAGCGCACCTTGGTGTTTAGCTGTTCATCCACCCCTCGCCCAATGGCCGCCGGCCGAAAACGCACTTCATCGCTGGCCTCGATATACAGGGCATCCAACAAGTCAGTAGCAATCGCCTGTTCCATGACGCAATAACCCCGCACCGCGATTTCGTCGATGAGCAGCCCCAGATCCAAAGTCAAACCATCAATAACAGACACACACATATTTCTTACATCCAAAAAAAAACCGCAGCTCCAGGCTGCGGTTTTTGTCTTCTCTTCGAGGGCCTTAGCCGGCAACGGCCTCTCGCATTTCATCCACAATCTGATTCAGCGTGGCACTCGGGCGCATCGCCGTGTTTACTCGCGTCAGATCTGGATGGTAATAGCCGCCAATATCGGTCGGCTGCCCTTGCACGGCGAGCAATTCATCCATAATTTTGCCCTCGTTGTCACGCAATTTCTGCGCAATCGGCTCAAAACGTGCTTTGAGTTCCGTATCGGCGGTCTGCTTAGCCAAGGCTTCAGCCCAATAAAGAGCCAGGTAAAAGTGACTGCCACGGTTATCAATTTCACCCGCCTTACGAGAGGGCGATTTATTTTCTTCGAGGAATATAGCGGTGGCCTGATCCAGCGTTTCGGCTAATATCTTGGCCCGCTCGTTTCCGGTTTTAATACCCAGATCTTCGAGGGACACAGCAATCGCCAAGAACTCACCCAGACTATCCCAGCGCAGATGATTTTCCTCTAAGAACTGCTGCACGTGCTTAGGCGCTGAACCACCCGCACCAGTTTCGAACAGGCCACCACCGGCCATCAATGGCACGATAGACAACATCTTGGCACTGGTACCCAGCTCCAGAATCGGGAACAAATCAGTCAGGTAATCACGCAATACATTACCGGTTACCGAAATGGTGTCTTTGCCACGAATCAAACGTTCCATGGTGTAACGAATGGCCTGATCCGGCGACATAATGCGAATATCCAAGCCTTCAGTGTCGTGGTCCTGCAGATAGCGCTCCACCTTCTTGATCATTTGCGCATCGTGTGGACGCTCGAGATCAAGCCAGAAAATCGCCGGCGTGTTGCTCGCGCGCGCTCGTGTCACAGCCAGCTTAACCCAGTCCTGAATAGGCAGGTCTTTGGTCTGACACATGCGCCAGATATCGCCCTGCTCGACTTCATGCTGCAACAGCACCTTGCCATCTTCGTCTACGACACGCACCGTGCCATCGCACTCCAGCTCAAAGGTTTTATCGTGCGAGCCATATTCTTCGGCTTTTTGCGCCATCAGGCCCACATTGGGCACAGAGCCCATGGTGGTCGGATCGAAGTTATCGTGATGCTTACAGAAGTTGATCACTTCCTGATAAATGGTGGCGTAGGTACTTTCGGGAATAACGGCTTTGGTATCTTTCAGCTTGCCATCGGTACCCCACATTTTGCCGCCAATACGAATCATGGCAGGCATGGAGGCGTCAACAATCACGTCACTTGGCACATGCAGATTGGAGATCCCCTTATCGGAATCCACCATTGCCAGCTCGGGACGATTTTCGTAGCACTTGCGAATATCTTCTTCTATTTCGGAGCGCAGTGAGTAAGGCAGTTCTTTGATTTTCTGGTGCACATTACTCAGACCATTGTTTGGATTCACACCCAGTTCTTCGAAGGTTTGCGCGTGCTTCTCAAATACATCCTTAAAGTAAACGGTAACAGCATGGCCAAATACGATGGGGTGAGACACCTTCATCATGGTAGCTTTAACATGCAGCGAGAAGAGAATACCGGCGCGCTTGGCACCTTCCATTTCTTCTTCCAGAAACTTGCGTAGCGCCTTCACACTCATAAACATGCCGTCGATGACTTCACCTTCGAGCACAGAGGTTTTTTCTTTCAGCACTTTGACCGAGCCGTCTTTCTTCACCAGCTCAATTCGCAGATTGCCCGCCTTCTCAACAACGGTAGATTGCTCATTGTGATAAAAATCATGATCCCACATGTGCGCCACGTGCGTGCGTGAGGCCTGACTCCACTTACCCATGGAATGCGGGTTCTTGCGGGCATATTCTTTGACCGCCTTGGGCGCGCGACGGTCTGAGTTACCTTGTCGCAATACCGGATTCACCGCACTACCCAATACCTTTTGGTAACGGGCATTGATGTCTTTTTCCGCGTCGTTCTTTGGCTCATCGGGGTAGTCGGGTACGTCAAATCCCTGCGCCTGCAGTTCAGCGATCGCCGCACGCAGCTGGGGTACCGAAGCACTGATGTTGGGGAGTTTGATGATATTGGCTTCGGGAGACTGAGTCAGTTCCCCCAGTTCTGCTAACGCATCGGGCACGCGTTGATCTTCCTTGAGCCGCTCTGGAAAGGCCGCCAAAATGCGGGCCGCCAACGAAATATCGCTGGTTTCTACTTCTATATCAGCCGCCGAAGCGAAGGCGTTGATAATAGGCAACAGCGAATAGGTCGCCAGTGCGGGTGCTTCATCTGTCTTGGTGTAGATTATCTTTGATGCTGTCATGTCTTCCCCAACTGTATCGGTAGGATAAACCAAACTACCAGACGCGGTGTGACAATGCCGGCTACGGGACGCCGCAGAAAGCAAGGCCTTAGAAGGCACCTGAGACAACTTGTGGTCGTCTTGTCCGGTGGAACGAATTTTGTGGCGCGTATTCTAGCGAAACACCGCTAAAAAAGCCCGCGCTTTTATCGATTCAAACGAGATTGGCTCTGTGTTCAGAACTGAATTAGAACCTAAGTGTAGTACACAACCATGACAATGCGGTTGCACCTGAGATCAATCAAAGGCGCCCTGACGAATCATGGTTTGTAGCATACCTCCAATAGAGGCTTCGAGGGCACGCAACTCATCACTGCGCTCCACGCTGCTGCGGTAGCGATCCACATCACGCGCACCAGCGACCACATTCACCTTGCCGGCGTTCGACACAAACTCGGCCAGCAGCTGGGCTTCGCCCCCCAACACGACAAACAGGTCTGCTGTCACTTCAAGACATTGCCCGCCTCGCGCAGGCAGAATCCCCAAAGTCAGTACCGATGCCGTGAATGATGCGCCTTCTCCCGCAGCAGCCCAACCTTCGATACAGGCACCGCCATCGGGGGCAGCACGCTTTAACACCAGGTGATAATCGGCCTGCGACTGTGCCGCAAGGTGAAAGCCAAAGGCACGCGCCACGGTTTCGGCTACCGTGACGATTTCGTCTGGCGCATGATGCAGTTTAAAAATACGCACATCGCCTTGCGAGGAGGTTTGGATACTGCCACCCCCTACATACAACGATGTTCCCTGCACTCGCTCCACGTCAGCCGGGTCGATCATAGCGCGCACATTACTCGGCGTGGTGGAACAGGCTGCTACCATCAAACAGGCAATCATCAGGGCAATTGTTTTTGTTAACACCATTGGAAGCTTAATCATCTGCTAGGTTACCTGGTACATCTTAAGGTTATGGGTCATCACCCGCACGAGAAGCGGATAACGTCACGGATACCGAATCTGAAAAACGCAGGGCATGGGGTTTTTCAATGGTGACTTCGGCACGACTCACCTGCGTTGGCCGCATGGCAATCTCCAACACATCGGCAGTGAGTTTTTCCAACAGCTTGAAGCGGCCGCTTTCAACATGCTCAATAATCGCTTTGGTGATGACCTTGTAATCAAGCGCCTCATTTTCATCGTCTGAACTGCAGGCCTGAGCAGCAGGATAATGAATGCGCACATCAATGACCACATCCTGTTTTTTCTCAAGCTCTTCAGGATTAAAACCGATGTAGGTACGTAAGCGTAGGTGTGTAATGTGGATGATGGCATCATCGAAAATCATGAATCCCTGCTCTCTGTATTGCCGTGATCACGTGTCCAAATAAGCGAAGCGACTATAGCATGCTTTTAAAAGACATCGTGTGAAATTGATCTGTTCCGCGCAAAGCAGCGTTCCATAACAGGCATGGCCATTGTGTCCATTTGGTCAGATCCCGTACAATGTTTGTGACTTGCGGTCACGTTTTTATTCTCTAACTCCGTTAGGCTTTCTGATTCTTCCTGATAAACCGATTGAGGCTCCATGAAACGCTCTTCCACAATCGCCCTGGCTATGGCTGTCGTAGCAACTATCTGGGTTCTTTCCGGCTCGCTTTCGTCCAACTCTGATCAAGGGGTGGCGCAGGCAAAAACCACCGAGCCGGCACTGTTTAAAGTGCGTACCGAGCCATCGCAAGCGCAAATCATTCCGCGCCAGATCACCTTACAAGGTGAAGCCGATGCGGCTCGTCTGGTTACCTTGCGCGCCGAAACCCATGGCGCGATTGCAGCGTTGGGCAAAACCAAAGGGGAGCGCATCAAGGCGGGCGAACTGATTGCGCAAATCGCGGCGAATGATCGACCCGCGCGTCTCGAAAAGGCCCGCGCGACACTGGCACTCAGGCAAGCCGATTTAAAGGCGGGCAATCAACTGCGCGAACGCAACCTTTTATCTGATCTACAGCACCAGCAAAACAAGGCCGCCGTGGTGGCAGCCGAAGCCGAAGTCAAAGCCATCGAAATCGAGTTAGCGCAAACATCCATTAGCGCTCCTTTTTCGGGATTGCTAAGCGCCCGCCATGTTGAAATTGGCGACCACGTTTCGGTGGGCGACCCCATCGCCACACTGGTAGACGACAGTGCCGTTCTAATCAAAGCCCAGGTTCCGCAGCAGCATATTGGCACTGTGGCCATTGGCCAGACCGTCGACGCGACACTCTTGGATGGCACCACGCTGCAGGGGCGCATTACCTATCTGGCCAATCAGTCGGACTCACAAACCCGTACCTTCGCGATGGAAGCACAAGCCGACAATACCCGAGCCCTGCGCCACTTTGGCCAAAGTGCTCGCATCACCATCAATCTGGGTGAAGTCAGCGCACATCATCTCCCAGCCTCGGTACTCGATCTCGATGACAAGGGACAACTACAGGTTAAAACGGTGGGTGATGACCAGCATGTGCAAACCTATGGCGTCAAACTGCTGCGCAATGACAAAGACGGCATTTGGGTAAGCGGCTTACCGGAACAAGCCAATGTTATTACGGTAGGTCAAGGCTTTGTGCGCGCCGGAGAAAAAGTAGCCACCGTCGCCGAGACCGACAGCGGAGAGCAACCCTAATGCGCGACGCTTACAGCAACCCCATTGACTGGTCCATTCAGCGTCGCCGCGCCATCTTGTTGGTGTTGGCGTTTTTGCTGATTAGTGGCCTGGTCGCCTACGAGAACATTCCAAAAGAGTCTGAGCCCGACATTGCCATCCCCATTATTTATGTGTCGATGTCGCACGAGGGTATCTCCCCCGAAGACGCCGAGCGCCTGTTGGTGCGGCCCATGGAAAAAGAGCTGAAAAGTATCGAAGGCGTCAAGGAAATGAGCGCACAGGCGGGCGAGGGCCATGCCTCGGTCACGCTGGAATTTGATGCCGGATTTGACGGTGAACAGGCATTGGATGATGTACGCGAAGCCGTTGATAAAGCCAAACCAAAATTGCCTGCAGACAGTGACGAACCCAAGGTCCACGAAGTGAACGTCGCGCTGTTTCCGGTATTGAGCATGAGCCTGTCGGGGCCCATTCCCGAACGCAATTTGCTATACATTGCCCGCGATCTGCGGGATGACCTGGAGGCCTTACCGGGCGTGCTCGAAGTGGACATTGGCGGCGAGCGCGAAGAAATGCTTGAGGTCATTGTCGACCCGCTTGTGCTCGAAACCTATCAGATCGACTTTGAAAGCGTGCTGGCCATCGTAAATCGCAACAACCAGCTGGTCGCAGCAGGTGCCATCGACAATGGGCTGGGGCGACAGGTACTGAAGGTGCCGGGCGTGATTGAAGATCTCGACGACATTATGGCCTTGCCCATTAAAGTGGTCGATAACACTGTCGTTCGTTTTCGTGATGTGGCGACGGTGCGTCGCGCCTTCAAAGACCCCGAGGGCTTTGCGCGCGTGAATGGTCTTCCGGCACTGTCGCTGGAAGTAAAAAAACGCGTGGGCGCCAACATTATCGAGGTCATTGAACAGGTCAAAGCCGTGGTCGACGAGAAACGCGCATTCTGGCCCGCCTCGCTCGAGCACACCTATATTCTCGACAAATCCGGTCAAATCAAAGAGATGCTGCAAGACCTGCAGAACAACGTATCGAGCGCCATTGTATTGGTGATGATCGTGATCGTTGCGGCCCTGGGCATGCGTTCATCCTTCTTGGTGGGGCTGGCCATTCCGGCGTCTTTTCTGACCAGTATCATGATCATTCACTGGATGGGACTCACCCTCAACATTGTGGTGCTGTTCAGCCTCATTCTGGTGGTGGGCATGTTGGTCGACGGAGCCATTGTGGTGACCGAGCTGGCGACGCGCAATCAGGAGCGGGGGCTGCCAGCCAATCGCGCCTATTCTCAGGCGGCACGGCGCATGGCCTGGCCAATCATTGCTTCAACCGCCACCACACTCGCGGTATTTGTGCCCCTGATCGCTTGGCCCGGCGTGGTGGGTGAGTTTATGAAGTTTCTGCCCATTACCGTCATCATCTGTCTGAGCGTCTCATTGGTGGTCGCCCTGATCTTTTTACCGGTGTTGGGATCATGGCTGGGCGGCATGGGCGGCCCGCGCGCAGAACGGGCCGAAGATTCCCTGTTACTGCAGAGCTATTCACGCCTGTTACGCCGTGTACTGCAACGCCCGGTAACCACTTTGCTGGTGAGTCTGCTGCTACTGATTGCCAGTTACGCCGCCTACATTGCCTTTGGTAAAGGCACTGAGTTTTTCCCCGAAGTAGAGCCCGACAGTGCGCAGGTAGTCGTGCATGCCCGAGGCGATCTTTCCATCTACGAAAAAGACGCCTTACTCAAACAGGTTGAGCAACGCCTGGTTGACATGCCCGAGCTGGAGTCTATTTATGGCCGCTCGTTTAATCGCTCGGGCTCCGGCCTGGCTGAAGACGCCATCGGTAGCGTGCAGTTTCAGTTTATCGACTGGGACCAGCGGCGCCCTGCTTCGCAGATTCTGGCCGACATGGCGGAGCGCACCGCAGATATTGCGGGGGTAAAACTGGAGTTTCGTAAAGCCGAAAACGGCCCCAGCGGCGGCAAACCCATCCAGTTGCAAGTTAGTGCCATCACACCCGAACACAGTGTCGAGGCAGTGGAACTGATTCGCGAGCGCATGCGCCAACAGGGCGTGTTCAAGGATATTGAAGATGATCGCGCTCTGCCCGGCATTGAATGGCGCCTGCAGGTAAACCGCGAAGCCGCCGCCCGCTATGGCGCTGATATTGCTCTTATTGGTAGTGCGATCCAGATGCTGACCAATGGCTATCGCGTGGCGGACTTTCGACCGGATGACAGCGTCGAAGAACTCGACATCAGCATTCGCTTTCCCAGTGATCAGCGCCACCTGGAACAGCTCGATAGCTTCCGTTTGCGCACGCCGCAGGGCATGGTGCCACTAAGTAACTTTATTACGCTTACGCCCGCCCCCAAAACCGGCACCATCAAACGCGTTGACGGCAAGCGGGCCATTACCATTCAGGCGGACGTGCAGGAAGGTGTGCTACCCAGCCAGGCACTGCAACAGTTATTAGCCTCGGCCACACCTGCCGACTTTAAACCCGACGTACGACTCACCATTAAAGGTGAGCACGAAGACCAAAAAGAAACCGGTGAGTTCTTGGCCACGGCCTTTCTACTGGCGCTGTTCCTGATGCTGTTAATTCTGGTCACCCAATTCAACAGCTTCTATCAGAGCTTTTTGGTACTCAGCGCGATCTTCTTTTCGACCGCGGGGGTCTTACTCGGGCTGCTGATTACGGGGCAACCCTTCGGTATTGTCATGGTCGGTCTTGGCATCATTGCCTTGGCAGGCATCGTAGTGAATAACAATATCGTTTTGATCGACACCTACAATGCCTTTATTCGCGACGGCTATGCACCTGCGGAGGCTGCGCTGGCGACTGGGCAATTGCGTTTCAGACCGGTATTGCTCACCGCAGGCACCACCATCTTGGGGCTAATTCCCATGGTGCTGGCAATGAATATCGACTTTATCAATCGCAGCATCGCCTTCGGCGCACCCTCCACCCAATGGTGGACGCAATTATCCAGCGCGATCGCCGGAGGCCTGGCATTTGCGACGGTACTGACACTGGTGCTCACGCCCTGCCTGCTCGTGCTCGGCGCCAAAGTGGGCCAACGCTTGCGCCCACCAGAAGCACCAGAAACCACCGACAGCAGTGGCGCACCCAGCGTGTTTGTTCGCGAACGCGAAACCGATGCACCTACACTGCAGCACACGCAGCGCTGACGGCGCTAGCTGCGCCAGAAGTGCTTGCGCCCCTCGGCCTCAGCCTCATAGCGACTGAGGCCAATGTCTTTGAGCAAATGATCGTTCATGGCGCGCAACTGACGACGGGTGCGCGCCCGGCGTTGCCACAATAGAATGAGCGCACTGACATGACGCCACTCTTGCCTCCACAGGGCGAAACGCTGTTGGATGCGCACCACCAAAGACACGCCAATCAGATGATTCGTTTGATGCAATACAATGCTCTTGTTCATGGCACAACCTCCTTGCAACATTTTGAGCCGATGCCACATTGAACAACGCGACTCCTCTAGGCATCCAATCGTTTATTTGAATGGTCCTCATTTGAATTCCCGATGGCGTTTTTAATGAAACTCTGATTAATTAATACCATGGATGCCGGGAGGAGAAACCCTGTGGAACTGAATCAACTGAAAACCTTTGTTGCCGTTGCCGAGGAAGGGCACCTCACGCGCGCCGCCGAACGACTCTTTACCAGTCAGCCTGCCGTCAGTGCGCAACTTAAATCACTGGAAGAAACCCTTGGGGTAAAACTGTTTGAGCGCACACCCAAAGGTATGCTGCTCACTCCACACGGCGAACACCTGCTGGAACAAGCACGTGCCACCCTGTCGGCAGCCGGCAGCATGCTGACGCAGGCCAAAACCCTGCAAGGTCAGGTGATGGGAAACTTAAATATCGGCATCAACTCCGATATCGGCTTTCTGCGCCTACCCGCGCTACTTGGCCATAGCCGCGAACATTACCCCGGCATCCGCATCTCACTGATCAACAGCATGTCGGCCGATATCATTCAGGACATTCGCAAAGGCAAACTCGACTCGGGCTTTTTCTTTGGCCCATGTTCTCTCGCCGATTTACATATCACCCATCTGGCCGATATTCCCACTGCCATCGTAGCTCCCGCGAGCTGGGCAGACCGTCTCGCACAGGCCGATCTGGCGATGCTTGCGAAGCAACCGTGGATCTATACCACCGAACGCTGCCCCTTCTTCGTGCTCAAAGAAAGCCTGTTTGAACACTGCGATTTTCGACCCGCCAAAGCTGTTTTTGTCGACACCGAAGAAAGCATTCGCACCCTGATTAAGGCCGGAGCGGGAATCTCACTGTTACGCGAAGATGATGCCGAGCTGGCCGAAGCGGAAGGCTGGGGAGTGCGCTGGCAAGGCGAAACACCGCACTGCCCACTGAGCGTGGCGGTGCAGAAAAATCGCGTGAAAGAACCGG
>JAWWBW010000095.1:0-11051 GCA_033720775.1 Oleiphilaceae bacterium | reverse complement strand
TATCGGCATGGTGACGCAAGACACCTCGCTACTGCATCGCTCCGTCAAAGACAACATTCTTTATGGCAAGCCCGGCGCCAGCGATTCTGCCATGATCGAAGCCGCGACGCAGGCTGAAGCCCACATGTTCATCCAAGACTTAAGCGACCCCAAGGGCCGTCGCGGCTACGAAGCCCATGTGGGAGAGCGTGGCGTTAAGCTGTCTGGCGGACAGCGCCAGCGCATTGCCATCGCGCGTGTACTTTTGAAAGACGCCCCCATACTGATTCTGGATGAAGCCACCTCGGCGCTGGACTCAGAAATTGAAGCTGCCATTCAAGCCAGCCTTTATCAGCTAATGGAAGGCAAAACCGTCATCGCAATCGCCCATCGACTTTCAACGATTGCAGCCATGGACCGCCTGGTGGTGCTTGATGAAGGAAAGATCGTGGAACAGGGCTCCCATCAGGAGCTATTGCAGAAAGGCGGACTTTACGCACAGCTTTGGGCGCGACAATCGGGTGGTTTTATTGGCGATGATTAGACGCGCGAAAAATGCTCTGCGCCAGAAAAGCAATTCTACCGAAGAAGATCAGGCAGGCGCCTGTTCCGCAAGGGTCGCCAACCAGGACTGAAAATCGTCGAATGGCAGCGGTCTTGAATGATAGTAGCCTTGCGCCACATCGCACTCCAACGCTGCCAGCTTAGCCAACGTAGTACTGTCTTCAATCCCCTCTGCCACCACACTGTAACCCAGGTTATGACACATACTGATCGTTGTGCTCACAATCACTTCGTCATCCGGGTTAACACTCATATCGGTGACAAACGAGCGGTCTATCTTAATTTCGTCAGCGGGCAATTTTTTAATGTAGGACAGGGAGGAATGCCCCGTACCGAAGTCGTCTACCGCAATCTTCACGCCGATATTGTGCAAATGCGTCAAGACACGAAGCGCATTGTCAGGGTTGAGCATGATGGCCGTCTCTGTAATTTCTATCTTGAGACGATTAGCGGGCACATTGTGCTTGCTTAACATTGCCTGAATATTGCGAACCAGATTGGTTTCGTGCAGGTTAGCCGCCGAAATATTAATTGAAATATCCATCTCCTCGCCTTTATCCATCAACTGGCGCAAGGCAAACAGAGCGTGATCAAACACCCAGGCCGTTAACAATTTGATCAGCCCGGTCTGCTCGGCATGCGGAATAAACTCCATTGGCGGGATGTAGCCGTATTCCGGATGATTCCAGCGAATCAAGGCTTCTGCCCCCACTACTCGACCACTATTCACATCGAGTTGGGGCTGAAAATGCAGGGTCAACTGATTCTGCTCAATGGCAGTTTGCAACTCGCCCATCAAGCGCAGACGGCGTTCACTGTATGGATTGAGGCTATGGTCATAGATATATTCCGTCTCTTCGGAAAATCCCATCGCAATCTGCGCCTGTTTGACCAGCTCAAGGCCATTATCACTGTGATCGGGATAGATACTCGCGCCCATCAGGGTTCCCACATCAATGAGCATATCTTGATATTCAATGGGCGCTGAAAGTTCCCTACGCATATGGGCCAGGAGGTTCTTGAGGCCTGCTGTGTGATGCAGCTCCAACAAAAACAAGAACGCATAAGGCTCATAATGTACTACCTGTTTGTCGCCAATAATTGCCATGGCCTCTGACATGCTCTCAACCTTGAGGCACAAGCGCCGCGCAAAGGCAGCAACAATCTGTTCTGCATTATCGTGCCCCAGGGTTTTTGCAACTTCGTCAGAGCGTCCCATGGAGACTTTAACCACTGCAAAACGCGGCACGTGTTTTTCGGATACGAGACGGTCTAGGCATTCAAACAGGGGGACTCGATTCGGTAGGCCGGTTACCGCTTCGTGGGTTGAGGTATAGAGTAGCGCCTCCTCTGCCCGCATACGTTCCTGCGTGGCCCTGAGTTGTTCCTGTTGCGCCAGATAGCGCGCTTCTTTTTCACCATTAAGTCGATCTGCCAAGGCAAAGCTGAGAAGAATGGCCTCGGCCGCTGAGCCAATCATTAAACCGTATTCGGTAAACAGGTTACTGGGGAGTACGGCAAACTTGCTTAAAGCCATGCTGGTCGTGCCCACCAGCAGAAGTAACCACGCAATGGTGTAGTAGCGCGCAGAGCTCTGACCGCGATACCACGCAACAGGGCCCGAAACCAGCATCAACAAACTCGCCACCACAACGAGTAATACAGAAATACGCGTGGAGGAACCATAGTTGAGACCAAACGCCCCTACCACGCACATCAGAGAAGCAAGTACCAGCCACCGAAGCAGGCTCTCGAGCACCGGTGAATGACTGCGTAAATCGAGAAATGAGACGGAGAACAGACAGGCAAATAACATGGTGGCGGGCACCAGCACCAATACACTCAGCTGATGCAAGTCCGGCAAACCGGGATATCCCACCTGAAACAACACCCCATGCATGGCCGCCTGCATCAGGGCAAAACAGGAAACGAAGCCCACATAAAACAAATAGGCTTTTTCTCGCACGGAGGCGTACAGGAACAGATTGTAGAGCACCATCACCAGCATCATCCCGTAATACACACACTTGATGGCAAGCTCGCTCATATCTTCCAAGAAGAAACGCTCTTGATCCATGACATGCGCGGGCACCTGAACCGCCCCTTCACTGGCAATGCGCATGTATAATTCGGTGCCTTGACCAGGATTGAGTGCGATTGGGAATACAAACTTTCGGTGAGGTATTGCACGAGACGAGAAGGGCCGGGAATCACCCGTCATAAAGCTGCGCACAACTTTGCCATCGCGCAGAAAAAACACATCGACCTGATCGAGCAAGGGGTAATCAATACTTAAAACAAGCTGGGCGTGGTCTCTGGTGATATTATTAATGGCGGTGCGAAACCAGAAGACGCTATCGGTGTAACCGAAATTCGGAACGTCTTCTTCGATGCTTTGCCAGATTAAACCGCGTTCGCCGAAATCACGATCAAGCAGAATATCTCCGAGCTCCAATTCCGCTGCACTGTCTTCGTAAAACTGAAAATGACGCCCCACCGAAAGAGGCTCGCCCGAATACTCCACTGCAACATTGAACGTGTTGTTGGCGAGCACCGGATTCCCGGTGAGCAACATCGCCAACAGCAGTAAACTCACCCCAATCTGGGATAAGGTGCTGCGTTCAAGATTTGCATCTATTCTCATTTACAGTTCCATTGCCAGCCAAGCCTTCGATAAGCCCTGATTTGGCTGCGCCTATTATGTTTGACCATTCAGCGTTAGCAAAACTCTGCGCGCTCCCGCATGTTCACGATGCTCACCCAGATAAATACCCTGCCAAACACCTAACGCCATCTCTCCGCTGCAGACAGGAATCGTAAGGCTGACACCTAAAAGACTGCTCTTTATATGGGCCGTCATATCGTCCGGCCCCTCTAGAGTGTGCTCAAAATAATCGCTGCCATCAGGCACAGAACGAGCGAACCAGGAGTCCATGTCTCGCCTGACACTCGCATCGGCGTTTTCGTTAATGGTCAACGACGCCGACGTGTGTTGCAAAAATACGTGCAACAGGCCTGCCCTGATCTGTTTCATTTCAGGCAAGCCAAGTCGAATGTCTTCAGTGATTAAATGAAAGCCTCTTTTTTTAGGCTCTATTGTGATGCTTCTTTGTAGCCACATACCAGCCAACATTCGTTATATTATTTTGCCCAAGTGTTGAGCTTTGTGTGTGTTTGAATCTAAACCAGCCGGTCGCCCGTATCCGGGGAAAACACCTTCAGGAAAGAGGGTCGTTTGGCAATATAGCCATTGTCATAAATTGTGACAAATGATTTATTTTTTTGAACCGGCTCAAGCTATTCCTGTCTATGTAGTCTAAGCTTAAAGTCGTACGATCATGATTGTGAAAAGCTCCACCACTTAAGCGGTAATTCCATCAGAACAACCTTAAACTCCAACTATCTCTGCCGATAAAACTTGGGAGAGCAAAAACAGGAACGAGACGAACGCGTAACCGACACATTGCTTCCAGGGGGCGATATGAGCATTTTTAGCCACTACCAATCTCGGTATGAATCTACTCAGCAGGAAGAGTTCACGTTAGAAGAATATTTGCAGATCTGTAAAAACGATCCGAGTGCCTATGCCACAGCCGCCGAGCGGATGCTGATTGCCATTGGTGAGCCAGAACTTGTCGACACATCCAAAGATCCTCGCCTAAGTCGCATTTTTTCCAACAAAATTATCAAACGCTACAAAGAGTTCGACGAATTCTATGGCATGGAAGAGTGCGTCGAACAGATCGTTTCTTTTTTCAAGCATGCGGCGCAAGGCCTCGAAGAGAAAAAACAGATCCTGTATTTGTTGGGCCCTGTGGGTGGCGGCAAGTCATCTCTCGCTGAGAAACTCAAGGCACTGATGGAGAAAGTTCCTTTCTATGCCATCAAAGGCTCCCCGGTAAACGAAAGCCCTCTCTCACTATTTAATGCCCTTGAAGACGGTAAAATCCTGGAAGAGGAATACGGCATACCCAACCGTTACCTGGGCACCATCATGTCGCCATGGGCGGTAAAACGTCTGCACGAGTTTGGCGGGGATATCAGTAAATTCAAAATCGTTAAACTTTGGCCTTCTATTCTCGATCAGGTCGCCATCGCCAAGACCGAGCCCGGCGACGAGAACAACCAGGACATTTCTTCGTTAGTGGGTAAAGTTAACATTCGCATGCTTGAGCAATATGCCCAGCACGACCCAGACGCCTACAGCTTTAGCGGAGGCCTTTGTCGCGCCAACCAGGGTATACTCGAATTTGTCGAGATGTTCAAAGCCCCCATCAAGGTGCTTCACCCTCTGTTAACCGCTACTCAAGAGGGCAACTACAACTCGACCGAGGGCATGAGTGCAATCCCCTTCGAAGGCGTGATACTGGCGCATTCTAACGAATCGGAATGGCAAAGTTTCCGCAACAACAAAAACAATGAAGCATTTCTTGATCGTATCTCCATCGTCAAAGTGCCTTATTGTCTGCGCGTCACCGAAGAAATCAATATCTACGAAAAGCTGTTAAAGAACAGCTCTTTATCCCAAGCGAGCTGTGCACCCGACACGCTGAATATGCTGGCCCAGTTCTCGGTATTGTCCCGCCTGGTGGAACCCGAGAATTCGAGCATCTATTCCAAGATGAAAGTGTATGACGGGCAAAACATTAAAGACACCGACCCTAAAGCCAAGTCGATACAGGAATATAAAGACTCAGCGGGCGTTAACGAGGGCATGGAGGGTTTGTCGACCCGTTTCGCATTCAAGATTTTGTCTCGCGTATTTAACTTCGATACATCCGAAGTAGCGGCCAACCCCGTGCACTTACTCTACGTGCTGGAGAAGCAAATTGAACAGGAGCAATTCCCTCAAGAAACCGCAGAGAAATACCTGAGGTTTATTAAAGAGTTTCTTGCGCCGCATTATGTCGAATTTATTGGCAAGGAAATTCAAACCGCGTATCTCGAATCCTATTCAGAATATGGCCAAAACATTTTCGATCGTTATGTTACCTACGCCGACTTCTGGATACAGGATCAGGAATATCGAGACCCCGAAACCGGCGAAATTTTTGACCGCGCATCCATCAATGAAGAGCTGGAAAAAATCGAGAAACCGGCTGGGATCAGTAATCCCAAGGATTTCCGCAACGAGATTGTCAATTTTGTGTTGCGCGCTCGCGCGAACAACAACGGCAACAACCCTTCATGGCTAAGCTACGAAAAACTACGCACGGTCATCGAGAAGAAAATGTTCTCGAATACCGAAGACCTGCTACCAGTCATTTCATTCAATGCTAAAGGTTCACAAGAGGACAAACGCAAACACGAGCAATTTGTTGAGCGCATGATCGACCGCGGCTACACCGAGAAACAGGTACGCTTGTTGGCAGAATGGTACCTGCGCGTTCGTAAATCGCAGTAACTCAACTGAAGTCGAATAAGGTTGCCTGCTAAGCCAGGCAGCCTACCGCTGGAGACACTATGGGCTTAACCCATATCGTTGACCGCCGCCTCAATGGCAAAAACAAAAGCGCCGTAAACCGCGAGCGCTTTTTGCGGCGCTATCGTCAACACATCAAAAAAGCCGTATCCGATGCCGTAGGTAAACGCAGTATTACCGATATGGATCGCGGAGAAAGTATCAGTATTCCCAGCAAGGATATTGAGGAGCCTATTTTTCGCTCGGGCAAGGGCGGTGTGAAAGAAATGGTGCACCCCGGCAACAAGGAATTTAATACGGGGGATCAGCTTCCGCGCCCACCTGGCGGTCAGGGCGGTGGAGGCAGTGGTCAGGGAGAAGCCAGCGACTCGGGTGAAGGCGTCGATGATTTCGTCTTTCAAATATCTCAAGACGAATTTCTCGACTTTATGTTTGAGGACCTTGAACTGCCCAACCTGATCAAGAAGCAGCTTAAAGACACGACATCCTACAAGTATCTGCGGGCCGGCTATTCCAACGAGGGCACGCCGTCCAAGATCAATATTGTTCGTTCATTACGCGGCGCCTATGCTAGGCGTCTGGCCATGACTGGCAAAACCCGTGAGACCATTCGTGAGTTAGAGGCTGAGCTACAAAGCTTGCGAGATGACCCGCACGAGCACCATAAACGGCAACAGGAACTGGAAGACGAAATTGCCAGGCTCAAGGAACGCATTCAGCGCATCCCATGGATTGATGAGTTTGACCTAAAATTCAACCAATTTATTAAACAGCCCGTCCCCTGCACCAGTGCAGTGATGTTTTGCCTGATGGATGTTTCAGGCTCAATGAGTCAAATGCACAAAGATATAGCCAAGCGTTTTTACATTTTGCTGTATCTCTTCCTGAAACGTAATTATCAAAAAATTGATGTGGTGTTTATTCGCCATCACACCAGCGCCAAAGAGGTCGACGAAGAAGAGTTTTTCTACTCCCGAGAAACGGGCGGTACCATCGTATCGAGCGCGATTAAACTGATGCAGGAAATCATGCAAAAGCGCTATTCCAGTGATGAGTGGAATATCTATGCGGCGCAAGCCTCAGATGGCGACAATTGGAACGACGATTCCCCACTGTGCACCAAAATTCTGCGCGAAAGCATACTTCCATACGTGCAGTATTATTCCTACATTGAGATCACGCCACATGAGCACCAGATGTTGTGGCATGAGTTTGAAAAACTGAGTGCCGAGTTTCAGGACAACTTCGCGATGCAACACATCACCGATGCCAGCGAGATCTATCCGGTATTTCGCAAGCTGTTTCAGAGGAAGCCCGCATGAGCAGCCAGGCAGAGCGCGCTAAGCGCTACATTTCGACCGGTTCAGAATGGTCGTTCGAGCTGATTGAAGAATATGATCGTGCGATCGCTGAGATCGCCGAAGAATTTGGCCTCGATACCTACCCAAATCAGATTGAAGTCATCAGCGCCGAGCAGATGTTGGATGCCTATTCATCGGTGGGTATGCCCGTTGGTTACAACCATTGGTCATTCGGCAAACAGTTTTTGCATAGCTCAAAGAGCTACAGCCGAGGTCAGATGGGCTTGGCCTATGAAATCGTCATTAACTCCAATCCCTGCATCGCCTATCTCATGGAAGAAAACACCATGATGATGCAGGCACTGGTTATTGCGCATGCCAGCTATGGCCACAATTCCTTTTTTAAAGGCAACTATTTATTCAAAACCTGGACCGATGCCAGTGCCATTATCGACTATCTGCTATTCGCCAAAAATTACATTGCCAAGTGCGAAAGCCGTTATGGGCTGGATGAAGTAGAAAAGATTCTCGACTCTTGCCATGCCGTTATGAATTATGGCGTCGACCGCTATAAACGGCCTGCACCTATTTCAGCGGAAGAAGAGCAGCAACGCCAGGAAGAGCGTGAATATTACCTGCAACAGCAGGTAAACGAATTGTGGCGCACCATTCCTACCGGGCCAACCGAAGACAAGCAAAAGAAACGCACGCGATTCCCCGCCGAGCCGCAAGAAAACCTGCTGTACTTCTTTGAAAAAAATGCCCCGCTTCTCGAACCTTGGCAGCGTGAAATCATTCGAATCGTTCGCAAAATTGCGCAGTATTTCTATCCGCAACGTCAAACCCAGGTGATGAACGAAGGCTGGGCCACGTTCTGGCATTACACCATCGTGAACCGACTCTATGACAAAGGACTGGTCGACGACGGCTTTATGATCGAGTTCCTTAAGTCCCACACTGCGGTGATCTACCAGCCACCTTTCGACAGCCAGTGGTATAGCGGTATCAACCCCTACACGCTTGGCTTTACCATGTTCCAGGACTTGCGGCGCATTTGTGAAGATCCCACTGACGAAGACAAGCAGTGGTTCCCGGATATTGCCGGCTCTGACTGGCTGAAAACACTCGACTTCGCGATGCGAAACTTCAAGGACGAGAGTTTTATCTTGCAGTTCCTGTCACCAAAGGTTATTCGTGACCTCAAATTGTTTGCCATTCGCGATGACGATCAAAAAGAACATTATGAAGTGACAGGCATCCACGACGATAATGGTTACCGCTATGTTCGTGAACAATTGGCGAAGCAATATAACCTGAGTATGCGGGAACCGAATATTCAGATATGGGACGTCGATTTGAGAGGCGATCGCTCGCTCACCTTACGCCACATACCTCAGGAGCGTGTTCCCTTGGGTGATGACACCGATGAAGTGCTCAAGCACGTGCATCGTCTGTGGGGTTTTGATGTGCACCTCTATAGTGTGGACGATGGTGATACGGTCGCAGAGTACCACTGCCCTCCGCTTAAATTATCCGAAGAAGAATAAGGAGCCGGCACTCGACTCCTTTAACCACTAGCCAATGTAATTAGCTTTCTACAAACGCTCGCTCGATTACGTAGTGTCCCTGATCTCCATGACGCGCTTCATGAAACCCCATGTTATCGAGAATACGGCAAGTATCTTTGAGCATGCTGGGGCTACCACAAATCATAAAACGGTCATTTTCAGGATCTAAATCGGGCAAACCGATATCCTGAGTGAGCGTCCCGTTCTTCATTGCATCCGTAATCCGCCCTTGTCTGTCGAAGGGGTCGCGCGTGACAGTTGGGTAGTAAATTAATTTGTCGCGCACCTCGTCACCAAAGTATTCATTATTGGGCAATTCCTTCTCGATCTGCTCCCGATACGCTAACTCAGAGGTATAACGCGTACCGTGCGTCAATATGACCTTGTCGTACTGCTGATAGGTTTCGGGATCTTTGATAATACTTAAAAAAGGAGCCAGCCCTGTGCCAGTGCTGATCAGGTAGAGGTTACGACCGGGTAGTAAATTATCGAGCACCAGCGTACCGGTAGGTTTGCGGCTCATTAAAATCTGATCTCCCGGCTGGATTTTTTGCAGTTTTGATGTGAGCGGGCCATCGGGTACTTTAATACTGAAGAACTCCAGCTCATCCTCATAGTTAGCGCTGGCAATGCTGTAGGCGCGCATCAAGGGCTTACCCTCCTGCTCCAGGCCAATCATGATGAAGTGACCATTCTTGAAACGGAAGGACGGATCACGACTGGTGGTAAAACTAAACAGAGTCTCGTTCCAGTGGCGCACGCTAGTAACCGTTTCTTTCAGAAAGCCTGCCATATTTGCTCCTAACTATTGAGTAAATGTTGAGCAGTATCTTATTCGCAGCTAGTATATTTATAAAACAGATATTTTTTATATGTTTAATCGATTTTTCCGATATGAAGTTTTCACTTAAGCAAATTGAAGTTTTTCTGGCTGTCGCCCAGTCAGAGAATATGACTCAGGCGGCCGAGAAACTGGCCATGTCGCAATCCGCTGCGAGTGAGTCACTCAAAACACTGGAGCAACAGTTTGATATCAAACTGTTTGATCGGGCAGGAAAGCGCTTACAGCTCAATGAACTGGGCAAGCTGATTCGCGGCCAGGCAGCCGCGTTTATCGAGCACGCTCAGCGGCTCGAAGGTGCACTGGCTCGCCATCAAGAGGTAGGTGCGCTAAAGGTAGGCGCGACCTTATCTATTGGAAACTATTTGGCGATCAATATCCTTTCGCAATACCGCCACCGATACCCCGACGCACGCATTAGCCTGGATGTCGAAAATACGACCCACATTGCTTCGAAGATCGCCCACTTTGAACTCGACATCGGGCTTATCGAGGGCGAAATTGCGCATCCTGATCTCGAAATCACACCCTGGCGAGAGGACGAACTCGTCGTATTCTGCTCACCAGAGCATGCCTATGCCAACTACCACACCTTAGAGGATCAACACTTGCTGTCTGCCGAATGGGTGTTACGCGAATCCGGCTCCGGGACCCGTCAGGCTTTTGATCACGCCATGCATGGTCTGGTGCCCCAGTTGAAGATTGCATTGGAGCTGCAGCACACCGAAGCGATCAAGCGTGCGGTAGAAGGTAATATGGGATTAGGTTGCCTCTCGCGCATCACCCTTGAGGACGCCTTTAAGCGCGGCAATCTGGTGCCACTGGCGGTACCTCATCGTGATTTTCATCGACAGTTTTATTTCATTCTGCATCGCAACAAGTATCGCAGCGCAGGCATTCAAAACTGGCTGCAACTCTGCCGGGAATACCAATAAAACGATGCAGCATCATGCGGGTGTTTGATCTGTCCGATACTTTTCAGGCAAACTCGCGATCTCTAAATGATGCGATGACACGGGCACTCATGTTTAACAATATAGTTTTTGCAGGCGGGGGCAATCGCTGCTTTTGGCAAGCGGGCTTCTGGCTGCGCCTGAGCGAAGAAGTAGAATTGAACCCTAGGCGCGTTAGCTCGGTGAGTGCAGGAGCCGCTATCTCCTGTGCATTATTTTCAAACTGCATGGAAGCAACGCTGCACCACACTAAAGAGGTGATGGCCAAAAATCCCAAAAACCGTTATTGGGGAAAGCTGTTCACTACGGAACCCATTCATCCACACAGTGCGCTATATCGGCACATTGTCGAACAGTCCATCGACGAAAGCGGCATGCAACGACTGAAGCAGGGGCCTGAAAACCATATTCTGGTTGCGCATC
>JAWWBW010000094.1:0-11074 GCA_033720775.1 Oleiphilaceae bacterium | reverse complement strand
AGCAGACGATCGTCGGCGGTGATGTAGGGTTCGCATTCGGCGGCATTAAGAATAAGTGTCGCCACTTTATCGTGGTGCGGTGGGTGCAGTTTAACTTCGGTCGGAAATCCCGCGCCGCCCATGCCGGCAATACCGGCGCCACGAATGCGCGCCTGAATCGCTTCAATACTCAGCTGTTCATAGTGTTCGCAGGGCTCGCGCTGGCACCACTCTTCACGTTGATCCGGAATCAGCACGATACACAGATCGGTGAGACCGGAGGGATGGGCGATAGGGTGGTCAACAATCGCTTCGATGGTGCCGGAGGTGGGTGCATGCACGCCTACGCTGATGGCCCCTTGCGGCTCAGCCAGCAGTTGCCCCTTGAGTACGGTGTCGCCCACTGCCACCAAGGGCTTGGCAGGCTTGCCGATATGTTGTTGCAACGGTAGATATAGTTTGGGCGCAATTGGTGCCTGCTGAATGGGTCGCTCGCTCGAGAGCGTTTTGCGCTCGTCAGGGTGAATGCCCCCATGAAAGTCGTAAATCTTGCGCGTACTGGCGATAATCTGTGAAGCCTGCGTCATGCCGAGGCCTCCACCTGTTGCCGATCGGTCGCAATAATTTTGCTGTGATGGGGGGCGGTCCAGCGCCAGCTAGAAATACCGTCGTCTACCGGTACCATGTCGATACAGTCCACCGGGCAGGGCTCCACACACAAATCGCAGCCGGTGCATTCGGAGGCGATGACCGTGTGCATGTGTTTGGCGGCACCTAAAATGGCATCGACCGGGCAGGCCTGAATGCACTTGGTGCAGCCGATACATTCGTCTTCACGAATCACCGCCACTTGTTTCGGTTTTTCTTCGCCGTGCTCGGCGTCCAGCGGCATGGGTTCCACATCCAGCAGATCGGCCAGCGCGTGAATGGTGGCTTCACCGCCGGGAGGGCATTTGTTGATGTCCTCACCATTCGCGATGCCTTCGGCATAGGGGCGGCAACCGGGGTGGCCGCATTGTCCACATTGTGTCTGCGGTAACAGGGCGTCGATCTGGTCAACCAATGGGTTGCCTTCGACCTTAAAGCGAATGGCGGCAAAGCCCAGTACCAGGCCAAACACTAAGGCTAGCCCCATCAGTACAAGAATGGCGGTCAGTACAGCACTCATCTAGATATTCACCAAACCGGTAAATCCGAGGAACGCCAGCGACATCAGTCCGGCGGTAATCATGCCAATCGCCGAGCCTTTGAAGGGCAGCGGTACATCGGCGACGGCAATACGTTCACGCATGGCGGCAAACAACACCAGCACCAGTGAGAAGCCCACGGCGGCTCCAAAGCCGTAGAGAATGGACTCCACAAAGTCATTCTGTTTTTTGATATTAAGCAGGGCGACCCCTAACACGGCACAGTTGGTGGTGATCAGTGGCAGGAAGATACCAAGCACGCGATACAGCAAGGGGCTGGTTTTGCGCACCACCATCTCGGTGAACTGCACCACGACGGCAATCACCAGAATAAAGGAAATGGTTTGCAGATAGCCAAGTCCCATGGGTTGCAGTAAATAGGTGTACACCAAATAACTGCACACCGAAGACAGTGTGAGCACAAAGGTGGTCGCCAGCGACATGCCCATGGCGGTTTCGAGTTTGTTCGATACCCCCATAAACGGGCATAGCCCCAAGAACTGCACCAGCACGAAGTTGTTCACCAGTATTGTGCTGACAAGGATGAGCAGATATTCAGTCATGGTTAGTCACACTGTATGTAAGTAACAACTTACATGATGCGCATGCCGGGTTGTGCCCCGGAATGCGGTTCCAACAGATAAATGTCTTTGCCGCCCGGACCGGCAGCCAGCACCATGCCCTCCGACAGCCCAAACTTCATTTTGCGTGGCTTCAGATTCGCCACCATCACCGTCAGTTTGCCTTCGAGATCTTCTGGCTGGTAAGCCGATTTGATGCCCGAAAACACCTGCTTCTGCTCGGTACCCAGATCGAGCGTGAGTTTGAGCAGCTTGTTGGCGCCCTCTACGTGCTCGGCTTTGGCGATGCGCGCAACGCGCAGATCGACCTTGGCAAAATCATCAAACTCGATTTCAGGGGCGATGGCCTCACCGCCGGGTGCCGCCGCGGGCTCAGGCTTTTTACCCAAAGCCTGTTCGGTGGCAACGGCTTCTTTTGAGGCCTCAACCATGGCATCGATCTGTTTCATGTCGATGCGTGTCATCATCGGTTTGAACTTGTTGATGGCGTGGTCACACAGTACTTGTTCGCGTTCTGTCCAGCCCAGTTTCACTTGTAAAAAGTCTTCGGCTTTTTGGGCCATGGCAGGTAACACAGGTGCCAGATAGGTGATCAACTGACGGAACAGATTAATGCCCACCGAGCAGATATCCTGCAGTGCCTGCTCCTGACCTTCCTGCTTGGCCACAACCCAGGGGGCTTTTTCATCAATGTACTGATTAGCGCGATCAGCCAGCTCCATAATCTGACGGATGGCCTTGGCAAATTCGCGTTTTTCGAACAGCTCGGCAATGCTTTCGCCCGCGTCGATAAAGCTTTGTACCAGCTCAGGCTCGGCACAGTTGGCCGAGAGCTTGCCGTCGAAGCGCTTGGTTATAAAACCAGCGCAGCGGCTGGCGATATTCACGACCTTGCCGACCAAATCGGCATTCACGCGCTGGGCAAAGTCTTCGAGATTCAGATCGAGATCATCGACACCGCTGGTCAGTTTGGCCGCAAAGTAGTAGCGCAGGTATTCCGGGTCGAGATGTTCAAGATAGGTACGCGCCTTGATAAAGGTACCGCGCGACTTTGACATTTTCTGGCCGTTAACCGTCACAAAGCCATGGGCGAAAACGGCGGTTGGCGTGCGATAGTTGGCGCAGCTGAGCATGGCCGGCCAGAACAGCGCATGAAAATTAATAATGTCTTTACCAATAAAGTGATACAGCTCGGCGGTGGATTCTTTGGCCCAGTAAGTGTCGAAGTCCAGATCGTCACGCTGGTCGCAAAGATGTTTGAAACTTGCCATGTAGCCAATCGGTGCGTCCAGCCACACATAAAAATATTTGCCGGAGTGGCCGGGAATCTCAAAGCCAAAATAGGGGGCGTCGCGGCTGATATCCCACTCCTGCAAGCCCGCATCCAGCCACTCGGCCAGCTTGTTGGCGATTTGCGGTTGCAAGGTGCCGCTGCGGGTCCACTCCTGCAAAAAGCTTTGGAATTCGGGTAGTTTGAAGAAAAAGTGCTCGGACTCTTTTTCGATGGGCGTGGCCCCTGAAATCGCCGATTTGGGATCAATCAGCTCCGTGGGCGTGTAGGTAGCGCCACAGGCTTCGCAGTTATCGCCGTACTGGTCAGGTGTTTTGCACTTGGGGCAGGTGCCCTTGATGAAACGGTCGGCCAGAAACAGCTCCTTTTCGGGATCGTAGGCCTGCGTAATCTTGCGCGTAGCGATTTTGCCATTGGCTTCGAGCGCCAGATAAATCGACTCTGCCAGCGCGCGATTATCTTCAGAGTGCGTGGAATGGTAATTGTCGAAATTAATCAAAAATTCAGCAAAATCAGCCTGGTGCTCGGCTTTGATGCGATCAATCAGGGCTTCAGAAGTGATGCCTTCTTTTTCTGCGCGCAGCATGATGGCTGTGCCGTGGGCGTCATCCGCACACACGTAGGTGCATTGCTCACCGCGTTGCTTTTGAAAGCGCACCCAAATGTCGGTTTGGATGTATTCCAGCAAATGGCCCAGGTGAATGGGGCCGTTGGCATAGGGTAAAGCACTGGTTACCAGAATCTGTCGCACAGTTACTCTCGCGTTGTTCGCAGGTTGATGATGCACCCGCCAAAAGCCTCGAAAAGGAGGGCTTACGCCGGGCAGCGGGCTGAAAAATCGCGCTATGATACCTATGTATTGGGTATTTTTCATCCTCGAAACACAGTCCTTGGCAGAGAAGCATCCTGCCGGTGACTGTTGTGCTGTCGGGGCTTGCGCTACACTAGCGCCCCCAAAATATTGGCCACTACAACTCAGCGATGCGGGAGACTCTTATGGCGCAAATTGATCAGGCTGAACTGGAATCTGCAATCAAGAACTATGTTGATCCTTACCTCAATTGCGATCTCTTTGCTTTGGACGCGGTCGAGCAGCTGGACTGTGACGGCGGCGCGGTGCGCATCAAGCTGGTACTGCCATATGCCTGCACGGGTATTCACGGCGCACTCAAACAGCTACTGCAGGTGCAGCTGGAACTGGTCGATGGGGTTGAGTCGGTTGCGATCGAAATTGAGACACGCATCGCCAGCAGCAAAGCCCGTGATCACCTCGATGCACTGGCCGGTGTGAAGAATATTATTGCAGTCGCCTCGGGCAAGGGCGGCGTGGGCAAGAGTACGTCTGCGGTCAATCTGGCACTGGCGCTGGCGGCAGAAGGTGCTCGCGTGGGTATTCTCGATGCCGACATTTATGGCCCCAGTGTCGGCATGATGCTGGGTATTGCCGACGGTACCCGGCCGCAAACCAAGGAAGACAAATTTTTTGTGCCGCTTGAGGCGCATGGCATTCAGGCCATGTCGATGGCATTTCTGGTGACCGAGCAAACGCCCATGGTATGGCGGGGCCCGATGGTCAGTGGTGCTTTGATGCAATTGCTGACCCAAAGCCTATGGGATGATATCGACTTTCTGATCGTGGATTTGCCGCCGGGTACCGGCGACATTCAGCTGACCCTGTCGCAAAAAATTCCGGTCACGGCGTCCATTGTGATCACCACGCCACAGGACATCGCCCTGCTCGACTGCAAGAAAGGCATCGAGATGTTCCGCAAGGTGGATATCCCGGTGTTGGGCGTGATCGAGAACATGAGCACGCATATCTGCAGCAACTGCGGCCATCATGAAGCGCTGTTTGGTGAAGGTGGCGGGGAGCGCATTGCGCAACAATATGAAACTGAACTGTTAGGCCAGATGCCCTTGCACAAAACCATTCGTGAGCAGACCGATAACGGCACGCCCACCGTCATTGCAGAGCCCGATAGCGAAGTCGCTTTGCTGTATAAAGATATCGCGCGCAAGGTAGGTGCTCTGTTATCGCAACAGAGCAGAAATAAAGGGCCGGTATTTCCTGAAATTATTGTTTCAAACGACTGAATTGAGGGTGCGAACTGCAGGGTAGAACCTATACTTAGGTGAATACTAATTCATCTTTGTAACAACCGGGGTCAGTGAGTGGTAGACCAACCTGAAATAACTACATGCAAGCGCAAAAGCCTGAGCGATTTGTTGTGCTTGCTGCTGCTCGGTAGTGTCTTAGTCGCTCCGATTCAGGCCATGCCGTCGCAGTGGGAACTGCGTGCGGGCACCTGGTTGGAAAACGAGTTTTTTATTTCCACGCTTAGTCCCGAGCAGCAGTGGCAGGAGCTGCGTTGGTTTGCGGCGGCAGCCAAACCTTATCAGGGGATGACGGTGCGCGTCGTGTCAGAACGTATCGACACGCACTGGTACGAGGCCAATGTACTGGCTCGCGCCTTCGAGGACATTACCGGCATACGCGTGATTCATGAAGTCACCGGCGAAGACGATGTCATCAAAAAACTGCAAAGCCAGGTGCTCAGTGGCGTCAATATTTACGATGCCTTCGTTAACGACAGTGATTTGATCGGCTTCCATTTTCGCAGCGGCGAAACCGTTAAGCTCGATGAGTTCATGCAGGGGGTGGGTAAAGATGTGACGTTGCCCACGCTGGACCTCGACGACTTTATTGGTCTTGCCTTTACCACCGGTCCCGATGGTCATCTCTATCAACTTCCTGATCAGCAGTTCGCCAATCTTTACTGGTACCGTGCCGACTGGTTTGCGCGTCCCGAATTGCGTGAGCAGTTTAAAGACATCTACGGTTATGAGCTTGATGTACCGGTTAACTGGGCGGCCTATGAGGATATCGCTGAGTTTTTCTCGATGCACGTAAAAGAAATTGATGGTGAGCGGGTGTGGGGGCACATGGACTATGGCAAGTCTGACCCCTCACTCGGTTGGCGTATTTCAGATGCTTGGTTGTCTTTGGCTGGTGCCGGCGATAAGGGCTTGCCAAATGGCTTGCCGGTGGATGAATGGGGTATACGCGTAGAGAACTGTCGGCCTGTTGGTGCCAGCGTGGCCAGAGGAGGTGCGCTGGACAGCCCCGCTGCCATTTATGCAGTGTCCAAGTATGTTGAGTGGCTCAAGAAATTTGCACCGCCCGAGGCGCTTGATATGAACTTTACCGAGGCGGGTAACTGGCTGCAGAAAGGCAATATTGCGCAACAGATCTGGTGGTACAGCGCCTTCACGGCCGCATTGACCAAACCCGGTACCTCGATTGTGAATGAAGATGGCACGCCCAAGTGGCGCATGGCGCCATCGCCGAAAGGAGCCTATTGGCAGCCTGGCATGAAGCTCGGGTATCAGGATGCAGGCGCGTGGACCTTTCTCAAGAGCACGCCCTTACCGAGGATGAAAGCCGCGTGGCTGTATGCGCAGTTTGTGGTTTCCAAAACCGTATCGTTGAAAAAAACCATCGAAGGTTTAACGCCGGTCAGAGCCAGCGATATTGAATCGGAAGTGATGACGCAGCGGGCGGCCAAGCTAGGTGGTCTGGTCGAGTTTTATCGTAGCCGGGGGCGCGAATTGTGGACCCCAACCGGTACCAACGTGCCCGACTATATTCGGCTATCCAATTATTGGTGGTTGTGGGTAGGGCGCGCGACTAGCGGTGAGTTGTCGGTGGTGCAGGCCATGCGCGGAATGGCCAATGCCTTTGATGATACCTTGCAGGAACTGTCAGAGCGTATGCCAGGGCCGTGCTCTCCCAAACTCAATTCGCCACGCCCCATTGATGCCTGGCTGAACTCAGAGGGAGCGCCAAAACAACCGTTTAATGCCCGGGTGCAGGGCGAAACCCGACCCTATGAGGAGGCCGTTCGTGCGTGGTCTTTTAGGTAAATTACCTCGTCTTGCGGCCTTGTGTTGCCTTTGGAGTAGTGTGCAGGCCTCTGAGCCGATGCATCTGAATCTGGTCAGTTTTGTCGATGCGCCCTACGTACTGCCTGTCGAACATCGCCCACACGGATTAGTTGTCGATTACGTCGAGGCGCTCATGAAGCGAGCGGGCTATTCGTACAATATTGAGGTGTTGCCACCAAAGCGTGCGGTGCTGCACGCTTTGACGCAAGAGAACACCTGTGTATTTCCTATAGAGCGGTCGCAGGAGAGAGAAGTGGAGTTTCACTGGGTGAGTCCGGTGCTGATCTCTCGCCATGGTTTTTTTCATCACCCGGACAAAAAGTTTGATAACCTGAGGGTACTCGAAGACGTGCGGTCACTGCGTTTGGGCAGCTACCTCGGAAGTGGCCTTGGTGAATATCTCGCATCCATGGGCTTCGATGTCGATTACGCCGCCGAAAACTCGGCCAATATTCACAAGCTCTTGGCGGGGCGCATCGATCTTTGGGCGTCTGACGAAATCTCAGCCCATTTTATTGCCTCGCTTGATGGACGCCAGTTACCTCCTTCTCCCCTTGTGTTTTTTACCACGGTTCGGGCAATGGGTTGTCAGCGGGATATGCCGGTCGGGATTATTCAGAATCTGACGGATACACTGCGCGCCATGTATCGCGACGGTAGTTTTGAAAAAATAAAACAAGCATTCGCTAAGCGTATGGGCATTGCCTTGCCCTGAATTTCTACGCAGGCTCTCGCTTAAACTTCCCGGGTGGATTTAACAATGTGCGGCGTTTGGTGCCAGCGGTTGATGAACTCGGGGATTTCCTTGACCGGTATGGGCTTGGCATAGAAAAAGCCTTGCGCATAATCACAGCCTAGATTGATCAGTACTTCTTCCTGTTTGCGTGACTCGATACCCTCAGCCAATACTTCTATCGATAGACTGTCGGCCAGCGTGATAATACTTTTCACCAAAGCGCGGTCGGAATCACTTTTGATAATCTCATTCACAAAGAGACGGTCGATTTTGATTTTAGACAGGATGTGGCTGAATTTCTGAATGTAGCCAAGGGATGAGTACCCGGTACCAAAGTCATCAATACTGAACTTCAGGCCTGCTTTCAATAACGCCTCTATCCCGCGCAACACTACCGGATCATCATCAAGCACCAGTCGTTCGGTGACTTCCAGTTCTACCCAGTCAAGTCGCTGCAAGAATACTTCGTGCTTGTTGATCCAGCTCGAAAGCTGGCGATGGTGGAAGTTAGTGGCGCTGAAATTGACCGAGACCACAAAGGGCTGATTAAACTCTTCGCGCCAGAGCTTGACCTGCTCAATGGCCTGTTCAAATACCCATATATCAATGTCGAAAATAAGGCCGGTTTTTTCGGCAATAGGAATAAACAGATCTGGACGTACCTTGCCAAGATCTTCGTCTTCCCAGCGTAATAAGGCTTCGAAGCCGGCAATGGACATGTCTTTGAGGTTGATCAGCGGCTGGAAATGCAGTTCGAGCTGCTGTTTGGAAATGGCGTCCTGCAGTTTGTTCTTAATAGTGTTGTTGAGCAGAATATTATGCATCATGGTCTGGTCAAAGAAGGCGTAGGTATTGCGCCCGGCTTCTTTGGCCTTGTACATGGCGGTATCTGCTTTTCGGATCAGTTCCTCTGTGGATTCGCCATCGTCGGGGTATAGCACCACGCCGATACTACAGCCCAGTTGTATCTGGCTGTCGTTCATATTGAAGTTTTCTTTGAATACCAGAATGGTTTCTTCTGCCACGACCTCTGCTTCGCTGCGCGACTGGCAACGGAAGCTCGCGATAAACTCATCGCCGCCAAAACGTGCAACATAGCCTTCGTATTTGTCGATCAGACGCTTCAGTCGCCCGGCGCTTTCTTGCAGAATGCGGTCGCCAATGCTGTGGCCCAGGCTGTCATTGACCTCTTTAAAACCGTCGAGGTCGATAAAGAACATGGAAAGTTTGGTTTTGTGATCGCTTTGTTGATAGCGATCCATTTCTGCCTTGAGGTGGCGATCGATGTGGCGGCGATTGGGCAGATTGGTGAGAACATCAAAATTGGCCTGATATTCCAGCTGATTCTCGTAGGACTCTCGCGCTAAAGAAAACTCGACGACTTGCCGCTGCCCCTGATTGAGTGCTTCGACCAGATCCGTCAGTTCATCCTGGTAATTGCCGCGATTGAGTTTAATCGGGTTGTAGGTTCTGCTGGTGAGTCGCTCGGGGTCAGAAGTGGCTTTAGAAATATCACTGAGGTGCTGCGTGACAGCTTTCTTAACGATAATGCTGAATACGAACCCAATCAGCCCGATCATCACTGCCGAACTGATCACAATCACTTTCACCTGCTCCAGTACGCCACCAGTGATCAGATCGTCGTTCACTTCGACTTCGAGGCGCCCCATGTTCTGGCCATTAAAAATCAGGTCGGTCTGCAGGCTGGGAGGATCGGTCACCTCACCGTATTCATAGATGTTGCCCAGTGACTCGACGATACGCAGGCCTTTGATTGAGGGCATACGGTACATGCCCTCGAGCAGAATGCGGGTGCTGTCCTGATCGACGTTCCAAAGACTTCGCGCCAGCTGCTGTTTCACCGCGTGAATGGTTTCTTCGCCTTCTTCGTAGATGGAAGATTTATCTTCTTGATATTGCTTGAACAGCAACGAGGAGACGGTCACCAGGGTGAAAAAGATGCAGATGGAGATAAAGTAAAACGATAATCGATTTCCCAGCTTCTGAAATTGAAATCGTTGTGTAATGCCTTTCATGGGTTGCTTCACCTGGTGCGTCCGATTAGAGCTCACGAGGTGCGAAGTTCAGGGCCACTCCATGTGTGACTGGATTTGATAAGGCTCCCGATGCCGACCTGGTCAAACGCACGTTCTCTGTTTTATGTTTGTTAAAAGCGCTCGCGGGGCGCAGCTTGTCATTGTCGATCCTTTCATACTAGTCCAATTCCGTGTTTTTTGGAGTGGGTTCACAACTTTTTCACAGAATTTGTCACGAATCGATCGAGTCGCTGCGCTGCAGTTTAGAGGGGAATGAAAGTCGCTTTTGTCATACCGCAATGCAGGGTATGATGTCGCGCCGTAATGACAGCACAAAAAGCACGAGTACAGCAGCATGGCGATTAAATCAGATAAGTGGATTCGGCGCATGGCGCTTGAGCATGGCATGATCGAGCCCTTCGAGCCGGGCCAGGTACGTGAAGATGCCGGATCGCGCATCATTTCTTATGGCACCTCAAGCTACGGTTACGATGTGCGTTGCAGTAGCGAATTCAAGATTTTTACCAATGTGCATTCGGCGACGGTAGATCCGAAAAACTTCGATGAATCGAGCTTTGTCGATATCGATAGCGATGTGTGCATTATTCCGCCGAACTCTTTTGCACTAGCACGTACCGTTGAGTACTTCCGTATTCCTCGTAGTGTACTCACGGTTTGTTTGGGTAAATCGACCTATGCCCGCTGCGGCATTATTGTGAATGTGACGCCGCTGGAACCAGAGTGGGAAGGCCACGTGACCCTGGAGTTTTCAAACACCACCAACCTGCCCGCAAAAATCTACGCCAACGAAGGCGTGGCGCAAATGCTGTTTTTTGAATCAGACGAAGTCTGCGAGACCAGTTATCGCGATCGTGGCGGCAAGTATCAGGGTCAGACCGGCGTTACCTTGCCTAAAACCTAATTGGCTGGAAGCTTGACGTAAGACGCTTTGCATTGTCTGGCGTTTGAGCGTGGCCGATGTCCGTTGTCTGACGACGGGTACAAAATAGAAGAGCACATTATCGCGGGGATAAGGTGTCTGTTCCCGTCACACCCGTGCAGGACTTACCGATGTAGGTCGGAATTCATTCCGACGTTCATTTGGCTAGGGCTTCGGGGCGCGTTTTGTTGGAATAAATTCCCACCTGCAATCGCAACCCCTTGACAGCAAAGGCCCTTTTAACACAATCGCTCCAGCGTCCAGCGTCCAGCGTCCAGCGTCCAGCGTCCAGCGTCCAGCGTCCAGCGTCCAGCGTCCAGCGTCCAGCGTCCAGCGTCCAGCGTCCAGCGTCCAGCGTCCAGCGTCCAGCGTCCAGCGT
>JAWWBW010000093.1:0-11199 GCA_033720775.1 Oleiphilaceae bacterium | reverse complement strand
TCCTTCGTCTGCCCGGAGAACTGCGGATCGGTAAGCTTCACGGACAATACGTACGCGCAGCGTTCGATTACGTCGTCGGCGGAAAGCTTCACCCCGCGCGGCAGCAGATTGCGAAACTCGCAGAACTCACGCATCGCTTCAAGGCAACCCGTTCTGAAGCCATTCACATGGGTACCGCCCTGCGCGGTGGGGATCAAATTGACATAACTCTCTTGCGTCAGCTCGCCGCCCTCGGTCAGCCATTGTATGGCCCAGTCTACGGCTTCCGTATTACCCGCCATAGAGCCTGTAAAGGGTGTATCAGGGCAGGTATCGAGGCCATTAGTCGCGGCACTCAGGTAGTCTTTAAGCCCGTCTTCATAGAACCACTCATCGCGCTCTTTCGTTTTTTCATTGATAAAAACGACTTGTAGGCCGGGACACAAAACTGCTTTGGCCCGCAACACGTGGCGCAATCGTGAGACCGAAAAGTTCGCCGAATCAAAATACTTGGGGTCGGGCCAAAAATGGACCTTGGTACCGGTGTTGCGTTTACCCACACTATCAATAATGGTCAGATCATCGGTTTTATCGCCATCAGCAAACGCAATGCGGTAGAGATTACCGTCGCGACGAATGAACACTTCCAGTTTGCTCGACAGCGCGTTTACGACCGAAACACCCACGCCGTGCAACCCGCCAGAGAAGTTGTAGTTGTCGTTCTAAAATTTACCGCCCGCGTGCAAACGACTCAGAATCAGCTCGACACCTGGCAGCCCCTCTTCTGAGTGAATGTCTACCGGCATGCCTCGGCCGTTATCGCTTACCGAGAGGGAGTTGTCTTCGTGCAAGGTGACTTCGATCTTATCGGCGTGGCCAGCAAGGGCTTCATCAACACTGTTATCGATGACTTCTTGCGCGAGGTGGTTAGGGCGCGTGGTTTCGGTGTACATTCCCGGGCGTTTTTTTACCGGGTCGAGACCACTAAGTACTTCAATAGAATCTGCCGTGTATTGCTTATTGGCCTTTTTATTGTCTGACATAAACTTCCAGAGGTGGGGTTATGTTTTGGTGATTCGGCACATGCAGGGGTGCCCGTTTGCGCGCTAGCTTAGCGAAAAACGGACACAGTGCCAACAACCAGATGCGTTGGGTTTAGTGCCAGAGCGTATTCACTCTGCTCACACTATTCAACTGATCCAAGGGAATATCTAACACCATGCATGGTCGGCTCAACATCATGGTAGAGACACTCCCTGTGGCCGGACCGAAAAGACGCATGGTTAACTGCAATATGCCCTCATTCTCTTTAAGTTGCTGCACTCTGGCATGCATCACACCCAGTCTAAAACCGCCGTGGTTTTGTTGCTCAGCCAAAACAACGACGCGCGCATGATCGTCACGCATCGGGCCCGCTTGTTCAACAATGCGTGCGTAACCCGGCCGGTTATGCGCGGCCGACCAGTGCTCTTCGTTTAGAAAGAGAAAGGTTTGCCCCTTACCGCTACCGACGGGGCAATGCGAACGCTCCATGACGATTTGATACTCCACCTTACCCGGCGTTACCGCTTGTGTTGCACAAGCTGCCAACAAAAGCATCATACATATTGAGAGGATAAGTCGATTCAACATAATTGTTTACCTGTTTAACCGGCGTTTAAATGACTTACGCGTGGTATTGTCTTGCTCAGCTGAACTCGCATCGGCCCCGCTGATAAAGCGCAAATAGCCTATATCAAAGTCATATCCGTTTAAATTACCATCCACCACATTGACCAACTGATTTTCATAAAGCAATGGATAGGCACCTTTTGCCTCGCCGTCGTCAAACACAAAAAAGTCACCATCGTTATCGGTACTGGCCTCTAAGAAATATTGACCCGGAGGCAAGTTAGTAAAGGTGTAGGTGTATTCACCGAGGCCTTTTACCGCATTGACCGAAGCAAATACCGAGATCGCTGCCTCTGGTTCCGCGGCCTCAACATCCTCTTTACGCAACAAATACACGTATAACTGCCCCACGGTATCGTCATCAGCGCTTGACTGAGTAATAAACGCAGTGAGTTCGATGACATCCTGCGTGATACCGTCAATTTCATGCCCTATGATAATTTGCGTACTGCCTGTTTCAGGCGCCGAGGTGGCATCGACATTCGCTGCATATTCACCGAGCCCTTGTGCATTAACCAGTCCGGGTTTGGGCGTGATTTCGAGCCATCCTGCCTGGCTACTGACACTGGTCACTTCTACGGTACCCTGCCCTGGATTACTCATATAAATAATGCCGCTCGTATTGGCACCATTAAAATTTAACTGACGCGGAAACACATTGAGCTGCGCACTGAGAGTCTGGCCCAGTGAAGCCAAGGCCTTGGCAGCATTGATCAAGCCGTTGCCATAAAAAGTGCTGTTTCCCAGATCGTCAGTCAGATCCCCTGCCGCAAGCGAAGCCCTAAACCGATCACCATCCAGCGATGGGTCAATCGATTTCATTAAAGCAGCGACACCCGCGACATGCGGTGTCGCCATCGAAGTGCCGACCAGTTCAGTGTATTCATTCGCATAAATCGTACTCAGAATGCCATCCTGAAACCCGTCAAAATAAGGGCTTCCAAAAGAAGTCCCCCCGGGAGCAGCCACATCAATATAACTACCATAATTTGAGAAATTGGATTTGCTGCGGCGATCATTCACCGAGCTGACTGCGATAACACCATCATAGGCTGCAGGATAATTGGGTACAGACGAATTCGAATTACCCGCTGCGGCGACCACGATGACACCTGCATTCACAGCCTGCTGAATGGCGTTTTGCATTGTCTGCCCTCCCAATTGGCCATTGGGCAAGCGTAAGTCGGTCTCTGAAACTCCGAGTGACAGGTTAATAATATCGGCAGCGCGCGACGGTGTGGACGGAGCAGTGCTATCCAAACCCGCTGCGTACAAAATCGCATTCGAAATATCAGCCAGCGTTCCGGTGCCATCTACCCCAAGGGCGCGCAGCGGCATGATGGTCGCATCATAGGCAACACCGGCAATGCCGCGGCCGTTGTTACCTTGTGCCGCTACAATGCCGGCAACGTGTGCACCGTGATAGGTGTCACCTTCATCATGAGGGTTGTTATCCGGGCCGTCACCATCACCGCTTAAACTCGTGCTCACAATAAAGTCATAGCCTTCGCTACTGATATTACCGGCCAGATCAATGTGGTTTGCGTCGATACCGGTATCAATAACGGCAACGATCGAGTTGAGGCCAGTAGAACGGTCCCAGGCGGCGGGCAGTTCAAGCATGGGTAGGTTCCATTGCTGGTTGTAGGCCGTATCATTGGGAATCGCACTCGCTCGCAGCAGGTAGTTCGGTTCAGCAAACTCGACATCGTCGCGCTGGCGCAACGAAGCGATTAACTGCAAGGTTTGCCACTTTTGTTGCTGCTGTACCGACAAAGTCCCCGCCCCTTGCGCTTCAAATTGAAGTTGTGCGGCCATGGTATTGTCGGAAAGACGATAGTGCGTAGCGATACCACCAACCTTCTGAATGCGCTGCATGCCCTCAGCGACTGACCGGGCACCTGCCCGTCTGATCAGCGGGCCTTCGTCCAGGTTTTGCGTTGCCACGCTTGCTTGTTCTTTAAACTTAACCAGAACCTCCCCAGGCACAAAGGGTGCATTGAGCATTGGGTCAACAGCCGCGGCACCCGCATTGGACTGACCAACGGAGAGTGCATACAGCAGCGGAGTGCTGAGATTATCCTGCGCTTCTACCTCAATAAAATAGCTACCATCAGCACTCACATTGATAGACTGAGTGAGGGGTTCGCTAAAACTCACATCAGCGACCAAGGTACCTGGCGTTTCGGTATCAACCGCGTTGTACACCTTAAATTGAAGCGCAATCGCATTGCCTGCAGTCGTGCCTAAATCGTTGGCGCGAAAAACACTCAATACGAGCTGCTGATTCGCTAACAGGTCTACGCTATAGATATCATTCAGGTCTTTTTCGAACGAAACCGGAAACTCGCCAAGATCACCGGACTCATCTTCATAATATTGACCGCTGGTACCACTGATATAACCGCCCAGCATGGTGGGATTAGTCAGTCTTTGTGCGTTGGCAAAGTCGTTATTGTTATTTTCGAGAGAGGTATTAAAACGGCGTTCGACATCGGTATCCACGTTGGATTCAGGTTCGATAAAAATCGTACCCGAGAGCGAGAAGCTTTGGGCACCTGCGTTACCGGTGCTACTTGACCCACCCGATCCACAAGCGCCTAAAAACAAGGAAACAACAATTAAACCGACTCTGAATCGAAGATTTCGCGACATCTGTACTATCCATTCAACGCTGTATCTGCTGCAGCACCTTAGTGTATACCGGATTTAATCTTTGGCGGTAAAGTTAGGCGACTACCCGTAAGTTTCTCGTAACTATAGTGAGCGATACAGCGATTGGATTGCGTAAAATTTTAACTTTAAATCATGGTGTGACTTCTATCTCGTTTCTAACTCCGGCGTAATGCTAGCTTATGCAGATCGCCAGGGATCGGCGTAACGAGCTTTCTAATGTATTTTATTTTTGGGGTTTCAGGCCTTCCGGCCAGCACTCCAAAGTTGAATATAAAAAAAGAAAACCGTTTGAGTTTCAGGCAATGCCCTGCCATCAACATGAATGATAAAAGGATCTTATCATGCCCCAACACATCCGTTTTGTTTTACCCCGACTACCCGCCACTTCGCTCTCACTGGCGCTAGCGATCACCTTGTTCTTGCTGTTATGGCACAGCAGTGGTCATGCCGTTGTTTTATTCACAGACGATTTCAATCGATCTAACAGTCAAATCGTCAACAATGGCTGGAGCGAATACGAACGCGACAGTAACGATGTCGCCGTGTCACAACAACAGGCTCGATTGCGAGATCATCAAAATGCGTCCATCGACGCTGCTATTTGGCAAACCGTTACGACCAGCGGATTTACAAACCTTTATCTGGACTTTAGCTGGCGAGCCACAAGCAGTACGGAATCCAGCGATACGCTTCACAGCGGATGGCGCGATCTCGCGGGGAACTTCCATTCAGTGTGGAGTACTGCGCTTGGTGGGAGCCCGTTTTCGAACGAAAGTATTCACCTTGATGGGCTTGGTATACCAACGCAGTTTGATCTGGCGTTTTGGGTTAACATGAGTGCGAGTAACGAGACTGTCTATCTGGATAACATCATTTTATCGGGTGATGCCGCGGCGGTCGTAGCCAACCCAGCAGTAACAGTAAACGTTAGTGAGCCGGAAGGCATGGGTTTATTGCTGGCCGGTTTATTCTGCGTTTGGGCACTGCGCAGACGAAACAATTAAAACGGCTAATAAAGAAAAAGAGAGGCTGAACACCTCTCTTTTATTGATTGCTTCACATCATTTGGCAACGCTTTTACTGCTGGCCAGCTGCGGTCGCTTCACCGTGTTTAATCGTGTATTCAGCGATGCTCACCAATCCGTCTTTATCCATATCAACAGTTGAAAATCCCAGCTGTATATCTGACGATTGCGCGGCTTCATCTGCACTTAAAAAACCGTCGCGGTTAGTATCCAGAGACACGAAAGATTGATTCTGGGCCAGTAATTGCCATTCAGCGTCGGTCACCCGACTGTGCAGGCTCTGCTCAAGCTGGTTCAAGGCTATCAATGTTCTGGTGATGTGCGCTAAAGCCAGTGCATGCCCCTTATCCGCCGCAGCACTGTACCAACTGGTGGCGTATTGTCGAATGGTATGTTCACTGGCCCCCGTCACCATGGGATCAACGCCGGTTTCAAGCAAAGTCGTAAAGCACTGAGCGGTCGCAAAGGCTTGTTGCTGCGTCACATCATCAACGTTATAGCCGTGCTCAAAGCACATATCAAAGGGCGTACCAAACAGGTCGGCGGTTTTTTCTTGGGCCGAGGTGTTGGCGATCATGCCGGCTTGGCAAATCAGGGAAAGGAAAAGAGTTTTTACTACCGCGCTTGTTACCTTCATATTCATACCGCCTCCAAAGGTTGTGCGAGAATCGCAGGTAAGTCCTTCGAGTATAGGTCGGTATTTTGGTGGGCAATGGCCCAAAACTTAAAACAAATGTGAAAGGTAATTCAGATCGTTAAGAAGGGTCAGCGCGATTGCGCTGACCCAAATTGCCGCTAGTGCGACAGAATCGTTTCTACAATTGCGACACCAGCATTTTGATGTGCAGTAGTGGTTGGGTGAATCTCATCCCAGAACAGGAAACCACTGGCGATTGGGAAATCCGCACACTCAGGGTTCACCACACCACCTTGAGAGAAGATGTAGATGCACGCATCGTCGGTATTGGTGTAACCGTAATCTTCTGCACCAGCGATCTGCTCAGTCAAGAAACCAAACAGGTCGTATTCGATAATATCGATACCCGTGCGGTGCTCCAAGCGCGCCAGCTTCTTAGCGAGTTTACGGTTGTACTTGGCAGAAAGCTTAGTGGTTACATGAGGCAGTTTTTGAGCCTTGCGCAACTGCTTGTTAGTTTGCGCTGCAGCAGCCAGTTGCATGGCAACCAGGTCCGTCTCAGGAATCGCACCGATATCAGGCGCATTAACCACCAGAATGTGCTGAGCACCCGCGTTGATCAGTTTTTCGATCTGTGCAATTTGTGACTCAACCGCAGTGTTGATGGACTCACGAGCCGCCTGACGAATCGCGCGACGCTCTTCACCTGTCTCTGCGAATACAACGCCTGAGCGGATTTCACGTGCTGCACGAATGTCGTTGCCACCAATCAATACGATGTACAGCGCGTCCGAAGGTACAGAAAAACCGTTTAACTGCAGGAACGCATTTACCTGAGTAGGCAGATTGATATCGGGCGTACTTTCGTCGCCGTCTTCGTCAACTGCTTTGGCGCCCGCAATGGCATAGTTGTTACCGGGGGTTGCGCCTGGAATCAGGTGATAGGAAGGTGTGACGGCGAAACCGAGCGCTCCGGCAACGACTTCGGCTGCTACAGGGCCATTGGTAAAACGATCTGGAACCGAAGGATCCAAAGCTTGCAGGTTACCGTTGTCCGACAAGCTGTCGCCAAAAACGTATACATTGGAATACGCACTTGCATGGGTTGCCAGCACGCTCAACAGCAACGAGGCTGCGACGGCGGCAAGTCTTATCATTTTAGTCATTGTTGTACTTCTCCAGTTTCAGTGGTGCGCTTAAGCGCTGATTATTATTGAGCTCTGACGGCACCACAGGGGCAGCGTCACAGGCTGACCAGAATAGATAAAATGAGAGGTGAGAGATGTGGCAAAAACGGGTTATTTAGGCTTCTTAGGTTAATTAGCGCAGACTAAATCGGACTTACTTCACATTTATTAGCTAAAGCTTTCTTCAACAGTTTCAGTTAGTTGCATTAATTCTGCCCGATCTGACTCACTTAATTGGCATTGCGCCAGGACAAAATTGGCAGTGCGTACCACAGAACGCCACCGGGGCTTGTCGGGGACAGTTTTAGTACTTAAATATTTATCAAACGTACGGGTCTTTACGGTGGTGCCGTCGATATAAACACGCCAGCAACGGCTACGCTCCGCCAGCTCGGCCTTGCCCTGTTTCGCATAGCGTTCCCATAAATTAAGAGTAAGGCGATGCAGTGCAACAATGCGGGCTTTGACCTCTTCGCTGGCCACGCCACCTTTGCTGACTTTCGTCGCCGCAATGAGTTCGCCATTCTGATTTTGTTCAATAATGGGTCTAAAACGTATTTGCCTTAGCGCGCCCTCTATCTGATTGATTTTTCGTCTATTCTCACTTAACTCCCTGGTGAGACTAGCCAGCGCCGAAGCCGGATCAGTTTCTTGAACAGACTGGCTTTTACGCACTAACAAGGCTGCATATCGCTGCCGATCTTCTTCGAACACTCGAATGCTGCACTGCCACAGATCACCGGGCTGCACGCCACTGCTCGTTAACCAGCGCGGCAATGCTTCGGCATCATTGAGGCAGGCTTGAATTTCGGCGGCGAGATCTTCGTTTAGCAGATCATTGATGTCCAAGCCCTGGTCACCCTGCAACGATTGCATAATCTCCGAAAACTCTTCCTTCGCAACGCCATTCATATAGACCGGTTCGAGATCGGTGTTGACCAGCATAATCAGTTCATCTGACACATCGAGCACTTGCAGGAGCTGCGCATTCAACACCGATAACTCACGCTCAAGCTGTTTTCGACGATCGATCTCACTCTTAAGCCGCTGATTTTCGCGGTTTGCGATCCAGCTTTCGCGAACACTAATCTGACTCGATACCCGCGCGATCAATTCCTGTTCGTTGTAGGGCTTAATGAGGTAATCATTCGCCCCCACACTCAAGGACTGCACAATATCCTGCACTTGATGGCGAGCAGTGAGCATAATGATGGGGAGCTCATAACTATTGAAGTCGCGGCGCACACTTTGACACACTTCAAAGCCGTTCATGCCCGGCATCATCAGATCGAGCAAGATCACATCGGGTACACGCTGTTGCATGGCTTTCAACAGATCAAAGCCAGATTCAAAGGTCTTGATGTGATACCCAAAGCCCGCAAGCTGGCCCTTGATCAGCTCGCGATTAACCGCTTCGTCATCCACGATGTAAACGCAAACTCCCTGACTAAGCGGCTCTTCAACCCGCGCCTTGGGAGTCGCAGACTCTTCAGTAATAAGCGCTTTAGCCTCGGCGTGTTGTTCTAATGGCAAGGCTTGCTCAGCGTCGCGCAACACCAACTCATGCGGCAAAGAAACCATGACACGGCTACCTTTTCCTTCGCTGCTTTCTACCTTTAACTCACCGCCATGCAAGTGCACCAAATGACGCGCAATGGACAAACCCAGGCCACTCCCCCCTGCTCGATATTGCGATTGCTCGTGTACCTGCTCATAAGCCGTAAACAAACGCTCGATCTGTTCAGGGCTCATGCCCACACCCGTATCTTCAATGGTGATTAACAATGAGCCATCGCGCGAATCGACCAATAACCTCACACTGCCTTCTTCAGTAAACTTGATTGCATTGCCAACGAGGTTGCACAGAATCTGCTGCATGCGATACAGGTCGGCTTTGATGTAGCGACAATTGGGATCGATATAACGAGTAACCGTTACCGGCTTGCTGCCCAGCAAGGGTTTAAGTGTGACCATCAGCCAGTCACATACTTCTTCGAGATCGATTCGAGTGGGATGCAATTGCAAACGGCCATGCTTGGCACTGGAGAAATCCAGAATATCATTGACCAAGGTGCCCAGACGCTGGGCGGTACTTTGAATGAGGCGAAGCTGTTCTTGCTGCGGCGCACTTAGCTGCTTGGCAGAGGTATCGTTCAAATTTTTCGCTAATCCGGCGATACCGTGCAAAGGCGTACGTAATTCGTGTGAGGTGGTCGCCAGAAATTCATCCTTGAAGGCATCGAGCTGCATCAGCTCTTCGTTACGCTCTTGCAGCGACGCCGACATACTCTCGACCAGACGCATGCTATTGAGATAGCGGCGTTGCAGCGAAAGCGACTGGGCGATGGCAAATGCCAGCACCCCAAAATGGGCCACATTAGGGGTGTCGAAAAAGTCATTGGCTTTTAACACATCGTGAATCACTGCGATGGCGAGAATCGCCAGACTCAAGCCAAAATCCCATGCGGCTTTGCCTTTATCGTGCCACACCCGCAAATAGAGCCAAACACAATACACCACGGCCAGGCTCACCAGGCCTTGAAAAACCACATTGAACTCAGTGAACACCCGCGTGGGATAAAACAAACTGACGGCACTGAAGACTCCGCATGCAGCCCAAGCCAGCCGCGTGGCCATAATGTTCACACGTTCCGCAAACAACGCCGCAAAATAGCTCACAAACAAGGGTAAACTCAGATAGAAACAAAGATGCTCGATGGTTTGTAGTGCTTCCCACGACAACCAGCCGTAGTCGTATAAGACCCGCTCATCAATTAATAAACGCCTCAGACCCACCGCCATACATAACAGACCAAAAAATCCGGCCGCCAGTTCTGTTCGTCTAAACAGATAAAGAGACAGGTTATAGATGCCCAGCGAGATCAGCACTGCGGCAAAGAACACCGCATAGATCACTGGGCTTTTGGCTAAGGAAAAATAACCGCTCTCGTCAGTGAGCCTTGGACTAAACCAGATACCGCCTTCGCGATAGTGAAAGTTAGAAAGATGAAGCGTGAGCAACAACTCACCCTGATGCTGAGGAATACTGAACACCCGAGGCGTAAAGCCCGGTTCCTCCTGCGCTGCGCTCTCAGCGGGCTGCCCATTGCCACCCAGCAATTCACCATTGGCGTAGAGACGATACGCACTGGGTATATCAGACATGTATAGGTATAGCTCGCCCACATCAGCAGGCACTAGTACGCGGGTTTGATAACTTGCGAAACCAACTCGGGGAAGAGGAAGTTGTTCCTGCCCGGGTTTATCCCACTGGGCAGGAACAGGAAAAGTGCGAATATTTTCTCCATGCACCATGGTATGCGGCGACAGCCATTCGCCCCAGGCAAGGCGCCACTGACCATCGAGCTCATGATGTTGACCCTCACCCCAGCTGGACTGGCGCAGATCAATGGAGGCTGGCTGTTGCGCACTGCCCGCCGATAACGACAACGGGTGCAGAAGCAACAACAAGCCCAGCATCAGAGCTAAGGAGATCTTGTTTTTATGTTCGGCAATATCCGGCATCATCATTGTTGGCTTTATTTGGCAGATGATCGAAAAACTATAACGGCAACCCTAACAGTAAAATAGACTCCAGATGCCATCGTGTTAAGAAGTGGCATGTTGCAGAATGAGTCGTACTACAAATATGAGCGTGATCACAAAAGCCACGCCACATAAAATGCCCAATACAATAAAATGGCTGGCCTTGCCTTTTGTAAAGTCACGCTTGGCATTGCTGCGTTTTTGCACACCCAACAAAGCCCACAACACACTCTGAAAAGTCTGCCAGAGAGTCATCTCAGCCTGATCAGCCTCGGGGTCCCGTTGTTGGCGCTTTGATTCGGTCGGCTCCATCGTTGACACCTTCAACACTTATTGGCTTTGCTTAATCGCAAGCAGCAGCGCCTGTTCCGCCAGCGCATCCAGTGTCACATTGCCTTTGGGGTTATACCAGGTCGTCGTCCAACTTAATGCACCCGTTAAAAAGCGTCGCAAAATAAAGGTATCGCCCTGCACTTGC
>JAWWBW010000092.1:0-11231 GCA_033720775.1 Oleiphilaceae bacterium | reverse complement strand
CGGCCGATGATTGAACGTCATCAGGGGCCTTTATTCAATGTTGGAGGCTTTATATTTATTTCGGCGCCGCCCTCGGTAACGCCATTTCATATTGATCGTGAAAACAACTTTTGGCTGCAATTGCACGGTAGAAAGCGTATCAGTTTGTTCGACCATCGTGATCGTGCCGTGGTAGATGCGCAGGCGATCGATCAGTTTATCGTGGACCGCAGTCTAGATGCAGTGTGCCTTGATGATGCCCATGTCTCCAAAGCGCATGTGTATGACATGCATGCCGGTGACGGGGTGTACTTTCCTTCGACAACGCCTCACATGACCGAGACGGACGCCAACTGGCATAAAGAGGGGCAAGCGGTGTCGGTTTCTATCGGTATTGTGTTTTATACCCAATGGACCAGAAGATTTGCGCGCATTTGTCAGTATAATGTCGTCGCACAACGGCTTGGGTTGCCGGTGTCATACCCTCAGGTTGGCAGTATTGGGGGCGAAATAAAAGGATTCCTGGGCAAGCTTCTCGCAGTAATCAAAGCGAAGTATCGTGGATATCAGCCACCCCCGGGTAGCTATTAGTCAGTAGAACAGATTTACATGGAAAACACCCCCTATATTGAAGAGCCGTTTTATTTCGGTGAGCAAAAACAGTGTCTTGGCGTGCTCACCGCGCCGGTAGATGCGTCGCTTCGCAAAGAGGCTCGTCCGCTCGTTGTCATCATGCTGAACTCCGGTCTGGTCCACCGCGAAGGGCCTTTTCGTCTGAATGTGAGGCTGGCGCGCCAGCTTGCTGAATTGGGTGTGTTTGCGTTGCGGGTGGATTTGTCTGGCAAAGGTGACAGCCCAGAGAGAAAAGGTCTCAATAATCGGGAATCCGTGGCCGCTGACTGGGAAGCCATACGCACAACGCTTGTCGCCAAGTTTGATACCCCGCGAGTTGTGGTGATGGGTTTGTGCTCCGGTGCCGACAACGCGATAAAAGTCTCGGTGGCCGATGACATGGTCAAGGGGCTGATATTGCTCGATCCGGTTGTTCCTCAGGATTCCCGCTTTGCACTAAGAAAACTATTGATCAAGCTGAAATCCCGCCGTGCGGTAGGGCGTGTTTTGCGGGGGTTGCAGTCGCTGATTATGCCTAAGGGCGACGAGCAGCAGGCTTTAAATCTCAGGGATCTACCCTGGGCGGGTGAACTGGAACAATGTATGACGCGTCTGGTCGCTTGCAAGGGAAAAGTGCTGGCTGTCTTCAGCAGCTACGCATTTGATTATTACAATCAGCAAGGCCAGTTTGTGCGGGCGCTGGCGATAGACGGCTTCGATCAGATCTGCAGTGAATTGTATTGGCCTCACGTGGCACACACCTACACCGCAGAGTCTCATCGGCAAGCACTGATCAAAACGGCAAGAGACTGGGTGGCAGAACACCAGCAGGTGCTAAGGGTGTGATCAAACAGCGGCTGCTCCTGGTCATCGTGGCGCTGTCTGCATGTGCCATGTGGGGGGCTTTGCATATTGAAATGCTGCGGACACAATTGAGCGATTGGAGCTTTCCTTACCGCTTTGGCATCAGCAAAACCAGCCACATGATGGTGCCGATGCGTGATGGCGTTCGATTGCGTAGCGATGTTTATTTGCCTTTAAAGGGTGAGCAATTTCCAACGATATTGGTTCGCACAACCTATGAAGGCTTTGAGTCAGATGTGTCATTGTTTCTGGCGCAGCAGGGGTATGCAGTGGTGCACCAGCATGTGCGGGGACGCTTCGGTTCGGAAGGTGATTACCGCGTGCACGCCTATTCCGGACGCGACGGCTATGACACCCTCGATTGGATAGTGCGCCAGCCATGGTCAAACGGGAAGGTTGGCACCTACGGATGCTCATTCAGGGGCGAAAACCAGATTATTCTGGCGGCAGAAAACCACCCGGCACATGTGGCGTTGATCGCAGAGGGTTCCGGTGGAGCCATTGGTTCGGCGCAAGATAGCTATGGTTACTTTGGTGTATTTGAAAACGGCGTGCTTAATCTGGCTTCGGCGGCGGGATGGTTCTCGGTGCACGGGCGTTTGGCCAATCTCGATGAGGCCCCGGATACTGCGTTTGCCGAAAGATTGGCTCAACATTACGCGACCTTGCCCTTAGCGGCATTGAGTGCGCAGCACATTGAATATCGCACCGAGCTGGATGATTTTTTTTCGCGGAAACTGACAGACGGCTGGTGGGATGAGCAGGGCTATATTAGCCATCATGACCGTTTTAGTGCAGCGGCACTGCATGTGAATACCTGGTTTGATCAAACAGCACACGATACATTCCGACTGGCGGAACATATGAGGCAGAAAGCAATGAATGAGCGCGCCAAACAGCAACACGTGTTGCTTGGTCCGGGCCAACATTGTCAGGGAAAAAATCTCAAAAGCGGCACAATTTCTGTCGGTCAGATGAAGATTGCCTACACTGAAATAGATTACAAGCAGATCTACCTCGATTGGTTTGATTACTGGCTGAAAGACAAAGAGGTAAGTTTGCCGCCTGCTTATCGCTATTTTACCGTTCATGAAAACCTGTGGCAGTCGTCTGAGGTCTGGCCTCCGCTAGCGACAAGCGAGCGGAGATGGTTCCTCTCGGAAGGTCAATTACTGGATGAGCCACCAGCAGACAGTGGTGTGATTGAATACCGGTATGATCCTGCTGACCCGGTACCAACGCTTGGTGGAACTATTTGTTGTACCGGTAATAGCGTGGTCAATAAGGCAGGCTTGGTAGATCAGCGCGACCTGCTGTCTCGTAAAGATGTGGTGCTATTTAAAAGCGAGCCGCTGGATGCTGACGTGAAAGTCACGGGAAACGCCAAAGTGGCTTTGCAGGTGGCGAGTTCGGCGACTGACACCGACTTTACTGTGAAACTTGTTGATGTCTATCCCGACGGACGGCACTTCAATGTTCATGACGGTGTCATGCGCATGCGTTACAGAGAAGGTGTCGCGCGTGAGTCGTTGATAGAGCCGGGGCGTATTTATGCGATTGAGCTGGAATTGCGTCCGGTGAGTTATGTTTTTAAGGCAGGACACCAACTGGCACTCATGGTGTCGAGCAGCAATTTTCCCCGTTTGGCCAGAAACCTGAACACTGGCGGGGTAGAGTATAAAGAATCAGGTTATGAAACGGCCGTCAATCAGATTTATTTTGGTGGGCAGCACGCATCGTTCCTGTCGCTTCCGGTTAATCGTAACTAGAGCATGGAAGTTGACACAGGTTTAAGTTTAAATGCCTCAAAATTTTGTGGTTGAGGGCAGGGAGGTAAAAGTGAGCAAGAAGTCGGCAATATTGTTGGGAGAACAGTCTCTACTCATTCAATGTGGGGAAATTCTTCAATCGCATGAGTGGGAAATTAAAGCGATCGTTTCAGTGGACCCAGGGACGCAGGATTGGTGCGCCGAGCACGGGGTTTCACTATTTTCCGATTTCAACGCCCTTAAAGATCAGTTTCAGCCGCAGTGTTGCGATTATCTATTCAGCATTACCAACCTTAAAATGCTGCCCGATTGGGTCCTCGCCCTCGGCAAGTCGGCCATTAACTTTCATGACGGCCCTCTGCCTAAGTACGCGGGCTTGAATGCACCGGTTTGGGCCATTCTCAACAACGAAGCCGAACATGGTATTACCTGGCACGAAATGACCCGCGACGTTGATGCCGGCAATATTTTGCTGCAACAACGATTTCCGATTGTGCCAGGCGACACCGCGCTATCACTTAATGCGAAATGCTATCAGGCTGCGTTGGAAACTTTTGAACAGCTGGTGAATGGCATTGAGCAGGAAACACTGCAGCCTCAGGTTCAGACGACGGGCGAGCGTAGTTATTTTGGCTTGACCAAGCGCCCTGAAGCCGCGGGGCTGATTGATTGGCAGTCTCCTGTAGAGCAGGTCGAGCGATTGGTGCGCGCACTGGACCATGGTACTTATCGTAATCCTCTGGTTAGCGCCAAGCTCTTTTTGGGTGATACGCTTTTCGTGGTGAAAGCAGCGCGAATTGTCAGCAGAGACGTGCAGACTCAGCCCGGCAGTATTATTGCTTGCTCCGCCGATGCCTTGCAGGTGGCGTGCACGGATGGCGTGGTAGAACTCTCTCAGTTTCAAACGCTGACGGGGCAGACAGTCAAGCAGTTAGATAGCATGCTGGCACAGGCTGGCCTGCGTGTTGCTGACACACTACCCATTATTGCCAAAGACGTGCGTGAGCAAGTCTCGGTTCGCACCAAAGAGGTTTGTAAATACGAGGATCGCTGGGTAAGCAAGTTATTGGCAGCCGAGGCGGTTTCATTACCTTATGGTTCTAGTGCGCAGAATGCAGCTTGGGCGACCCATGCCTTTAGCATGCCGGCATCGGTGTGCGAGCGGGATGCGTATCAAAGTGCACCGGCTGCCTATGCATTGTCTCTGGTCGCGGTATTGTTGTCGCGCCTGAACAATAAAACCCGCTTCACGCTTGCGGCGAGTTCTCTGGAGCCTTCGCCAATACAAGCCTTTTTTCTCTCTCATTTGCCGCTACCAATAGAGCTCGATGAATCAAAAAGCGTGGTACAACAGTTGCCACAACTCAAAGCTGCGCTAGAGGAGCATCAAAGCCATGGCGCTCTGGCCAGCGATGTGTGGGCGCGAGAACCAGCGCTTAAGGGACATGATCCATTACATGCCTGGCCAATCAAGCTGGTGTTTGGTGAATGTGCGCCAGCCTTGGTCGAGGCGAATAGCGTGGGCACTGAGCTGCTGATACAGCTGGACCCTGAAACGGGGGCATTAACGCTGCATTATCCCGATAGCGCAGATAACGCCAAGGGCGTGGAACGTTTTGCGATGCAGCTGGCAGCGGTGGCGACGGAATCTGCGCTCCATTCAGATAGGGCTGTCAGCGAGCTGTCCGTGTTGTCTGCTTTTGACGTAGACACCCTGCGCCAGTGGAACGCAACTGAAAGTGCGTTCGGTGATCCCCAGTGTTTGCATCAGCTTATCGAGGAACAGGTAGCACTGCATCCTGAAGAGACTGCGATCGTATTTGAGGGCGATGAAGTTTCCTATCGCGAACTCAATACCAGGGCCAATCAGATTGCCAGACAGTTGCGAGAGCAAGGCGTTCAGGCTGGTGAGCTGATCGGTATTATGATGGATCGTTCGATTGATCTGCTGGTGACTCTGGTGGCCATTCACAAAGCCGGTGGCGCCTATGTGCCATTGGATCCGGTATACCCGGCAGAACGCTTGCGGTACATGATTGAGGATTCTGGATTACGCTTTCTCGTCACAGAGCGACGCCATCAGGCGACGCTGGGCACCGTAAATGCCACCGCTTTGTTCCACGAAGAACTGTGCCAGGCAGCAAGCCAGTTTGATGGCGATAACCTCGATGTGGCTGTCGCCGCCAATGAACTTGCCTATCTGATTTACACCTCTGGCTCCACTGGCAAGCCCAAGGGCGTGATGGTTGAGCATGCAAGTGTGCACAACTTTTTTGTCGGTATGGATGCCTGTATAGGTAAAGATCGTGGCAACTGGCTGGCCGTGACCAGTATCTCTTTTGATATCTCGGTGTTGGAACTGTTCTGGACGCTATCCCGAGGATTCAAGGTTGTGTTGTACAGCGATCAGAACAAAGCATCAGGAGATGCTGGCGCGCTGGCTCAGCAGACACCCATCAATATGGATTTCAGCCTGTTTTACTGGAATGTTGCCGATGAAGAAAGTCACCATCAGGCAGATAAGTACCGTCTGTTGCTTGATGGTGCTCGCTTTGCCGACGCCAACGGCTTCAAGGCGGTCTGGAATCCGGAACGACATTTCGCAGCCTTTGGTGGCTTGTTTCCCAATCCCTCGGTGACTTGCGCTGCATTGGCAACGATTACCCAACATGTCGATTTGCGCGCCGGTAGTTGCGTGGTGCCCTTGCATAGTCCTATACGTGTAGCGGAAGAGTGGGCGGTGGTTGATAACCTGTCCAACGGGCGCGTCGGTATGGCAGTGGCGTCTGGCTGGGCACCGCCGGATTTTGCGATCAAACCCGAAAACTTCGAGAATTCGAAAAGCATCATGTTTGAATCGCTGGAACAGGTAAGACGTCTGTGGCGCGGCGAAACGCTGACCTTTCCTGGTCCGCAAGGTGATGTCAAAGTGCGTACCCTGCCTCGTCCCATTCAGAAGGAATTGCCCTTTTGGGTAACGACTGCGGGTAATATCGAGACGTTCAAAAATGCTGGACGTGCCGGTGCTAATGTGCTGACTCACTTGCTGGGGCAAACCTTTGAAGAGGTACAGGAAAAAGTCGACGCGTATCGTCAGGCCAGACGTGAAGCCGGGCATGAGGGTGAGGGAACCGTCACGCTTATGTTGCACACCTTAATCGGCGACTCGATGGAGCAGGTAGAAGAAATTGTCCGCCAGCCGATGAAGGACTATCTCAAGAGCGCCATGTTTTTGGTAAAAGGCGCTGCCTGGAACTTTCCTACCTTCAAAAAAATGTCCGAAGAAACAGGAAAGAGCCTCGACGAGTTTTTTGAGACCATGTCTGATGAAGATATGGATGATTTGCTCGAATTCGCTTTTCAGCGCTACTTCCGCACCAGCGGTTTGTTCGGAACGCCCGAAACTGCTCGAGAAACGGTGGCGAAGTGTAAGCAGATTGGTGTCGATGAAATTGCCTGTTTGATTGACTTTGGTATCGACACCCAGATTGTGCTCGACCACTTGCCACACCTGAATCGCTTGAAGCAAAGCTGCGTGCCACAGACAACCACTATCACAGCTCGAGACACAGAGGATTATTCTATACCCGCATTAATTGAGCGGCATGAGATTACGCACTTTCAATGTACGCCGTCGATGGCAACCATGCTTGCTTCCGATACCCAGCAGAATCACTGCTTGAAGCGGCTTAAGCACATGATGGTCGGTGGCGAAGCACTGTCGCCAGCCCTGGCAGAACAGTTAACGGGGTTGCTTGGCGGACGTTTGACCAATATGTATGGCCCGACCGAAACAACAATCTGGTCGAGTACGGCAGAGGTCCAAGCGGGTCAGGAGATTACCATTGGGCATCCCATTGCCAATACGCAAATTTACATTGTGGATCATAACCTGAAGCCCATGCCTATCGGCGTCGCGGGCGAGCTGATTATTGGCGGCAAAGGCGTCGTGAGAGGCTACTTCGAGCGCCCTGAATTAACGGCAGAGCGCTTTGTGGATGGCTTCAAATTGACGCCGGACAGCCCGGAGGAACGTGTTTATCGCACGGGGGATTTGGCCAAGTATGATGAAGACGGACGTCTTATTTATCTTGGGCGCATTGATCATCAGGTGAAAATCCGGGGCTATCGTATTGAGTTGGGTGAAATAGAAGCCTTGCTGCAAAAACATGCCAGCGTCAGAGAGTGTGCGGTGATACTGCGTGAAGACCAGGAAAGCAACAAACGTCTGGTGGCCTATGTGCGTCCGGTGCATGGTCACAAGGTTGATGGCGAAGAATTGAAGAACCACCTGGCGGAACAGCTGCCGGAGTTTATGGTGCCGGCTTACTACGTAGAACTGGCGGCAATGCCGCTGACGCCCAATGGCAAACTCGATCGCAACGCGTTGCCCGAACCCATTCAGCAGCGTCACGAAAACAGTGATGATTTTGCCTTGCCTGAGAACGAGTGGGAAAACCTTATCGCAGATATATGGAAGCGGGCGCTGGCCGTACCGGAAGTGGGGCGAAAAGATAATTTCTTTGATATTGGGGGGCACTCGTTGCTCGTCATTCAGGTGCTCAAGGAATTGAGAGAGCACGAGAAAGTGACCAAACAAATTCAGATGACCGATCTGTTCCGTTATACCACCATTGAATCGCTGGCCAAATTTGTGGCGTCCGAAGGTACTGAAGCTTCGACGACCGCAGAGGTAACCAGTTCTCGCGTTGCAGCGCGCAAGGCAGCAATGGGGCGACGTCGCCGCCGTTAAATACAAAGAACAGAAGATTGGGCGCAAGAGAGTTGGAGTTAAAATAGGCTTATGTCGGAAACCGAAATGGAAACCAGTAACAACGAATTTAATGGAAGTGACGATATCGCGGTAATTGGCATGGCCTGTCGCCTTCCTGGAGCAGAAAACTACCGTCAGTTCTGTCAAAACCTGTACGAATGGAAAGAATCGTTTACGCAATTAACGGACGAAGAGCTACGTGAAGCAGGGGTTTCCGAGCGGGAGCTGGCCGACCCAAATTACGTTAAAGCCGGCATGTTTCTCGAAAACATGGAATGTTTCGATGCAGGCTTTTTCGGTTTTAGCCCGCAGGATGCGAGGATCCTTGACCCGCAGCACCGTCATTTTTTGGAGTGCGCGTGGGAAGCGTTTGAAGACGCGGGGTATATTCCCGATCAGATTGAAGGGTCTGTAGGGGTTTTTGCCGGCTCCGGACATAACGCCTACATGCCATTTAACCTGTTGACCAATCCAGACCTTGTCGATCAGGTAGGGTTCTTTCTGCTGCGACATACCGGTAACGACAAAGACTTTCTGGCAACGCGGGCGTCATATATTTTTAATCTGTTGGGCCCGAGTATTAACGTGCAGACTGCCTGTTCCACCTCTCTCGTGGCGGTGCATAACGCCGCGCAGAGTCTGTTGAATGGGGAGTGCACTATGGCCCTGGCCGGTGGTGTGACGATTGAATTGCCCCATCGTCAGGGTTATCTCTACAAAGAAAATGAAGTGCTTTCGGCAGATGGGCATTGTCGACCCTTTGAAGCTGCTTCCGGTGGCACGGTGTTTGGTAGTGGCGTAGGCTGTGTTGTACTCAAACGCCTTGATGACGCGATCGCAGACGGAGATCCCATTCATGCGGTGATCAAGTCATCGGCCATTAATAACGATGGTGCCAATAAAGTCAGTTATCTGGCTCCCAGTGTTGATGGTCAGGCTTCCGCGATTCGCGAAGCGCTGGAAATAGCCGATATCGATCCGTCGAGTGTAAGCTACATTGAATGCCACGGTACCGGCACTGAAATGGGCGACCCGATTGAAGTCGCCGCGCTCACACAGGCATACGGACAGGATAATCCCAAGAAGCAGTATTGTGCGCTGGGGTCGGTCAAATCCAACATTGGTCACCTTGATACCGCCGCCGGTGTTGCCGGGATGATCAAGGCCATACTGAGCCTCAAGCATAAAAAGATTCCTGCCACGCTCCACTTTAATGCGCCCAATCCGGCGATTAACTTTCCTGAAACGCCGTTTTACGTCAATGACCGCCTCAGAGACTGGAACGCTGACACGATCCGTCGTGCGGCGGTGAGCTCTCTGGGGGTTGGCGGTACCAATGCGCATGTGGTGTTAGAAGAAGCGCACGTTGAGCAAACCGCTAGGGACAGTGTCCGGCCGTTTCAATTGCTGACCATGTCGGCCCGTTCGCCGCAGTCTCTGGACGACTACAAATCGAAATACCAACGTTATTTTGAGGAAAACGATCAATCTCTGGCTGATATCACTTATACCGCAGCCGTTTCACGTAAACAGTTTAAACACCGCTATGTTGCTGTTGCCGCGGATCACTCCGGGATGCAGCAGGTATTGGATGATGCGAAACATGGACTAGGCGCTCAAGCCAAAGCGCTTGATGCAAACGGGCAATTGAATTTTCTCTTTGCTGGTGGAGGCGCACAGCATATCGATATGGGCAAGGGCTTATATGAACATGCGCCTTTGTTTAAAGCCATCATTGATCAATGTCTTGCACACGTCGATACGCTGGTTGAATTTGATTTACGTGCTATTTTGTTCCCAAGTGCCGAGAAGGCGGAGTGGGCCCGAGATGAGTTGATGTTGCCCAGCAGAGCCTTGCCGGCACTACTGGCTATTCAATATGCACAGGCGCGATTGTGGCAATCCTGGGGGATTGAACCTCACGCCATGATTGGCCACAGCATGGGGGAATACACGGCAGCCTGTCTGGCTGGGGTGTTCAGTATCGAAGATGCTCTGGCGATCGTGATCAAACGGGGTGAATTATTCGAGAAATTACCCCGTGGCGCCATGCTTAGTGTAATGCTGGACCGGAATGCGCTTGATAAGTATCTTGATGATGGCCTGTCGGTCGCAGCGGTAAACAGCGAGACACTGTGTGTGCTGTCTGGTCCTGAGGAGCGTATTGAAGCGGTGTCAAAACGTCTGGAGGCCGATGAGGTTCAGTTCCAGCGAGTTCATATTGCGGTTGCAGCCCACTCTTCAATGCTTGACCCGGTGCTACAGGAGTTTGAAGATTTCTTGCAAGGCATCACTTACCACGCACCGAAGATGAAGGTGGTTTCTAATCTGACCGGTAGCTGGTTAACCGCTGAGCAGGCGACCGATCCAAAATACTGGGTTCGGCATTTAAGAGAAACCGTGCGTTTCTCGGAAGGCATTTCATTACTGCTTGAAGGATCGGAGACCGAGGAACAAGCAGCCGGCGCGGCGGTATTTCTGGAAGTAGGGCCGGGTAATACTCTGTCGTCACTTGCGCGGCAAAATGGTCGTATCAGCCGTCACCACATTATTCAGAACTCGATGCGTCATCCGAAAGAGCAGGAGCATGATTACGCCTACATGTTACTGGCTTTGGGCCGCATTTGGTGCCATGGCTATGACGTCGACTGGTCGGCATTTTATGCCGAAGATCAAGAGCAACAGCGTATCGGCAAGGTCTCGATTCCTACCTATCCATTTGAGAAACAGAAGCACTGGGTGGCTCCCGGAAAGCAAACGGGACTGATTTCGAAAGCGGAGCGCCTTGCGCTCGACGACTGGTTCTATCAGCCGGCATGGCAGCTGGCCTTTATGCCCGAAGGGCTCTTGTCGCAGCCTGAAGTGCCTACCATTCTTGTGGGTAACGATGCGGTACCGCTGGTACGCGCCTTAAGCGAAATACCCAAGGTCAAAGCGCTAACATCGGCGCAGGATGGCGAGATAGCTCCCGATTTTGAAGCCATGTTCAACGCGCTGACGGCAGAGGGACTAAAGCAATGCAATCTTGTGTATGCGCTGCCTTTAACACCGCCAGACGAGGCTGGGCAGAATAGCCACGCTTTCGAACAGTTTTTTCATTTTGCGCAGTCTTTGGTGGAGCAGGATGTTGAGCAAATCAACCTGGTGATACTGACTCAGGGCGCGTTTGCATTACACCCTTCAGAAAACATCGAGCATCCGGAACTGGCGATGATCCAAGGTGCCGCCCGAGT
>JAWWBW010000091.1:0-11262 GCA_033720775.1 Oleiphilaceae bacterium | reverse complement strand
TCACACGATTGGCAAACCGGGTGCAGTTTCGCAACTACCTGCATCGTGCGCTGTTGCGCTTTAAAGACCAGCAATTGCCTTTTGCGCTGGTCAGTCTTGATATTGATCGTTTCAAACAGTTCAACGATAGCCTGGGGCACGAGGACGCAGATCAGTTGTTGTGCAAAGTGGCTGATCGTTTGACACAGTCGGCCGGTAAAGTAGAGATACTCGCAAGAGTAGGCGGTAATGAATTTGCCTGTGTTGTGGCACGAGAGCACGAACAGGATATACAGACGTTTGCAGAGCGCATTTTTGCTGCGGTGACACAGCGCCCCATACCCTTGGAAGAGCACGAAATTGTGCTGTCATGCAGTATTGGTATCGCGCGGGTGCCTCAAGATGCTGAAGATATCGAGAGTCTCATGCAATATGCTGCGTTGGCGGTGCAGAAGGCCAAGTTTATGGGCGGTAACCAGATTCAGTTCTTCGATGACAGCCTTAAGACGTTTTCGCGGCAGCGCCTTGAGATAGAGCAGGATTTACGTAAGGCCCTGAGCAATAACGAACTTGAAGTCTTCTATCAACCCAAACTGGACCTCAAGTCGCGTCGCATCCACTCCTATGAAGCGCTGATTCGCTGGCGCCATCCGACGCGCGGGCTGGTTTCGCCTGAGGATTTTGTGAATATTGCCGAAGAAAACGGGTTGATTTCAGATTTAGGGGCGTATGTACTCGAAGATGCCTGTAGGCAAACGCAAGCCTGGCAGGATCAGGGTTTTGGGCAATTGCTGGTGTCGGTCAATCTGTCTGCCCGGCAGCTTCGTGATCCGGGGCTGTCAGCGCTGATTGATGCGGCTTTACAGCAAAGCAGTATTGCTCCTGCGTGCCTTGAGCTGGAGTTGACTGAAAGCGCCATTATGGAAGACATGCAAAGCGCTGGAGCGGTGTTGCAGTCATTGCGAGATAAGGGCATCAAGATTTCCATCGACGATTTTGGAACCGGCTACTCATCGCTCAGTTATTTGCGACAATTACCCGTCGATACCCTAAAAATCGATAAGTCTTTTGTGGAGCACATAGAGCACTCCAAAGACCAGCAGGCGATTGCCAAGGCAATCATCGTATTGGGTAGCAGTTTAAACCTGCAAATTGTGGCGGAGGGTGTTGAAAACGATTTACAGCTGGCTCGACTGGAGGCTTACGGTTGTGACCTGGTGCAGGGCTATCATATTTCGCGTCCGCTGGACCGTGCCGCGATGGAAACCCTGTTGCAAAAACAGCAAAAAGGGGAGCGCGAGTTCGCGTCTGAACATTAGCGCTAGGTCATTTCCAACAGGGGCTCGTTATTCCCATTCTTCGCCGGTGATGGCTTCGGTCAGGTATTCTTCTACGAATTCCGGTTCACTCAATACCCTCACGCCTCGCGGGATATCGGCGATGCTCTCATCGGGTGTCAGTTCACTGGTCACACACAGGGTTGTGAGATTGTTGACGCGACTGCCTACAATGGCGCCGGCCTCAATCGCCAGTTCGGTGAGATATTCGATTTCGTCTTCATGAATGGCTTCAAAACCTGACATGTTCAGGGGGCCCATAAAAACCACCACTTGATTCTTGAGTGTTCTATGTTCGCTGAGCATGGCTGCGTTTCATCCCCCTTAACGGCTACATCTTTCCTTCTGAGTTTAGACCCAAGAAGGGTCGTCCAACCCAATAAATTTGCCTATGGAATGACGGTCTAAGATGCTTTGATTGTAAGAGGGAAGGGCAGCCACGAGACATAAAAAAGGCCTCGTTGAGAGGCCTTGGTGTAAGTGGCTTTTTTACATAAACCCGTCGTCATCCTGAATGCTGAGACGATCAGTTGATGAGCTGAGTTGTGTGGGCGAACTGGCATCGGAGCCCAATTTGATCAGCAGGCGCAGGTCGTTGGCCGAATCTGCGTAGGCCAAGGCATCTTCGTAGGTGATTTCACCTGCGGCATACAGGTCATACAAGGCCTGATCGAAGGTCTGCATGCCGACGTCGCGCGACTTGCTCATGAGTTCTTTCAGTTTGTGTACTTCTTTTTTGCGAATGAGATCGGCACACAAAGGCGTATTGAGCAGTATTTCGACCACGGCTTTTCGGCCCTTACCGTCCGGTGTCGGAATCAGCTGCTGCGCCACAATGCCTTTCAGGTTCAGCGAAAGATCCATCCATATCTGGTTATGCTGTTCCGGCGGGAAGAAGTTAATGATGCGATCGAGTGCCTGGTTAGCGTTGTTGGCGTGCAGGGTTGCTAGGCACAAGTGACCTGTCTCGGCAAAGGTCACCGCGTATTCCATGGTTTCTTTACTACGAATCTCACCGATCATGATCACATCGGGCGCCTGTCGCAGGGTATTTTTGAGGGCTACCTCAAAGGATTCGGTATCAAGCCCCACTTCGCGTTGCGTCACAATACAACCCGCATGCTGGTGGATGTATTCGATGGGGTCTTCTATCGAAATAATGTGGCCTTTGCTGTTGCGGTTGCGATGACCGATCATCGATGCCAGTGAGGTGGACTTACCGGTACCGGTGGCGCCCACAAAAATAATCAGGCCACGCTTGGTCATGGCCAGATCCTTGATAATGTCCGGTAGACCCAAGTCTTCAACTTGCGGAATGTTGTGCTCAATACGACGCAGTACCATGCCGCAAAGATTGCGCTGCGAAAAGGCACTGACCCGAAAACGGCCAATACCGCGTGAGCTGATGGCAAAGTTACATTCGTTTTTCTCCTCGAACTCGTCACGTTGCTTTTCGCTCATGACATCCATCACGATTTCGCGGCATTGTTCGGGAGAAAGCGCCTGTTTGGTGACCGGTACAATCTTTCCGTGAATCTTGATGCTGGGTGGCACGCCAGCCGTAATAAACAGGTCAGAACCACCTTTTTCGACCATGATCTTCAATAGTTTTTCAAAATCCACAGCGGACCTCTTTCTCTTTGACTCGCGGCCTGTTCAGGCCATTCATACTTTAAAAATTCTCTGGGATCTTGGCTTTTTCACGTGCAATATCGCGCGTGATCAATCCTTTGCTCACCAGATTCTGCAGGCACTGATCCAGCGTCTGCATGCCAATCGACGCACCTGTCTGAATGGCACTGTACATCTGCGCCACTTTGTCCTCACGGATCAGGTTACGAATGGCCGGTGTGCCAATCATGATTTCGTGGGCAGCAACACGCCCGCCATTGTTCTTTTTCAATAGAGTTTGCGATACCACCGCCTGTAGCGATTCTGACAACATGGAGCGCACCATGGATTTTTCTTCGGCAGGGAATACATCCACCACACGGTCGATGGTTTTGGCGGCTGAGGTGGTGTGGAGCGTGCCGAATACCAGGTGCCCGGTTTCGGCTGCCGTGAGTGCCAAACGAATGGTTTCAAGGTCACGTAGCTCACCAACGAGTATGATGTCGGGGTCTTCCCGCAGGGCCGAACGCAGCGCTTCGTTGAAGCCTAATGTGTCGCGGTGCACTTCACGCTGGTTAACCAGACACTTCTTACTTTCGTGTACAAATTCGATGGGGTCTTCGATGGTGAGTATGTGGTCGTAGCGGTTATCGTTGATGTAATCGAGCATAGCCGCCAGCGTGGTCGATTTACCCGAACCGGTAGGGCCCGTGACCAGCACCAGTCCACGCGGTACTTCTGCAATATCTTTAAACACCTGACCCATGCCCAGATCTTCCATGGTCAGTACTTTTGACGGGATGGTACGAAATACCGCGCCGGCACCTCGGTTCTGGTTAAAGGCATTAACCCGGAAGCGCGCCACGCCCGGTACTTCAAACGAGAAATCGGTTTCGAGGAATTCTTCAAAGTCTTTGCGCTGCTTGTCATTCATGATGTCGTAGATCAGCGCGTGCACTTCTTTATGTTCCATGGCCGGTAGATTGATGCGCCGTACATCACCGTCTACCCGAATCATCGGGGGCAGCCCGGCAGAAAGGTGTAAGTCAGAAGCGCCTTGCTTGGCAGAAAAGGCCAATAACTCAGTAATATCCATAGTCATCCTCTGGGGACTGGCAGTTGTTTAAGCTTGTGAAGTTTTTCGGTTTTTGCTCAAATGGCGACGGATTCAGACACCGCCCCGGGTGGGCTGGCTGATCATCATTTTCCGGTTTTCGCACGCAAAAAATGACCTCATGTTCAGCATAGCAGACAACCTCAAGAACGTTAGGCAAAGAATACAAAAAGCAACAAAAGCTGCCGCCCGTCCAGAGCACGAAGTGAGCTTGTTGGCGGTGAGTAAAACGCAGCCGGCTGAGGCTTTGTTGGCCGCCATTGAGGCCGGGCAACGAGCGTTTGGCGAAAACTATGTGCAAGAAGCCGTCGATAAGCAGGCCGCGCTGCAAACCCTGTGCACGGCTGCACAATGGCAAGCGCTTAGCTGGCATTTTATTGGCCCCCTGCAATCGAACAAAACCCGTCTGGTGGCCGAGCATTTTGATTGGGTGCACAGCATTGACCGCATCAAGATCGCGCGTCGCTTAAGTGAGCAGCGGCTGGCAGAAAAAGGGCCGTTGCAGGTATGCCTGCAAGTGAATATCGATGATGAGGCGAGCAAGGCCGGCGTTGCACTGAGCGAACTACCTCAACTGGTCGACGCCGTCATGGCTTTGCCGAATCTTCAGCTGCGGGGGCTAATGACGATTCCGGCGGCGACCGATGATGCTGATCAGACCCGAGCCAGCTTTGCCCGTATGCATACCGCCTTTCTTGAATTGGCGCAGCAGTGTGCAAGCGTCGACACCCTTTCAATGGGAATGTCGGGCGATCTGGAACTGGCCGTGGCGAATGGTTCGACCATGGTACGTGTGGGTACGGCAATATTTGGTGCCCGTCACTAACACTCCGAAACCTTAACAGTAGAGACAGAACTATGACGACAGCACGCTTGGCCTTCATTGGTGCCGGCAACATGGCCAGTGCCATTATTGGTGGCTTGATCAACACGGGGTATCCGGCAGAGTTGATCGTGGCTACCGATCCCTCTCCTGAAAAACGTGCCGAATTGAGCGAGCGGCTTGGTGTCGCTACCACCGGCGACAATTTGCAGGCGGCAGCGCAAAGTGATCTGGTACTACTGGCCGTGAAGCCGCAAGTCTTACAGAGTGTGGCTCAGGAGCTGGCCCCCGGGCTCGGGCATCAGCCTTTGATCGTCAGCATTGCTGCCGGCATTGAATTGGCCATGCTTGATGCTTGGTTGGGCGGCAATTTACCGATGATTCGCTGTATGCCCAATACGCCGGCGCTGGTAGGAGAAGGCGCCAGTGTGCTGTTTGCCAATGCACAGGTCAGCGAACAGCAACGAGCGCTTGCCTCGCAGCTGTTCGAAGCGGTGGGTATGTGTGAATGGATCGACGATGAGCAGCTGATGCATGGCGTCACCGCGCTATCGGGCAGTGGCCCGGCCTACATGTTTTATCTGATTGAAGCCCTGCAGGCGGCGGGTGAGGCGCAAGGCTTAAGCGCCTCGCTGGCGCGTAAATTGGCCGCGCAAACAGCGTTGGGAGCAGCGCGCATGGTGCAACAAAGTGAGCTGGAACCGGCACAACTGAAGCGCAATGTGATGTCGCCAGGGGGAACCACCGAGCGCGGTATTGCGGTGTTGGAAGAACACGATTTACCCGGTCTGATGAAACAGGTGGTGACTGCGGCCTCGCAGCGTTCGGTCGAATTGGGTGAGGCCTTAAAAGGAGACAAGGCGTGAATTCCCGAACGTCGGTACGGATTGCCCTGCTGATGACGGGCAATGAACTGATGACGGGCGATATCGTCGACAGTAACGCCAAACGTGTGGCTGAAGCCTTTTTGCCCCTTGGGCTGATGGTGGAACAAAAGAGTACAGTGGGCGATCGGCTCGACCTGCTGGTAAGCGAAATGCAACGCCTCTCGCAGTCTGCTGATGTGCTGTTGGTGAATGGCGGATTGGGACCCACCAGCGATGATTTAACAGCCGCTGCGTTGGCAGAGGTGATGGGCTGCGCATTGGTCGAGCACCCTGACGCCGTGTCGCATCTGGAGCAGTGGTGTGTAGCGCGAGGATTCGCACTAAGCAGGGCTAACCGTAAACAGGCACTATTGCCTGAGGGTGTGGCCTTAATCCCCAATGCAGTGGGGTCAGCGGTCGGTTTCAGTGCCACGGTGAACGATTGTCTCATACTATGTACGCCCGGTGTGCCCAGTGAGCTGGAGCGTATGCTGTCGGATGAAATCGTGTCCTTATTGCAGCAACGCTTGCCAGGCGAGTCGCAGTTTAAGCGGGTACGCCTGCGTATTTTTGGCTACGGTGAAGCCGGGCTGCAGCAAATCCTCAGTGATCACTTGGCCCAGTGGCCGCCACAGATTGAGCTGGGATTTCGTGCTTCCATGCCGCTGTTAGAGCTCAAGTTGCAGGCTAGCCGGCAGCAGGACTTTGCCTTGCTGGAACAGCTGCGTCAGCAAGTCGAGAACTTACTGGGCCCGCATGTGGTAGGCGAAAACGAATGCCGCATGGCCGAGGTGCTGGTGTCCTTGCTGCAAGAGAACGGACTGAAAGTGTGCACGGCGGAATCCTGTACGGGTGGCATGATCGCGTCGTTAATTACGCAGGTTTCAGGGGCGTCGCAGGTGTTCGAAGCCGGTTGGGTCACCTATGCCAATTCGATTAAAGAACAAGAGTTGGGTGTAAGTGCGGCCACACTGGAGCGCGAAGGCGCGGTGAGCGAGGCGGTGGTGCGCCAGATGTTACAGGGCGCTCTGGTGCGTAGTGGTGCCGATTTGGGTGTTGCGGTGTCAGGTATTGCCGGGCCGGGTGGCGGTACGCCCGACAAACCGGTAGGGCTAGTGTGGCTCGCCTGGGGCAGCCGTGAGCAGCAGCAGGCGAGGGCTTTTTATTTGCCCGGCAATCGGCAGCGCTTTCAGGTTTGGGTCGCCAATCTGGCGATGGATTTATTGCGCCGTCAGGTGCTTGGTACACCCGAAGAACCCATTTATTTTATTGAGCGGCAGCCGCCGCAAAGCAAGCCACAGTGATAGAGGTTGTGACAGGTCATGGCGAAAGCAAGTGATGTAAAAAAAGGCGAAGTGCTGCTCATCAACGATCAGATGTTGCAGGTGAAGGATATTGAGGTGCAGAGTCCTAGTGCCCGAGGCGCAGCAACCTTGTACAAAATGCGGTTTCGTAATGTCAAAACGGGCGCCAAATACGAAGAACGCTTCAAAGGCGATGACAATCTCGACAAAGTCGATATGGTGCGTCGACCAGTGAGTTTTTCGTATGACGAAGGCGAAGCGCTGGTGTTTATGGACGACGAAGACTACACCCAGTATGCGCTGGATAAAGTCGACCTTGAAGAAGAAATGCTGTTTATCACCGAATCGATCAAGGGCCTGTTGGCGCTGGTGGTCGATGGGCAAGTGATTGGTCTGGAGTTACCGCAGTCGGTGGAGATGGAAATACAGGATACGTCACCGGCTATTAAAGGCGGGTCGATCAATGCGCGCACCAAACCGGCAGAGTTTGCTACAGGGCTGATTATTCAGGTGCCCGAGTATCTGGCACCGGGTGAGCGGGTCAAAATCAATACGGCTGAAAAACGCTTTATGGGGCGCGCCGAATAGGCCTTAGTGTTTGCTTCAGCCCGGTTCGAAAAGCTTGGGCTGAAGCGCACGGCGCCGGCTTATTCGTAGCGGCAGAGGTAGGCGGTGGCTACCGGTACTTTCAGGTCGAAGGACTGATTGGCTTCGACGGTAAAGGTCTGACCGTCCTTGAAGGATTCAAAGCTGTCACTGCCCGGCAGTTTTACCTGCAATTCGCCGGATACCACGGTCATGTATTCTTTCTGACTGGTGCCAAAGGTATAGTCACCTGCGGCCATTACCCCCACCGTTGCCGGCAGGTCGTCATTTTGAAAGGCAATGGATTTTACCTTGCCATCAAAGTATTCGTTTACCTTGAGCATGTGAGCTCCTCCATCATGGTTGAAAAACTGGCGGTATTATAGGGGCTTTAGCGGGCAAGGCCAGCAGCTTTGTGAGCATCCAGCGGAGTAAGTTAAATGGCAAAATTTCAGGAAACAGTAATTGATCTGATTCGGCATGGTGAGCCCGAAGGCGGCAATAAGCTGCGCGGCACCTTGGATGACCCGCTTTCGGAGCAGGGGTGGCAGCAGATGTGGCAGGCCGTAGGCCAGTTTAGAGCGTGGCAGCACTTGTGCAGCTCTCCCTTACTGCGTTGCCGCGATTTTGCGCACGCCCTAGCGGACGACATGCAGTTGCCTGTGCAAGTGAATTCCCATTTTCGTGAGATCGCATTTGGTGAATGGGAAGGCCTGACGACCAAGGAGTTAATGCAGCGCGACCCCCATGCGCTAAAGCGATATTGGCAAGACCCCGATCAACACTTGCCCGCCGGTGCCGAAAGTCTCAGCGCGTTCTCAGCGCGGGTGCATGGTGCCTGGCGTGACCTGGTGGCGGCGCAACAGGGCAAGCACAGTCTGCTGGTGTGTCACGGCGGTGTGATACGCGCCATTCTGGTGGACGTGTTGGGCATGCCGATTCAAAAAATGTGGAACTTCGATGTGCCCTACGCCAACGTCTCGCGCGTGGTGTATCACCACTTTGACGATGGCACCCATACGGCACAACTGCGCTTTCATCAGCGACGGCTTTACGACCACCTCTAATCGCACAGGCCACCTAATTAATCGGCACACCCCTAATTACGCTTGATTCAGATCAAGGCGACTCGGCACAATGGCCATTACACTTGTGCCTCGTTAAACGGAGAGTTGCCCTAATGAGCGTGATTGCCGAGGCTGAAGATTTACGCCAACTGCTGGCAGAATACTTTGTCGCTTTCTTCTTATCGCCTGAATCAGGCTGACGGACGTTTATCCTTGCATAAAGGCATGAGTATTAATCGCGATGACTTCTGGAGAATGTTTTTTCTGCGTCGTATTGCGATGGCGGTGCGCCAATCTTTGCTTAAAGACACGCTATAGTTGAAGATTTATCCACCTACCTGCCTTCCCTTCAGGACAATTATTGAGCTTATTGAGTAAGGAAGTACATACTTTGCAATCTCTTAACATTGACCAGGCTGCCGAGCAAAAACTGGCTGCTTATCTGCTCTCGCTGTTGCCGCGCGTTAATCTGCTGATGCCCCGGAGAGGGATCGCCAATCATTTGAATGTGTTGCCCAAAACGGTTAGCCGCCTGCTCAACAGGCTATTAGAAATTGGGGGGAACTTTACATGCTGTATGCGATCGTAGGCGTCCCGATGCGTGGGATTGCGACATGTTAAAAACTTTCTTTCTTCTGTACGGCCTTCTTTTTCTGCCTCTTTCTTCGGTTTTGGCTCAAGAACATTTTGCTCCCACCTTCTCGCTTGCGGAGCTCAGTGGCGAAAGAGAAGTGTCGTTAAATGACTTTCGGGGAAAAGTCATTTATCTAGATTTTTGGGCGTCTTGGTGTGGCCCCTGTCGTCAATCGTTACCGGCGCTGAATGACCTGCACCGTGAATTCGAAGGTAAAGACTTTGAGGTGGTGGCGATTAATCTGGACGAAGAGGCCGAAGACGCCTTGCGGTTTTTGAGCCAGTATCCTGTTGATTACACCGTGCTGGTTGATCGCACGGGGGCTACGCCTCGTGCCTATGAGTTAACCGGTTTACCCACCTCGGTATTAATTGATCAACGCGGTGTGCTGGTCGCTTCTTTTGAGGGCTTTGATCCCGCTCATCTCAAAAAGCTGCGCGAAGCGATCGCGATTTTATTGCAGGAATAGTCTGTTTTACTCTTGTCAAAGCGGGTAGATCTTTGCACTCTAGCGTCTCTCAATTCAGCCAGATTTCGATAGGCAAGATTAATGAAAAAATGGGTCTTTGCTGCGGCATTGCTAATGGTGTTTACCGTGAGTGCGCAGTTTGTTGGCGAACATTACCGTTATACCCTCTATGATTGGGCGATCGATTTTGAAACCTCGCGTGCAGGGCTTGAGCATAAGGTAGCTCAGATCGATGGTGAGCCGGTGGCTTATCTTGAAGGGCCGCGCCGTTTTCGCCAGCCGAGTGTTGTGATGCTCCACGGTTTTGGTGCCAGCAAAGAAAACTGGGTGCGGTTTGCCGGAAAATTGCAGGAACGTTTCCATCTGATAGCACTGGATTTGGCGGGGCACGGTGAAAACCCGCGCGATATGTCGGCGTCCTATTCGGTGGCAGCTCAAACGGCGTTTGTCTATAAAGTCATGCAGCAATTAGGCATAGAGCAGTTTCATCTGGTGGGCAACTCGATGGGGGGCGCTATCTCATCGCTATACGCCGCCACTTATCCTGAACAGGTGCTTTCTGTGGTGCTGATTAGTCCGGCGGGCGTGCATGATGTGCCCTCAAAAATGGAAGAAATGCTTGAGGAAGGTGAAAACCCGCTGATTGCCACCTCCGTCCCCGAGTTTTTTGAACTCATGGATTTTGTGATGGAAGACAAGCCCTATATTCCAGGGCCCGTTGCACGAGTAGAGGCCGAGAAAGCGGTGAGTCGGGCAGCACTCAATCGTAAGATATTTGCAGAATTGCGGGCCGATCTTGAGACCGGTATGGCGGAGCGGCTGCGTGATGTCAAAGCGCCGGCCCTAATTATCTGGGGGGAGCAGGATCGCGCCATTCATGTGGGAAATATCGATAAATACGCGACCCTGTTGCCGCAGGCTGAAAAGCTGGTGATGCCTGAGGTGGGGCATCTGGCCATGATAGAGCGGCCTGCGCAAACCGCCGAGGCGATGCTGTCTTTTATTACACGCCTGGAGTCGAAAGCCGACTCCTAGCGGGTTCTGTCTTTAGCGACACAAGTAGGTGTAGCTGCCCAGTGCACCTTCAAAGGCTCGCAAATAAGGCGTCAGGTCCTGTTCTTCAAGGCCCTGACGCGCCAGTAGCTCCTGGTAATTCTTGAGCAGATAATCCGGCGACAGATTCACGTATTGCAGCACACTGGCGATGGTGTCGCCGCGCAGCGCATGTTCCAACTCCAGCTCACCCTGCGCATTGAGTCGCACATCCACCGAGTCGGTATCACCAAACAGGTTATGCATGTCGCCCAGAATTTCCTGATAGGCGCCGACCATAAAGAAGCACAACAGCTCTTGCTCATCTTTGGGGGCTTCGGGCAGCAGCAGGCTCGTTTCAATACCATACTGCGAGACATAATGATCTACGCAGCCATCGGAGTCGCAGGTGATGTCTTGTACAACTGCGCGCCGTGTGAG
>JAWWBW010000090.1:0-11275 GCA_033720775.1 Oleiphilaceae bacterium | reverse complement strand
TACAGTTCACACGGCGACCAGACCACTAAACCGGCATCGGAGTTGCCCTTTGAGAACGGCCATCTCAAGATTGTGTACCACAAAGACGGTATTCTCACGCATGCCTTTCGTTTTGCCAAAACCAATGAGTATGCCGAGAACCCCTACGGTGCGTTTGTCGCCTTTTCTCTGTTGCTCCGGTTAAAAATAAAATTTTTTGCGTGGCGGGTCCCCCGCTGGGCGCGACCCGCGATTATTGTAAACAAAAGACATTTCTTACTTTCTTGTCAGTTCAGCACAGTGATCAAGCTGGGTATACTGACAGCGCTTTGCTGACAGGCGGCTGATTACGCTGTCTGCGAGTGGTAGCAAAGGAACCATGCATAAACATAACTAAAGAGGGAGTTAGACCATGAGCGATGAATCTCGCAGAAGTTTTTTGAAGACCGCAGCCGTTGGCACTGCAGCAGTAGCAGCAACAGCGATGGCAGGCAGTGCGACAGCAGCCGATGCACCATTGGTGTACAGCAAAGGCAAGGCTGGGGATTACGAGGGTAAAACCGGCAGCCATGCGCCCGTGATCACGGTTGAGGGGAGTAAAGTGACCGTGACCACCAAGCATGAGATGACGCCGCATCACTATATTGCCTTACATAGCCTGCAAGGCGCTGCGACGTATTTTGGTAGTTATGAGTTTGGCATTAAGGATTTGGGAGAGGGGAAAGTCGCGGTGTCGACCTATGACATCGGCAGTTACACCGGCCCCCTGAAAGCCATTAGTGTGTGTAATTTGCACGACGTGTGGATATCTGAAGGCAAAGCCTAGGCATCGCAACACGAGACAGTGCCACGTGTTAACCGCGCGTGATTAAAAGCCCCGGCAAGTGCCGGGGCTTTTTTGTTGCTGACGAATAACGCGCTGCTATCAGCGCACGCGAGTCAGCAAGGTTCAGATTCTTTCTGTTTTTGTTTGCGCGCCCTGTATTCATTGGGGCTCAGGCCTACTTCTCTCGAAAAGGCACTGGAAAACGCGCTCGCGCTGGCAAAGCCTACCAAAAAGGCAATGCTTTCGATGTTCTGGTTTGATGTGCGCAGATATTGCTTGGCTTTATGCATGCGCACTCGGGTGAGCACGCTACGCCAGTTTGTGCCTTCCTTTGATAAATGCCGGGTGAGGGTTCTGGGCGACATGTTCAAGGCTTTAGCCAGCTGTTCTTTACTCACATTGCGGTAGCCGTGCTGTTCAAAATAGGTTTGCGCCCGTTGCTCCAAACCCTGGCGCGAGAGATTTTCCTGCGCATGCCGACGCAGCTTGGTGGCTAGCACGGTTTCGAGCAGCTTGTTACCGAGAGGTAGCACCAGATTCATCACCTTGGGGCTCGATAGAAGATAGTTGTCGGGTTGGTGGTACTGGATGGGGCAAGAGTAGTGTTCACCGACGCGCTCCATGCCCGGTAACGGAGCACCTGCGAAGCCTACCTCGGTGACATACATGGGGAGGGCGCTGAGTAAATTTTTTTGGAAGGTAATGGCCGCGCCCATGTCTCTGCCCAGCACAAAGGCCGCATCGTTTGCGCGCAATCGGGGCTGCACCGTGAAGGTGGTGCGTATGTGTGTCGCATGAATTTTGGGGCTAATGCGTAAAAAGTGCATATCGCCCTGCAAATAGGTGGCGGAAAAATCGATGAGCGATTTGGGCGAGCGGCAGGCTTGCAGCGCCTGACCCATGAGTCCGAAGGAATTAACGTTGCACTGGAGTCCCACCTCAAAGCCAAGCTCGAACGGGTGCGAGCCATATTGCTGTGTGTGTAATGCGATGAGGTTTTGAATGACCACTAATTCCTGGTCGAGCGTGGGGTCGGAATCAGCCAGTGTGTCCATCGTGATACCGGAGCCACGCAATACCGCCTCGGCACTGAGTGCATGCGAGAGGGCGAACTCCAGCAATACGCTGACTTGTCCACTGCCTAATCCGGGAAATCGAGAGCTTTGGTGCATGCTGTTCTTGTTTTGTTGAACCTGCGCTAGTCAGAAAATACTTGGCTTCCGTCTGCGCCAGTTCGATAGTTGAACGATGCGTCAATTATGCATATTTCTAAAAAAATTAGCGTGTTGGACGTTTAAATAAAATGAGATCTTGCGCACGCTTTTTGGTGCTTGGCTCGTTCGCACAAGCGCTTGTCTTATTGGCGTATGTTGGTCTTGCTGTGACTTTTTTTATGCTTGAAGCGTCGGGGATCGGTAGTACTCCGACTGAAGCATCAAGACATTTCATCACAACAAGGACAAGAACATGCAAGTTATGAAACTACTCGTAGCCGCAGGTATTCTGGCGGGGAGCGTCAGTTTGCCCGCACAGGCGGCAGATGATGGCTATTTACCGGCTTTAAGCTTTGTCGCCGGGTTGCTGAATCAGGGCGTATTTCCCACTTCTGATCTTTATACAACGGATGATGATCTCATCATCGAGGCCAGCGATGGCGTGCAGTTGGCGGCCAATATTTTTGTACCGAATGATCTCGATGGGCTCGCTCCTGCGGTGATCTTTATCAACAGTTGGGCGCTCAATGAATACGAATATCTGACTCAGGCCGGAGAGTTAGCCGAGAAGGGTTACATTGTATTGAGCTACAGCTCGCGCGGTTTTGGCACCAGCGAAGGCGTTATTGATACGGCGGGCCCCAAAGATATCGACGATTTTAGCCGTGTGATCGATTATCTGATTGCCCATTATCCTGTTGATCCCGAGCGTATCGGGAGTGCGGGGGTATCTTATGGCTCGGGTATTTCTCTCATCGGCGCGGCACAGGACCCGCGCGTGAAAGCCGTGTCGGCCATGAGTACCTGGGGGAGTCTGCCGGACTCGCTTTACGGCAATCAAAGCCCGCGCTTGGTCTGGGGCGAATTGCTTACCTTGAGTGGCAACCTTTTGGGTAACCTTGATCCTATCGTAGAGCAGCACTGGGCCAATATTAAAGGGCAGAATCTGGCTGAGATTCCGGCAGTGATCGAGTGGGCAACCGTCCGTTCTCCGGCCCATTATATTGATCAACTCAATGCGAATGGTACCGCCGTTTATATCGCCAAGGCTTATGGTGACAACCTGTTTCAGCCCAATTCGGTGATGGAGATGTTTGAGCAACTCACCGGCCCCAAACATATTGACCTGGTGTCGGGTACACATGCCTCTGCCGACTTGCTGCCACCGGTCATTGGTCTGAATGCCTTACCCTGGGAAAGTACCTATCAGTGGTTTGATCACCACTTGAAGGGCGAAGCTACACCCATTGCCGCAGCCAAGCCCATTACCATGAAGGTGAAATTCGAAAACGACTATGATCACTTTGAGCACTTTCCGGTAGAAGGAGCCAGTGAGCAGCTGTACTACCTGCATCCGCGTACGCCCTTTGATGATGGCGATTTGGAAACCTATCCCTACTGGAGCTTCTGGGGGGCAGACGACACCATTAATGCTTGGGCCGGCACCCAGTTCAGCACACAGATTCCCTTGTTGTCGCAGGTGTTGGAACAGTTGGAAATTCCCATTCTGGCGAGTATTCCTTTGGCGTCCGACGTACGCAGTATTTACTGGAAATCCCCTCGCTTGAATCAAACCATGCAGATTCGCGGTAATCCCTCAGTTACGCTGCAAGTGCAACCCAAACATGAAAAGGTGCAGCTGGTGGCATATCTCTATGACATGGACGCATTAGGCGTTGGCAAACTGATTACCCATGGCGTGATCACTCTGCCTAATGCCGAATCGGGCAAGATCGTGACGCTGGATTTTGACCTGGTGACCACGGCCTACGATGTGCCTGCAGGCCATCGCGTGGTATTGGCGATCGATACCAAAGATCCGCAGTATCAATCTCCGAGCAGTGCCAGTTACTTTGTGGACTTTGAGTACCGCAATAATCGCCAATCGCAGTTGCGTATACCGGTGTTGTAGGCGGGTGTTGTAAGCGACAACCTTATCGCTTCGGGTGCAGCTACTGCTGCACCCGTATCGTTGGGGAAATGCCCTCTTGGGGATAAGCCGTTACAGGTAGCCTGTTTTTTTGAGCATCTCGCGATTCAATTCAGTAAAGCGTTGCAGGGTTGCGCCTTGCAGTAACGAGCGCCAAGAGGTTTTCTTTTTCACCCAGCGGCCATCGCTGCTGGCAATGGTATTGCGTTTGGGAATGCTCTGGCTTTTTATGGGCAAGTCCAAAAACGCGCTTATTTGCTCCAGTACCTGAGGTAGCTGTTCGACCAGATCGTCATATCTGAGCAACAAGGTATTTGGCCGTTCCCACGGGTTCCATGCCTGCAGATGTTGTCCCCATTGACCATAGCGCGTGCGTCCTTCGATGATGTCTTCCAGAGGTGTCTTGCGACCAAAAAACTCATACATGCTGGCGACTGCCGCGCGGCCGTCTCTGATGATATAGATGGCAGCACGGTCATCATTCGGCAATTCATGTGTTTTGATCAGGGGTCTGGCTTCGGCATACAGAGTTTGTTCCAACTGGGGATGGTGCTCGATGTGCCCCACATATTCCTCTAGCGTTTTATTGCCGCCGAGATCATCGGAGTACATGCTGGCGGTGCGCAGGCCAAAGGCATGGTGCAGTATTGTGCGTAGGTAGGTGTTTCCGCTGCGCGGGTATGATGCGATCCAGGTGAGCGCAGGAGCAGTCATTGTTATTCTCTAATCTGTTGCTTTTTAAAGTTTATTTTGGCGAAGCGCGCCATCTTACGCATCCTGTTTACAGGATGCTGGGCGTGATTAACATTTTTTGTATTGGTTGTGAAAGTGTGTACGGGGCAAGGCATGCCCCGTACCGGGTGGCGCGGATTAACGCCCGCGTCGACGCAGGGTGGATGGTTTAAAGTGACGTTTGTTGGGCAGCTCGTTCTCAAAGGTCGGCGATTCTTTTTCTTCCGAATACAGGCCGTTGATGCTGTATTTTTTGGACTGCAGATCGTGGAACACATTGGCCGACTGAAATACCCCAGGTAGCTCATAAAAGTTTTGCGTCATCGACATGCTCACGCGCCACAGCTTGTCGTTCTCATCGTACTGATCCACCAGCACAATCGACCAGCTGTCTTCATCGATATAGAACACACGCTTCTTATAAATATGTGTGGCATCGGGCTTGAGGGTCGCTTCGACCACATGCACGCGATGCAGTTCCCAGCGCACGAAGTCGGGGTTTAAGTGGAAGGGGGTTGCCAGTTCTTTGTAGGTGACATTTTTCTGGTTGAGCTTGTAGGTGTTGTAAGGAATATAGTATTCCTTGATCCCCTTGTACTTCCAGTTGTAACGATCAGGCGCACCGTTGAACATATCGGAGTCATCGGCAACGCGGGTGTTATCCGACGACGCAATAGGGGAGTCGTATGCCACGTTGGGTGCACGAAAGACCCGGCGTTGTGAGGCACTGTAATCCCACACTGAGCGCTCTTCTTTGGTTTGATCCAGTGTTTCATGAACCAGCACGGCGCCACCGGCCAGACGGGGTGGCGATTCGATAAAGTTGAGGAAGTAAAACAGCACGTTGTCGAGGGTTTTAAATGAACCCTTGGGGTCGTAAAAATTAACGAAGGCCTCCTGGCGCTTGGTACTCACCGCATAGTCGCCATTGTATTTAACGGTAATCTCTGCAAACGAGCGTTTGAAGAAAATGCCGCGCCAGCGAGTCATGTGGTTCCACATCGCCTGCAGGGCTTTTTCTGACTCGCTGCCATGCAGGATGGGAAAGGCAATACCACCATAGGCATCCTTAATACCTACGCCGCCTTTACTCAACTCAGAGGTCACGGCGTTTTGCTTGATGTTTTTGATAATCCACTCGGGCAGACTTTGGGACCGACGAGTAGGGTAGATGTGCATTTCGAAGGTGTCGGGATAGGTTTCGAACATACCAATCTGCCCCGGTGTCAGCGAATCTGCGAGCGTCAGGTAGTTACTGTTGCTGATGATCAGTTTTGCTTTGTCATCGGCGAATGGGTCGGGGTGGTGATGGCCGGGGCCCTCGTAGTTTTCAGGGATTTCCTGAATACCGCCCTCCCAAGGGGGGATGGTGCCAGCTTTGTTGCCTTCCTTGATGGCTCCGAAGGGGGTTAGTACCGTGCCCAGCTTATCTGCTTCGGATTGGGATACCTTGGCATACAGTTTACCCTGCAGTGCGATGCTTCCCAGCAGAGTCAGCACAAGGCCAAAAAGAATCCTATTGTGTCGAATCATAATTGCTCCCGATCAGCGAGGTGGTTTTCTCCAAAAGCTAAGCATTGTTTATAGGTCAAAACTGCCAGAATCTGTAGTTTTCGGCAGGAATAATTACCCGAATAGTTAGCCCGCCTATTGGTCTCAGGCGAGACTGCGTAGCAGAATCAGACTGGCAGCGAGCAGTGAAACAGTGAGTACCAGTGGTTTGAGTATTGCGGGTGACAGTCGCTGATTGAGCGCACCGGAGAGCCAATAACCGACAAGCATGCCGGGTGTGAGTAAGCTGGCAAGTAGTAGATCGTGCCAGCCGAAGTGGTTCGTTAAGGCGAGTACCGTTATGGCGAGCACACCGGCGGGCACAAAAATAGCCGACAGTGTGCCCGTTAGGCGCGGACCATGTAGCTTTCGGAATGCCAGAGAAAGTGGCGGGCCACCAATCGCAGTAATGGTGCCCATCAAGCCCGAAAGCGCCGCTGCAAAGCTGATCGTTGCTCGAGACGGGGAACGTGCTTTTCTGACCAGGCCAAGCGCCACGCCGGCATATACCAGTGAGGACAGAAGAATGCCGAGCAGCTGCTGCGAAATATAATCGACAATAATACCCGCTGCGATGATGCCGGTCGCCATGCCGGGATACGCCCATAGCAAATCCTGTTTGTCCACCGCGCGATAGTCTCGTCGCAGAATGAGCACCGGTAGCAACATGCCAATCACAATCATGGGGGCAGGGACAAAGTCCGGATAAATCAGGTACAGCAGCGGCACACCGAATACTCCCACGCCATAGCCGATCACGCCCTGCACTGTGGCGGCAAGTGTGATTACCAGACTGGCAAGTAAGGCTTGATTCAGAGTTAGGCCAATTTCCATGCAGCAGGCTCACTATGGGCTTGAATTGCGGACCGCAAATAATGGAGTATTAGCGCCTTCTTGCCAATCCGAATGGAGATCGAAAGCATGGTTCAGACGATACATAGCCCAAAGTTCAGGACTGTCTATGAGCGCGCCCTGGATCGAAAGGGTGGCGAATCGGCTCTCGAAAACCTGTTAATAGAGCCGGCTTCGCCCGACAACATTCGTGCGATTCCCGAAGACCGGTTTTTAGCAACCATGACCAAGTGCATCAACCAGGCCGGGTTCAGCTGGAAAGTGATTGAACAAAAGTGGCCCGAATTCGAGGAGGCTTTTTTCGGGTTTAAAGTCGATACCCTGAGTTTATTGTCGGATGAACAATGGGAAGCCTACACCGATGATCGCCGGGTGGTGCGTAGCTGGCAGAAGATTAAGGCACTCAAGGAAAACGTGGCCTGGTTATATGAAGAACGAAGTCTGCACCAGGGCGTTGCGAATCTGATAGCCGACTGGCCCGATGACGATTATATCGGCCTGTTGGCGTACATCAAAAAGCAGGGTGCCCGCCTTGGCGGCAACTCCGGTCAGCGGTTTTTACGTTACATGGGTAAAGACAGCTTTGTGTTAAGTCGCGATGTGATGACGGCACTCATAGGTCTTGGACTCGACTTGAAACCCGAACCGAGCAGTCAGCGTGAAATGAAACTGATCCAGCAAGTATTCAACGCATGGCGAGAAGAAACCGGACGGCCCATGGTGCAACTGAGCCAGATCGCGGCGTTTTCGGTGGGCGATAACGTGGTTGGCGTGTCGGTGGCGCCTTACGAATAAAACGCGTCTATTCTCCGTTCCACGCCAGCAAATTAAGCAAACAGATCCAGCTGCAACGCACCCTGCATCGTGGATGATTGTAAGAAACGCACGCCGAGGCCCACTAGTCGTACTTCTCTGTTTGATCGTTGTCGTGCCTCGCTGAGCATTAGGCGAAACGCCTCGGGGTCTTGCCAGCGCTCATGGCCATTGATGGTTTGTTCGAGCGTGGTCTGGGTGAAATCGGCAAACTTGAGTTTCACGAAGCGCTTATTCACGCGCAGGTCTGCGCAGCGTTTATCGACGCGTTCTACCAGTTTTCGAAAGAGTTCGTCGCCCCGTAACAATATGTCGCTATCGCTGGCGAGATTGGTGTCATAGGTATGTTCCACCGATAAGGACTTGCGCAATCGACTGGTTTGTACCGGGCGATCATCTTTACCTCGGGCCATATTAAAAAGGCGTTGTCCGTATTTGCCGAAGCGTTTGCCAAGCAGCTCGAGGGAGAGTTGTTGTAAATCACCGCAGGTGTGCACGTTCAGGTCTGCGAGTTTTTGTGCCGTGACTTTGCCCACCCCGTTTATTTTTTTTACGGGTAGTTTGCGCACAAAGGCATCGACCTGTTCAGGGGGAATCACAAACAATCCGTCGGGTTTATTCCAGTCGCTGGCCACCTTGGCCAGAAATTTGTTTGGTGCAACACCCGCCGAAACGGTCAGGTTGACTTCGCTGCGCACGGCAGCACGAATTGCTTCCGCAATGCGGGTGGCACTGCCGTCGAAGTGACGACTCTCGGTGACGTCCAGATAGGCTTCATCAAGCGACAAGGGCTCAATGATCTCGGTGTAGCGCTGCATGATGGCTTGAATCTGCCGCGAGACTTCTCGGTAGAGCTCAAAGTTGGGCGGTAAAAATACAAGGTCCGGACATAGGCGTTGTGCTTGTGACGAGGGCATTGCTGAGTGCACCCCGTATTGTCGCGCCAGATAGTTGCAGGTGGCAATCACCCCGCGGGAATTAGGGCGCCCGCCGACCGCGATGGGCTGGCCCGCCAAATCCGGCCGCTCGCGCAATTCAACCGAGGCATAAAATGAGTCGGCATCAATGTGGATGATTTTTCGCATTGGGCTAGGGCGTGTTGATTAGGCTGGAGATGAATCCGGAACGCCTTAGTGTAAACTAGCCGCAAAAATAAAAGCGATCCCCATTTTCAGGAGGGCTTCATGCGCGATTTTGCAGCCAAAACGGTAGTCATTACGGGTGCCGGTTCGGGTATAGGGCGTTCATTAGCACAAAAGTTTGCTGCCAAAGGGGCATTTTTGGCGATCTCGGACGTCAACGAAGCGGCAGTGCGTGATACTGCCGACGAAATCAGCGCCGCAGGTGGTCGCGTGGCCTACTGGCAACTCGATGTGGCTGACAAGGCGGCGGTGTATCGCCACGCGGAGCAGGTGCAGCAGGAATTTGGTCGCGTGGACATTGTGATCAACAATGCGGGGGTTACTGTTAACGAGCGTGTTGATGCACTCAATTATGATGACTTTGAGTGGGTCATGAATATCAATTTTTGGGGAGTGGTATACGGTACCAAGGCCTTCTTGCCCTATTTAAAGCAGGCACCGGAGGCTTATATCGTGAATATTTCCAGCCTGTTTGGTCTGTTGGCCTTTCCTACGCAAGGTGCCTACAACGCCAGTAAGTTTGCCGTGAGAGGGTTTACCGAAGCCTTGCGCTATGAGTTGGCCGATACAAGTGTGCTGCCTATTTGTGTGCACCCGGGCGGCATTGATACCAACATTGTGCGCAATGCCCGTTATCATCAGGGCGATGATGGCAGTACGGATCACGCCAAGGCGATCAGGGATTTTAACAGGGTGGCAAAAACCGCGCCTGACCAGGCGGCAGAGCAAATCGTGACGGCCCTGATGAAAGGCAATCGGCGGCTGCTGATTGGTACCGATGCCAAGGCATTTGATCTGGTGCAGCGCCTGTTACCGGGTAGTTACGACAAACTGGTGGGCTTTTTACTGAAGCAGCGCTTTTTACGTTGATTATATTGGGAAGATTTGATGCAGGAAGTATATCGGGTTGACGCCCTGGTATTGGGGGCTGGCGTGGTGGGGTTGGCCGTGGCGCGAGCTTTAGCCCGAGCTGGCAAAGAAGTGCTTTGTCTGGAGCGCGAATCGAGCTATGGCATGATTACCTCGTCGCGCAATAGCGAAGTGATTCATGCTGGTATTTATTACCCGCAGGGCAGCTTGAAAGCATTACATTGTGTGCGGGGAAAGCACTGGCTATACGACTATTGTCAGCGCAATAACATACCCCATCGTCAGTGCGGCAAATTGATTGTTGCGAGCACTCCCGAACAGGTCTCGCGCCTTGAGCAGATTCAGGCGCGAGCAGAAAATAACGGTGTGACGGACTTGCAGCTGTTGGATCGCCCATCCAGTTTGCAGCGGGAGCCCGATCTAAAAGTAGACGCGGCATTGTTATCACCCTCTACCGGAATCATTGATAGCCATGCCTATATGACTCAATTGCTAGCGGATCTCGAAGCCGCTGGTGGCCAATTGGTGTGTCATTCGGAGGTGGCTTTTGACTCCATTGCATCGGGAGCGATGCGCTTACGCATGGTTGCGGAGAACGCTTTGGTGGAAGCGCCTATTTGCGTGAATGCCACGGGGCTAGATGCCATCTCGCTCTTGCGTGATGTTGAAGGGTTTGACGACGGACATTTGCCAAAAACCTATTTCGCTAAGGGTTCCTATTTTTCCTATCAGGGCAGGGTGCCCTTTTCACACCTAATCTATCCGGTGCCCGTCGATGGTGGTTTGGGGGTGCACCTGACGCTGGACATGCAGGGCGCGGCACGCTTTGGTCCAGACGTCGATTGGTTAGGGAATGATTATCGCGATTGTGATATGTCGGTCGCACCCGAAAAGGCCAAAGATTTTGCCGCTGCGGTGAGGGCATACTGGCCTTCACTGGATGCCGATCGTTTGGCGCCTGACTACTCGGGTATCCGTCCTAAATTAAGTGGCCCAGGCGAGCCTGCCGCCGACTTTATGATTCAGGGCCCCGAAGTCCATGGCGTAGAGGGGCTGGTCAATCTTTTTGGCATCGAATCGCCTGGGCTCACCGCGTCATTGTCATTGGCGCACGAAGTCTGTGAGCGATTGGCATTATTGCCCGCTAAATAGTCAGCCACGTTTTGGTGTGCGTGCGATGCTCCAGACATCCACGCGCTTGACTCCGTTAGCCTTTGCGATGTGCGCCACGGCGGTGAGCGTTGCGCCGGTGGTCATTACATCATCAACGATTGCGATATGCTCGGACGCTGAGAGGCTCTCGCATTGTTCCCAGCTGAAGCTGCCTTTCAAGTTTTTCAGGCGTGTGGATTTGTCCTGACCGGTT
>JAWWBW010000089.1:0-11457 GCA_033720775.1 Oleiphilaceae bacterium | reverse complement strand
CTGGGGCTGTACCTTTGGTGGCGCTAACTGCGCTGCAGGGCTTGCGGAAAGGGGGAATTGCAGCCAATCAGCGGGTACTGATTGTGGGTGGTTCCGGAGGGGTTGGCAGCATGGCATTGCAAATGGCCAAAGCCATCGGGGCCCATGTGACAGCGGTCTGTAGCACGCGCAACATAGAACGAGTGGCCCAGCTGGGAGCCGACGGCGTGATTGACTATACCCGTGAAAACTATTTGGAAGGGCAAGATCAGTACGATCTCGTATTCAATACGATAGGGCATCAGTCGAGACAAACAGGGGCGCAATTGCTCTACGAAGGGGGTGTCTTTGTCGAATGTGCCATGCCCAACTTAGTGGGCACACAAGGTTTGGTCAAACGAATGGTGTCGAAAAATAGTGTGTACAAAAATCGCTTTTTTCTTTAACACAGTTCGCAGGCCGAACTGAATCAGATTACGCAATGGATTGAAAATCATCAGTTAAAGCCATTGATTGCAAGTGAAATTCCTCTGGAGCAGATTAACGAGGGTTTGGCCCAGAGTCGTTCCGGTCACACGGCGGGCAAGATAGCGGTTACGATTGATTGAAGCCGATGAAGTCCCTAGGGGCGCTGACTGGTTTTTGCGTCTCTCTTATTTCTATCAAGCGTCTTCCGCACCTCGTCACCCCAACAAATGATCGAGGGACTTTTCGTAGGCGGGGGCAAATACTTCAAGAAAATAGTCGACCTCGGGGCGTTGCATGGCTACCAGTCGGCGCTCGATTTCTTCTGCAGCCTGTTCAAACTCGCGGTTACCGGCTCTGAGTTCGGCGCGGCATTTGAGAAAGGCAGATAGTCGGTCGGCAGCTTTGAGCAGGGTTTGATAGATCTCGGGCAGCTCATGCTCTAGCAGTATTTCCTGATAGGCCGGGCGCAGCGCTTCGGGCACCAGTGCCAGTAGTTCGGTTTGCGCTTTACGCTCAACGCCCTTGTAAGCCTCGCGCATGGCTTCACTGTGGTATTTCACCGGGGTGGGCATGTCGCCGGTAATCACCTCCGAGGCATCGTGATAGATGCCAATGGCGGCGAGACGATTGGCATCCACTTTTTCGTCATTTAGGTGGTTATGAATCAGGCCCAGCGCATGGGCGATGCTGGCTACCTCCCAGGAATGAATCGCCACATCTTCGTGAATGGCGTTGCGCATCAGGCTCCAGCGTTTAATCCAGCGCAGACGCGACAGGTAGGCGAAGAAGGGGCTAATGCGTGACATGGCTTTTCCTTGTATTAACGAACATTGAGGCTGAAAGGCACAGCCACTGTTTGGCTGTTTTTCTTGTCGGCGACGACCTGAGCTTCTAACACATACAGGCGTTCAGTCGCGATATCGTGCTGTTCACTCAGACTCTTGAGTACCGCTTGGGCGCGTTGTTTGGCCAGCTGCAAAAATGCAACTTCTTCCACTTCGATGCTTTGTTTGAGCTGGGTGTCGATGGCGTTGAGGTGTTCAGCGCTGCCACGCTGCTGGGCAAATTTCTGCGCCAGTTGCTCGAAAGCTGCCTGCTGTTGCCATTGCTCTGCCAGTTTGGCGCGTTGTGCCAGGGCATCGCTTTCGTTGATGGTGGCCAAGGCCTGCTTGAGACGCTGGTCGCGCAGGCCCCTGAGGTCGGTCTGCCGATCAGCCTGACCGCGAATCTCCAGTTTTAGATTGGGGCGCTTTTGCAACGCTTCGGCCAGTTGCCGTAAGCGCTGATTTTCGGACGGCGACAAGGCCGCAACACCGGGTTCAAAGCGTACTTCGGAAAGATCCGCGCCGCCTTCAATAATGCTACCCAATATGGTGAAGGGGCTGGCGATGGCCTTGGTCAGCAAGTTGGTGAAAGCGGTGAACAATACATTGCCCAATGAGAAACCCGGGTCGTTCAGGTCGCCCGATACTGGGAGTTTGATATCGATTACGCCCTTGGTGTTTTCGAGTATGGCCAGTGCCAGCGGGAGGGGCAGGTTCAACGCGTCTTTGCTTTTGCTGCGCTTACCCAGCTCCAGATTATCGACCACCACATGGTTATTGGCTTTCAGCGAGCTTTGCTGAATGACATAGTCGAGATCGAGATCCAGCTTGCCTTTGTCGATGGGGTAGCCCATGTAGCGCGCGCCATAGGTGCTGAGGGCACTGAGATTGATGTTTTGCACCTGCACCTTGAACTCGCTGGGTTGGGCTGGATCGAATACGTTCAACTTGCCTTGGGAATTGAGCGAGCCAAATTGATCTACTTTGCCGCTCAAAGACAACTCGGACGCTTTCGGACTGGTGCTGTTGATGCCCAGCAATTCGCCATTGAGATCAGCCAGATAAGTACTGAAAGGGGGAGATTGGCTGCTGTCCGAAAAGTTTACGCGGCCCTGATTCAAGGTAATTCGCTCGACCTTAATGTTGACGCCAGTACCGCTTACTTCCGCTTCAGTGCTATCCGTTTCAGAAACCACCGCATCGCTCTCGGTGTTGTTGTCAGCGTCTTCACTTGCTTGCGTGTTGGCAGCCAGTAGCGCGAGATTCAACTGGCCCGCTTCGTCAATCACGATTTCACCGTAAGGGTCCTGAATCTGGAGCTCGCCCACTGCCACCGAGAGTGGGTCGAGTTCCATGGCGATGGGTGCAATCGCCAAGCGCGTAAAGCCGGCGAGAGGTTTTTGCAGACCCGTATCGCTGGTCTTCAGCGTATCGACACTCAAGCTCAGATTAATGGTGCCCTTGAGGGTATCGTGCTGATTGAGCGTGTAGTCACCATCAATGCTCAGCGTACCCGCATCAATTTGCACGTTGGCCGATTCTGCCAGATAGGCCTGGGCCAGATTGAGCGGCAGTTGTGCGATCGTTAAGTCGCCCTGAATCTGCAGCGGTTGCGGTGCCAGCAGACCTTTGAGTTGATGCCGTGATTCGGCCAGTGAGAACTGCAAGGCGTAGGGCGACAGGCGACTCAGATCCTGATTGATGTCCTGCAGTGCCAGATCGATATTGCTCAGCTGCAAAGTAGCGGGCTGTTTCAGGCTATCGTCTTGCCAGTTAAGCGTACCCTGGTTGAGCACGAAGCGGTCCAGTTGCCACTGCCAGCCTGCATCGGACGTTTGAGACGTGTTGGCGGTTGTTGCCGGTGTTGACCCTGTATCGTTCCCGGTTTGCTCGCTGCCTGAAGTGACGCCATCACTCGCTTGGTCGTCTGCGCTGGCGAAGGCCTGTAAAAGGGTCAGCTCGCCATTGCGATCGCGTTCCAGGTTGATGGCCGGAGCAGCCAGAATCAGATTGCCCAGTCCGACTTTTTGCGCATCAAGGGATAAGTTGATTGGTCCGAGTGTTAGCTGTTCGAGCTGTAAGATGCTCTGCTCACTGCCTGCGTTGAGTCGGGCATCCAGCTGATCGATACGCACACTGCCCTGCTCAAGCGTAAGGCTGATGCCGTCCTGTCCCCGGGTATCATATTGGGCTTCGATACTGACCAGGGCGTGGTGCAACCAGAGCGGTGAATAGTCTTTTACATAGTGCCAAAAGCTTTGACTACGAATGTTTTGCAGCGCAATTTTGCCGCGACTGTAAAAGGGGGCGACCCCGAATTGCCCTTGCCAGTCCAGAATCTGGCCCTGCCCTAACGACAGACGCAAGCTGTAGTCGCCACCATCATTGTTGTGGGTACCAAAATTGTTGAGTTCGAGGGAAACCGGTTCGAGCTCAAGATTAAACTCTTCACCCTGGCTCCAGTCGTCAATGTCGATGCGCCCATCGCTAATGCGAATATCGCCAAAAAACAGTTTGAGCGGGTCGCTATCTTCTTCGCTTGTGGGCGTTTCTTCTGAACTGGCGTCACTAACGAAGGCTTTTTGGAAATTGGTGGTGCCTTGCTCGTCCAGCGTGAGGTGCACGTAGGGGCTAACGAGCGTAATTTCATCCAGCGCAATCACGCCACCGACGAGGGCCAGCAGGTTGTAATTGGCCGTGAGCTTGTCCCAGGCGACGACCGGTACTCCCTCGCTGTCGTTGGCTTTGAGTTGATCCACCTCCAGAGCCAGTCGATAAGGATTAAAGCGCACGCGCTCTACCTCAACCTGCCACCCTGCGAGGGTGTTGAGTTGCTCCTTGAGTTGGCTGCTTACAATGTGTGGCACGATCAGCCAGCCAAAAATGCTGTACAGCACAAACACCAGACTCAACCAGAAGGTCTTGGCACGCAGAAGCACTTGCAGAGTGGATGGGGACTTGCTCAAATCGTCTCTCCTTAAACGGGTGTACAGGCCATGACCGAGCGCATCATTATAGGCAATGCTCGTGACGGTTACATACCTTCTACGCAAGGGATCGATGCCATGGATCAAGACTCTTCTGCTTTAGCGCGCTGCCCCTGGTGTGGCAGCGATCCGCTCTATCAACGCTACCACGACGAAGTTTGGGGTCGTCCGGTTTACGATGAGCAGGAGCTCTTTGCCAAATTGTGTCTGGATGGACAGCAGGCCGGGTTGAGCTGGATCACCATTCTGCGCAAGCAAGCCAGTTACGAAGCCGCCTATGACCATTTTGACCCGGAGAAGATCGTCCGTTATGACGAGGCGAAAGTTAATGAATTACTGCAGAACCCTGGCATCATTCGCAACAAGCTCAAAGTGCAATCGATTATTAAAAATGCCCGTGGTTTGTTGGCCTTCAGAGAACGGGGCGAGAGCTTCGCGCAGTTTTTGTGGGGTTTTGTAGACGGACAGGTGGTACGCAATGCGTGGCCTGATATGGCTGCGGTGCCGGTGTTAACTCCGGCTTCAGAAGCCATGTCGAAAGCGCTGAAGCAGCATGGATTTACCTTTGTTGGCCCCACCATCTGTTATGCTTTTATGCAGGCTGTAGGTATGGTGAATGATCACTTACTTACCTGCCATGCCTGGCAAACTTGTGATCAATTGGCCGAGAAAACGGGAGTGACAGGATGAGTGATGCCAACAGCGTATTAACCTTCTGGTTTGACACCTTACAGCCCGCGCAGCACTGGCAAAAAGATGCGACGCTGGATTCGCTGATTGCCGAGCGTTTTGGGTCGCTACATCAGCAAGCCAGTCTTGGCGAATGCTGGACGTGGCGATCGAGCATCAGTGGGCGCTTGGCGGAGATCATTGTGCTCGACCAGTTCTCACGCAATATTTATCGAGACCGCCCCGAAAGCTTTGCCTGTGATGCCATGGCGCTGGTGCTCGCTCAAGAGGCAGTGGCCACCGGGCTGGCGCAAGAATTGTCACCGGCCCAGCGCAGTTTTTTGTACATGCCCTATATGCATAGCGAATCGCTGGTGATACATGATCAGGCCCTCACACTCTTTGCCGAGCCCGGTCTCGAAAACAATGTTGACTTTGAATTAAAGCATCGGGCCATTATTGAGCGCTTTGGGCGATATCCGCATCGCAATGCAATACTTGGCCGGGTTTCGACGCCCGAAGAGATCGCATTTCTCCAGCAGCCCGGATCGTCTTTTTAGCGCGACAAGCGTGTTAGTCGATGCCCAGTAATTTATGTTGCTGCAGTGTGAGCTGCCATTGCGGGTGTTGCAGGCAGTAATCCAGTGCGGCTTGCGTGTTGCTCTGTTTGATGGGGTCTTCACCGGTCTCGATATGCGGGTCGGCCATGGGAGACAGGTAAAAGTAGCGGGCGTTAAAATCGACGAAGCGTTCGGGCGGCGCGTCGTCTTGGGGAAAGACCAGTTTGAGCTCGTCGCAACGCTCCAGTACAAGCGGCGCGGTGGATTTTGGACTCAGACAAATCCAGTCTATGCCCGCAGGCAAGGCGAGCGTACCGTTGGTTTCTATCGCCACTTCAAAGCCGGCCTCATGCATTTGTTGGACGAGGGGTTCATCCAGTTGCAGGGCCGGTTCGCCACCGGTAAAGATGACATAGGGTTTGGCCTTGGCGCTGGATGGCGGCCATAGTGCCTTGATCGCTTCGCACAGCGCTTGGGCATTGTTAAATACACCGCCATTTTGGCCGTCGGTACCAATAATGTCGGTATCGCAAAAGCGGCATATCGCAGTGGTGCGACTCGCTTCGCGGCCGTTCCACAAATTGCATTTACTGAAGCGACAGAATACTGCTGCGCGTCCCGCTCGGGCGCCTTCACCCTGCAGGCTGTAGAACATCTCTTTTACGCGGTAAGGCTTGCTGGCGGTGGGGGATGACTTGCTAATTGCTCTCTCCGACGATTTGTCTCAGGTGCTCGCCCCGAGCCTCCATGCTGTCGCGCACGGCCTGGGCGTCTTTCATCAGATTCATGGCGCGATCAAGCGTGAGCAGATCTTCTTCGCTTTTTGGGGGCTCATAGCCACCGCTAGCACCCGGTACCGGGCTCAATACGGTGGGGGCTTCCTCTTTGGGCAGTTTGACGCTTTGCACAATATTGGTGTTGGTGTTGATAGTCATCGGAGTCAGCTCTCGCGCATCAGCAGGCGGGTTATCGCCGTAATGCCACTGACCATTGGCATCGCGCCATTTATATACCGTGGCAGGCGGCAAGGCTTTTTTGGCCGAGGCAGTAATGTCATCTCCGGTGGGTAAGGAGAGCATGGGTTTACCGTCTTTATTCTCAATAAAAAACGGAAAAGCCAAGGCCAGCCCCAAAATGCCGAAGGTCATGATGCGGTAGTACCATTTCATTGTGTTTGTCTCCTCACTGCTGACAACCTTCGAGCAGTGCCACGAGTTCTGCCATTACCTGTTTGCTTAGTGTAGACGCGTTCAGGGCAGTTTGGGCGAGCAGGGTCGCGATATTCTCTTCGAGCAGTGATTTGGCGCTCGCTTCTATGGGTTCAAAATGACTGGCGTAGCGATATAACAGTGCTTGTTCTATCTGTTCCGATGCCAATTCTGCTTCTAGCAACGATTGATACAGGGGGCGTGTGACGCCTTCGCGCGGCAGCTGCATACGTTGCGCCCGCACAGGGCAGGTATGTTGCGCGTGCCATTGTTGCCATAAACGCCAGTCGTGCCAGTGCTGGGCTTGCCAATTGCTGGGGCGCAGACCCTCGCGGCTGCACCAGACAGCAAACAGCAACAGGTTCACCACGTGGCCCGAATCCTGCGCGTGCAGCAGTTGCTCACGCAGGGTTTGCGACGACCACGCCGAGCCTGAAAATGCCCAAAAGGGGTTGTCGAGTTGCAAGTCCTGCAGTGCCATATCATCCATGGCGCGCAAGGATAACCTTAAAATTGAAGCGCGTCTCGTTTTCTATCGATTGATGCGATCAGGCAATTGGGCTATGGTCTGCGCCTTTCTGATGTTTGCTTTGGGTATGGGGTTGGCACGGCATGTTGAAATTTGATGCGATCACCTTGCGGCGTGGGCCGGAGCCCCTGCTGGACAATGCTTCTGCGCTAGTACACGCGGGGCAGCGGGTGGCGGTGATTGGTGCTAACGGGGCCGGTAAAACTACGCTGTTCAAGCTGATTTTGGGTGAGCTTGGTCTCGATGCCGGTGAATTCAGTTTGCCGGGCGACTGTCGTGTGGCGCACATGGCGCAAGAAGTGGATGCCAGTGCCCGTTCCGCGCTCGACTACGTGCTCGATGGCCACGCGCTGTTGCGCCAGCTGCAGACCCAGCTCGCTCAGGCAGAAAGCGCGGGTGACGACCAACAGCTGGCGCATTTGCATGGTGAGCTGGAGGCGATTCATGCCTATGAGGCACCCGCCATTGCCGAGAAGCTGTTACATGGGTTGGGTTTTGAACAGGCCGATATGCAGCGCCCGGTGAGTGCGTTTTCGGGTGGTTGGCGGATTCGACTAAATCTGGCCCGTGCGCTGATGAGCCCCTCAGACCTGTTGCTGCTCGATGAGCCCACCAACCACCTCGATCTCGATGCCATGCTGTGGCTGGAGCAGTGGCTGAAGCGCTACGCCGGTACGGTTCTGTTGATCTCACACGATCGCGATTTTATTGATGCCGTCGCCACACACGTGCTGCATATCGAAGCCAAAAACCTGCATCAGTATGTGGGTGGCTATAGTCAGTTTGAGCGTTTGCGCGCTGAAAAGCTGGCTCAGCAGCAGGCCATGTTCGAGAAGCAGCAACAACGCAAAGACGAGATTCATCGCTTTGTCGCGCGGTTCAAGGCAAAAGCCTCCAAGGCGAAACAGGCGCAGAGTCGTCTCAAGGAATTAACGCGCATGGAAGAAATCGCGCCGGCGCATATCGACTCGCCCTTTCATTTTCGTTTTCCGGTCGCCGATAAAATGTCCAGCCCCCTGCTCAACCTGCAGGCGGGTAATCTGGGTTATGGCGGCGAGCCGGTACTCACACAGGTGTCGTTGAGTTTACTACCCGGTACACGCGTGGGCTTGCTCGGGCCGAATGGTGCAGGTAAGTCGACACTGGTGAAAACCCTGGTTGGGGATTTGCCTCTCATGGCGGGAGCGCGGACCACTGGCGAACATGCCTACATCGGTTATTTTGCCCAGCATCAACTTGAAGCCCTTGATATGCAGGCGAGTCCCTTTACACATTTGCAGCGTGCCCGGCCCAAAGCCAGTGATCAGGAAATTCGGGATTTTCTGGGTGGTTTTGATTTTCGTGGAGATCAGGCGCTTGCGACCATCGCTAAGTTTTCGGGGGGTGAAAAAGCCCGCCTTGCACTGGCGCTGATTGCCTGGCACAAGCCGAACCTGTTGATTCTGGACGAGCCGACCAACCACCTGGATCTCGAAATGCGTCATGCGCTCACCGTTGCCTTGCAGGAATTTGAAGGGGCCGTGGTGCTCGTGTCGCATGATCGGCACCTGCTGAAGAATACGGTGGATGAGTTCTTTTTGGTGGCCGATGGTGAGGTCGCACCATTCAAGGGGGATCTTGAAGATTACCACCGCTGGTTGCAGGAGTTTCAGGCGCGCAGCGATCAGCAAAGCAAACCGATCAGCGACTCAGACAACGAGTCGGCACAAACCCGAAAGGAGCGCAAACGGCTCGAAGCCGAGCGGCGTAAACAGTTGGCACCGCTCAAGAAAGAGCTGGCACAGGTCGAGGCACGCACCAGTGCGCTGGAGCAACAGCTGGCAGAGTTGGAAGAGCAGTTGGCCGATAGCGGTCTGTACGGCAGTGATCGTAAAGAAGAGTTGAGTAAGCTGCTCGCCGAGCAGGCGGCCTGCAAGCAAGAGCTCAGCGAATGCGAGGAGCGCTGGTTTACCTTGAGTGAAACACTGGAGTCGATGGACTAGTCAACATCAAAAATGTTGAAATTTTAAGGCAGATCACGCCATAACATTGTGTTACCAAAGCCTGCTTGAAGCCCTTTTGGTAAGGCCAGATAATCGCTGCTCTTTTTGGTTATCAAGGATGACATGATGTCTGCCCGTTCGTTTTCCAGCACCGCTCAGGTGACCGCGACTGCGCGTACTGTAGGCAATTGGATGTGCCTGCTAGGTTGTACCTTTCTTCTTGTTTATGGCTTTAAATCCCATCTCTCGGGCATGGTGGCCTACGCGTATTGTTTGTATGGTTTTGCTGCCTTTAGTTTGGGCAGTTATGTGGCCTACCGTATTTGGGGTAACTGGCGCGCACATCGCAATGCGCTGGTGCTGGGCTTTGGTTCTTTGTATCTCTTTCTGCTGGCATCTGGTGGCGAAGAAAACACCGGTATGCTCTGGTGTTACGCCTTTCCGTTGATTGTGTTTACCATGCTGGGCCCAGTGGTGGGCGCTGCCGTGATGGGGGTGATGATCGCCCTCTCCATGCTCATTCTGTATCACCCTGAGCTGGTGTATGCGGCGCATACTTACACTATGAACGAGATCTACCGTTTTAGTGGCTCCATTCTGTTTGTGTCGGCCTTGGCCTATGCGATGGAGCGCTCCCGCATGGATGCTCAAATTGCCAGCGACAAAGCAACCCACGAACTGCGCCAGCTGGTGCGCAGTGACGAACTCACCGAAACCTTCAACCGACGCGGCATAAAAGAGAAGGTGCGCCTTGAATTGCATCGTGTCGCACGCGATCAGCGCGAGTTGAGTCTGGTACTTTGTGATATCGATTTGTTCAAACGAGTGAACGACCAATATGGGCACGATGTAGGCGATAAGGCCCTGCGTCATGTGGCGACGCTTTTAAAAGAAAATGTGCGCGTGATCGATGCGGTGGGGCGCTGGGGTGGCGAGGAGTTTTTGATTTTGCTGCCCGACACCAGCATGGCAGAGGGCTATCAGCTGATTGAGCGTATACGACAAACGATCGCGCGCTCACCGTTGCAGGCGCGTGGACAATCCATCTCCTTGTCGATCAGTTGCGGTATCAGCTCGACACGTTTTCATTCACGTTTTGATGATCTGTTACGTGCCGCCGATGTCAGTCTTTATGAAGCCAAAGCGGAGGGGCGCAATTGCACGCGCCCTCAGGTGTTAGAGGCGGGTTAGGCCTTTACCGGGATGAGTGCTTCGTCGTCAAAACGCACGCCTTCCCAGCCTTGGGCCTGAAACTGGCGGATATTGGCGTGGTCACTGCCATCCGGATGTTCCAGCACATCGCGACGATAATAGTCACCAAACAGATTCAGAGTGCTGCGTTCATCCAGCTGGTGCATACGCGCAAAAGCGAGAATCTTGCTCGAACCATTATTTTGGCCACTTTCGTTGTGTTGCTCGCCGACTGAAAATGGGCAAGGCGCATGTCGATAACAGGCATCAATCACCTGCATGGTTTCTTCAAACGAAATGCTGCTGGCATCTTGGGCAACGCGCGCAAGAAATGCTTGTACAGGGCTGGAATCGCTCACGGGGGATCTCCTTTGTTTGGGGCGCGCTAGCCTAGTCGTTGCCGCAACTTGACGCAAGCGTAGCGGCGCGGCAGTCTTCGTTTCCACTTGTTTGAAAACAGAGGAAAACACGATGCGCGCGGTGGCCTACCAACGATCTTTACCTGCCGATCATCCTGAAAGTTTATGTGACCACGTGCTGCCTGAGCCGCAGCCGGGGCCCCGCGACTTATTGGTGGCCGTGAAAGCCATCGCGGTGAATCCCGTTGATACCAAAATTCGCATGCGCGTTCAGCCCGATGCCGGGCAATACAAGGTGCTCGGCTGGGATGCGGCCGGCGAGGTTGTTGCCGTAGGCACCGAGGTGCGTGACTTTGTCGTGGGCGACGCGGTGTATTATGCCGGTGATCTGAACCGCCAGGGCAGCAATGCCGAATATCAATGTGTGGATTATCGACTGGTGGCAAAAAAGCCTGCTTCGCTAAGCTTTGCCGAAGCAGCAGCGCTCCCCCTCACCTCGCTGACTGCTTGGGAAATGCTGTTTGATCGCTTACAGATTCCTCTTAAAGAAAATACGGCAGGGCCAGCAGCGCTTTTGATTACAGCGGGTGCTGGAGGTGTGGGTTCCATTGCCTTGCAGCTGGCGCGTGAATTAACGCATTGTCGGCTCTTTGCCACCGCATCGCGCCCGGACTCGCAGGCCTGGGCCAAAGATATGGGGG
>JAWWBW010000088.1:0-11540 GCA_033720775.1 Oleiphilaceae bacterium | reverse complement strand
TAGCGCCCCCATATAAAGCCTATTGAGTAAATCAATCAAGCCCCCTAATTAAACGTGCTAAGATAGCGCCGTTTTTGGACACTTTATAAGAGACGAGGTCAGTCAATGAGCAATACCAAACACTGTAAACTCCTGATACTTGGTTCTGGCCCTGCCGGTTATACCGCCGCGGTCTACGCCGCCCGAGCCAATCTCGAGCCCGTTGTGATTACGGGCATTCAGGCTGGTGGACAGTTGACCCAAACGACTGACGTGGATAACTGGCCCGGTGACGTAGAAGGCCTGCAAGGGCCAGACCTGATGCAACGTATGCAGGCACACGCTGAACGATTTGATACTGAAATTATCTTTGATCACATCAACAAGGCAGACTTGTCGCAGCGACCCTTTCGCCTCACTGGCGACTCGGGTGAGTACACGTGCGATGCACTGATCATTGCGACGGGCGCTTCCGCCATGTATCTCGGCTTGGAGTCAGAAGAAGCCTTTGCAGGGCGAGGTGTGAGCGCTTGTGCTACCTGTGACGGTTTCTTCTACAAGAACCAAACGGTCTGTGTCGTAGGTGGCGGCAACACGGCTGTTGAGGAAGCACTTTATCTGTCGAATATCTGTAAAGAAGTGATTCTAATTCACCGCCGTGACACACTGCGCGCAGAAAAGATTCTGCAAGACAAGTTGTTCGAAAAAGCCAAAAACGGCAACGTAAAACTGGAGTGGAACCACACTCTGGACGAAGTGCTCGGTGATGACGCGGGTGTAACGGGCGTGCGTATTCGCTCAACTGAAACTGGCGAAACCAAAGAGCTTGCACTTACCGGCGTATTTATTGCCATTGGTCACCGCCCCAACACAGAGCTATTCGCCGATCAGCTAGAGATGGACAACGGCTACATCACGATCAAATCAGGCTTGAATGGTGGCGTCACCTCGACCAGCGTGCCGGGTGTCTTTGCCGCTGGAGATGTAACCGACCAAGTCTATCGTCAAGCGATCACATCCGCGGGCTTTGGTTGTATGGCCGCACTCGATGCAGAGAAGTTTTTAGACGAACAAGCTTAAACTATCTTCAAAGAGGGGCAGGTACGCCCCTCTTTGCTTATTTCTACCATGAGTATGCTCCCCTGGTTAGAGTCTCCACAGGACTTCCCCCCAATTAACGAAGCGCTGGATGACCCCAACGGCCTATTGGCCGCTGGTGGCGACTTAAGCCTCGAAATGCTACAAGCCGCATATCGCCGCGGCATTTTCCCATGGTATAGCGAAGGCCAACCAATTCTATGGTGGAGCCCTGACCCGCGTTGCATCATCGATTACGACCACCTCCATATATCACGCAGCCTGCGCAAACATGTTCGCAGAACAAAGTGGACCCTGAGTTTCGATACCAGTTTTGAATCCGTTATTTTTGCCTGCACGCAGCGCGGCCCCAAAGAGGGAACCTGGATTACCCCCGAGATGCAAAGTGCCTATCTAGCACTTCATGAGGCAGGCTATGCACACTCCATCGAGGTGCGGGACGGGGATCGTTTAATTGGAGGACTGTATGGTGTTGCCATGGGCAGCTGTTTCTTTGGCGAATCCATGTTTTCTCACGAAAGTAACGCATCCAAAGTCGCATTTTGGGCACTATGTAAACAATTACACCGCTGGCACTATCAGCTGATCGACTGTCAAATGGAGAACCCGCATTTGATGAGCATGGGCGCATACAATATCAGTCGACCAGACTTTCAAAATAAGCTGACCAAAGGTCTAAAAGCACAACCAAAACATACGCGATGGAGATTTGATTCGGATTTGCTAAGCAACGTATAGTAATGGTCGAAGCCGCATGACGAGGTAAGGTCACGCATGAGCAACCTGCAAACCTTGGTGTTTTACGCCACACCAGAGCACGACTGCAGCTATCTTGCAGACCAAAAAGCGACCACCATGTTTGTCGATCCCAAAGCGAAGCTCGACCGACATATGTATACCCAGCTATCACAATTGGGCTTCCGACGCAGCGGCAATCACTACTATCGCCCCCATTGCAACGCCTGTCAGGCGTGTATTCCAGTTAGAATTCCGAGCCAGTCATTTAAACCAAATCGTAGCCAAAAACGCGTACTCAATAAAAACCGGGACTTGAAAATACAGGTCATGACCCCCGACTTTCATGAAGATCACTATCTGCTCTACGAAAAATATATTCGTGAACGTCACAGCGACGGCGACATGTATCCACCCAGTCGCGATCAGTATCGTTCCTTTCTAATAGAGGGGCATCCCTGCACCCGCTTTGTGGAGTTTAGCCAAGACGAACACATCGTAGCCATCGCAGTAGTGGATGAACTTGAAGATGGTTTATCAGCAATCTATACGTTTTTTGATCCCGACCTGGACGCCCGCAGCCCGGGCACGCTAGCGGTACTTTGGCAGTTGGAAGAAGCCAAAAGGCGCGACCTGCCCTATGTCTATCTCGGATATTTTATTCGAGCCTGCCCTAAAATGTCTTACAAGACACGCTTTCGCCCATTCGAAGCGAGAATCAACGATATATGGTTTACTGAGGACGAACTGATCGGCATCGCAGAGCAGTCTGTTTTGTCTTAGCACCTGAAAGAGCTTTGCCAATTCACGCGCTTTCAGGCAGAATGTCGCTTTTTTAATCACGGGCCACTGGATTTTGGCTCGATACAGCCCAAATACAGACGAGGTTACGCTTTAATGGCGAAAGAAGATGTCATTGAAATGGAAGGTACCATTATCGATACCTTACCCAATACAATGTTCCGAGTAGAGCTTGAAAACGGTCATGTTGTGACCGCCCATATCTCCGGAAAAATGCGTAAAAACTACATTCGAATTCTGACTGGCGACAAGGTGAAGGTTGAATTAACTCCCTATGACCTCAGCAAGGGTCGCATTACCTACCGCGCACGCTAAAAACGAAAAAGGAGCCCTCAGGCTCCTTTTCTATTACACGCAACGTAATACTCAGAAAATTAAGCAGGCACTTCTTCCTCAAAGCTGAAGGCGATTTCTCCATCTTTGAGCGTAATATGCACCTCGCCACCCTCTGAAAGACTGCCAAATAGTATCTCCTCAGCAAGAGGCTTTTTCAGAGCATCCTGAATGAGCCGTGCCATTGGGCGCGCACCCATTTTGTCGTCATAACCCTTCTCCGCGAGGTAGTTTTTGGCCTGCTCATCGACATGTAACACAACACGTTTTTCGTCGAGCTGTGCTTGTAGCTCTGTCAGGAACTTATCTACAACATAGCAAACCGTGTCGCGCGATAGCGGAGCAAACTGAATGATTGCATCGAGACGGTTGCGAAATTCTGGAGTAAACAGCTTGTTCAAGGCCTCCATACCATCTGTCGAATGATCTTGCTCGCTGAATCCAATTGAGCGGCGACTCATAACCTCGGCACCGGCGTTCGTGGTCATCACCAATACGACATGACGAAAATCTGCTTTACGGCCATTGTTATCGGTCAGTGTACCGTGGTCCATCACCTGCAACAGCAAATTGAACACCTCAGGATGCGCCTTCTCGATCTCATCAAGCAACAACACACAATGAGGATTCTTATTCACCGCTTCGGTTAATAACCCGCCCTGATCGTACCCAACATAACCTGGAGGCGCACCAATCAACCGACTGACCGTGTGCCGCTCCATATATTCCGACATATCAAAACGAACCAGCTCAATGCCAAGCACCTTGGCAAGCTGTTTGGTTACTTCGGTTTTGCCCACACCGGTGGGACCTGCGAACAGAAATGCTCCGTCCGGTTTTTCTGGGGACTTCAATCCTGCACGAGAAAGCTTGATAGCTGTCGACAACGACTCAATCGCCTGATCTTGCCCGAACACCACCATTTTCAAGTCACGCTCGATATTACGCAGCATGTCTTTGTCAGAGGTAGTGACATTACGCGGTGGGATACGGGCAATTTTCGCCACAACATCCTCAATCGCCTGAACACCAATGACCTTTTTGCGCTTACCTTCCGCCTGCAAACGCTGACTCGCACCCGCCTCATCAATCACATCAATGGCTTTATCAGGCATGTGACGATCAGTGATGTAGCGATCCGCCAGTTCCGCTGCCGCACGCAAAGCTTTGTCGGTATATTTCAGATCGTGGTGTTGTTCAAATTGCGTTTTTAAGCCCTTGAGAATACGGAACGTATCTTCAACACTTGGCTCGTTAACATCAATCTTCTGAAAGCGTCGCGCCAACGCGCTGTCTTTTTCGAAGATACCGCGGAACTCAGAAAAAGTAGTCGACCCGATACAACGCACTTCACCTGAGCTCAACAGTGGCTTGAGCAGGTTCGATGCGTCCATCACACCACCCGATGCCGAACCGGCACCGATTATCGTATGAATCTCATCGATAAACAGAATGGCGTGATCACGTTTTTTCAGCTCGGCAAGCAGCGCTTTAAAACGTTTCTCGAAGTCACCGCGATACTTGGTACCCGCCAATAGCGCACCAAGGTCGAGAGAATACACCTCGGCATCAGTGATAATTTCTGGCACATTGCCATCAACAATCTGCTTCGCCAGACCCTCTGCGATCGCAGTTTTACCTACTCCCGCTTCGCCTACCAACAAGGGATTATTTTTGCGGCGACGGGCAAGTATCTGCACGACACGCTCGACTTCTTTTTCACGACCAATCAGGGGGTCGATACGTCCCAATGAAGCCGCCTCATTCAGATTAGTTGCATAGCTTTCGAGAGGATTGCTCTGCGTACTTTCTTCGAGACTCTCTTCACTCGCTTCGACATCGTTACTCTGATCTTCGGAGTGCCCGGGCACTTTTGAGATGCCGTGAGAAATATAATTAACAATATCAATACGCGCCACGTTCTGCTTTTTAAGCACATAAACGGCCTGACTTTCCTGCTCACTGAAAATGGCCACCAATACATTTGCGCCAGTTACTTCTTTTTTACCGGAACTTTGAACATGGAATACCGCTCGCTGCAATACTCGCTGAAACCCTAGTGTCGGCTGCGTTTCGCGCTCGTCATCGCTCACCGGTATTAAGGGAGTAGTCGAGTCAACAAATTCTGTTAACTCCTGGCGTAACTCGTTGAGATCAGTGCCACACGCACCCAATACTTTTACCGCAGCTTCGTTATCCAACAACGCCAGCAGAAGGTGTTCGACCGTCATAAACTCGTGACGCTTTTCTCGAGCGTTTTTGAACGCTTCGTTCAGTGTCAATTCCAGGTCTTTACTTAACATCTCTCACCCCAGACTTTTTCAAATCACTCTACCTTTTGCAGCTCACACATCAGTGGGTGCTGGCACTCTGCGGCATACTGGTTAACCTGTGCCACTTTGGTCTCGGCTATATCACGCGTGAATACGCCACAAATCGCCTTACCTTGAGTATGCACAGCCAGCATCACCTGCGTCGCTTTCTCCTCGTCCATCGAGAAGAAAGTAACCAATACCTCTACAACAAAATCCATTGGTGTGTAGTCGTCATTGAGCATGACTACCTGATACATTGACGGCCGTTTGAGGGCTGGTTTTTCAGGAACGACTAACAGGCCATCATCATGTTGAGGATTATCGTCCTCGCTCTGATTTAATATTAGTAGACAATCTTCAAATTTACTCATAACGCGATACGAAAATTTACATTTTAAGCAAGGTGGGGACGACTCACTATTTTGCAACGAGCACAAACCAAACAATCAGCCCGTTTTTAGACAAGCAGAGCGGAATAGCGGATCTGCAAAAACGGGCAACAGAGAACTGGAACACATCCTAACATGAACGCCCTTTATATCACGTGTACGAACACGCTTTTTTTGGCAAAACAGCTTGACTAAAACTGGAGAATAATAAAAAGTAACGTGTTGATGTAGAGCACCCTCATTTTGCCAATAAAAATAAAACTTCGAGCACACTTTTAATATATGAATTATTAGTTGTGTGCTAGACACGGGAGTCGATTATGCCTCAAGGTAAAGTCAAGTGGTTCAACAACGCCAAGGGTTATGGGTTCATTATCGAAGACGGTGGCTCAGAAGATTTGTTTGCACACTTTTCTTCGATCCAAATGGACGGTTACAAGACCTTAAAAGCCGGACAGCAAGTCACCTTTGAAAAACAACCCAGCGGTAAAGGCATCCACGCAGTCAACATCTGCGCACTGGAGACCAATACCCCCGACGGAAGCGAACTCAATTGTCTTGACGATGAAATAATTTCAGTGGAAGAAGAGCAAGTACAGGCGCGTCAGGAAGAAGCGCAAGTAAGCGCTCAGAAGGCAGGCAAAGTAGCCGCTTATTAACAAGCGGTATTAACGAAGCACGCCTCGACAAAGCAGCTGGATCCAGAGTAGTACCAGCCACGCCCATTCAGTCGCTTGATTCTGCCCATTCGATGGGCCAAGCCACTACTCGGCTTAACAAAAACCATAGTAAACGAGCCACTCAAATCCTTTGCTACATATTTTGAATGATTGCCCGACCGAATTCGGAAGCTTTCAGCAAGCGCGCTCCCGGCATAAGCCTTTCAAAATCATACGTTACAGTTTTCGCTGCAATGGCTTTAGACATTCCCGAAATAATTAAATCCGCAGCCTCTAACCACCCCATATGCCGCAGCATCATTTCTGCAGACAATATTAACGACCCTGGATTCACCCTGTCCTGCCCGGCGTATTTTGGTGCAGTTCCATGGGTCGCTTCAAATACCGCCACACTGCCACCCAGGTTTGCACCAGGCGCTATACCAATACCGCCCACCATTGCCGCTAATGCATCAGAGATGTAATCGCCATTAAGGTTTAGTGTTGCGATCACACTGTAATCCTCAGGACGCATCAGAATCTGCTGTAAGAAAGCATCAGCGATAACATCCTTGATCACAATACTCTTCCCTGTATTCGGATTCGTAAAATGCAACCAGGGCCCACCATCAAGCAGCTGAGCGCCAAATCGTTCGCGGGCCAGCTCATAACCCCAATCTTTAAACGCGCCCTCGGTATACTTCATGATGTTACCTTTATGGACAAGTGTCACAGAGGGCAAGTCATTATCCACGGCATATTGAATGGCTTTGCGCACCAACCTCTTGGTCCCCTCCTCCGAGACGGGTTTTATGCCAATCCCGCAGCCTTTGGGAAAGCGAATTTTATTTACGCCCATCTCCTGCTGAAGAAAACCAATCAGTTTTTCAACCTCTGGCGAGTCAGCCGGCCATTCAATCCCTGCATAAATGTCTTCAGAGTTCTCACGAAAGATCACCATGTCCGTTTTTTCCGGATGATTTACCGGACTGGGGACTCCTTCAAACCATCTCACCGGACGCTGACAGACATACAAATCCAATTCTTGCCGAAGCGCCACATTCAGCGAACGAATTCCGCCTCCCACAGGAGTGGTAAGCGGCCCCTTAATGGCCACGGAAAACTCGGCAATAGCATCCAGCGTTTCCTGCGGTAACCATTGATCAGATCCGTATACCTGAACAGCTTTCTCGCCAGCATAAATCTCCATCCACGCTATTGCCCGACGATTGCCGTAAGCCCGCTCGACAGCTGCGTCTACAACCGCCCGCATTGGAGGAGTCACATCAACACCAATACCATCGCCTTCGATAAACGGCACAATGGGATGATTGGGCACCGACAAAGAAAGGTCGGCATTCACCGTTATTTTTTGTCCGTCGTTTGGCACTTTAATTTTCTGATATGCCATTCTACAAACCCCTCATTATTTGATTCATACAATAATAGACCGCTTAGGGCATTCGCGTGGCTCTATTCCGCTTACGTTTGATTGGTTCGTGATAAAATCTGGTTTCCATTTAACTAAAGAATTCAGCAATGAGCCGCCTGCTTTTATTCAACAAGCCATTCCAGGTGCTATCACAATTTACCGATAAAGAAGATCGCAGCACGCTCGCCGACTATATCCCCTTGCATGGACTGTATCCGGCAGGTCGTCTCGACTACGACTCAGAAGGCCTCCTGTTGCTTACCGATGACGGCCCTCTGCAAGCACGCATTGCAGAACCAAGGTTTAAACTTACCAAGAGCTACTGGGTTCAGATCGAAGGAAATATTTCTCCAGAAGCTTTACAGCAATTAGCGAAAGGAGTAGAACTTAAGGATGGACGCACTCGTCCGGCCCAGGTTAGCAGTATCCCGCCGCCCCCCGTGTGGGAACGCCATCCTCCAATACGTGAACGACAAGCGATTCCAACCAGCTGGATCAATTTGAGCATTTCGGAAGGTCGCAATCGTCAGGTCAGACGCATGACCGCAGCTGTTGGCTTTCCGACATTGCGACTCATTCGTCACCAAATAGGTACATGGAAATTGGATAACCTGGCTCCGGGCAGCTATCGTGAAATACAGGTACACCTGCCAAAGCCCTCGGGCAAGCAGCATCAAAAACGGACTCAAGGCAAAGGAAAAAAATGATCTGGACACCACATGCCACCGTGGCCACCATCGTCGAACAGAATCAGCGTTTTCTGCTGGTTGAAGAGCTTAGTCACGGCCGAAGGGTATTCAATCAGCCAGCTGGGCATGTTGACGAAAACGAGTCCATCTTTGACGCAGCTGTCCGTGAAACGCTCGAAGAAACTGGCTGGAAGGTACAACTAACCGGCTTTACCGGCACCTACATATATCAGGCTCCCGAAAATGGGGTCACATACTATCGTTTCTGCTTCAAAGCAAAAGCCGAAAAGCGCATAACCGATCAGCTGGACAACGACATACTCGCGGCACACTGGATGGATTTACGCCAGATTAAACAGCTTGGTGAACAACTGCGCAGCCCTCTCGTCATTAAATGCATTGAAGACGCACTGCATCGCCCGGCCCTGCCTTTGGAGTGGATTTACGAGCACCCTCTCGCGGATAACCGCAATCAAAAATCGGCCACTGGCTGAAATCACACCCATTTCACGCTAAAATGCCGCGCCTGTCTTACTCGCGAGGTTGACGAGCATCCATGAAACCACCCAGTGATACACGTGTTATTGTCGGCATGTCCGGCGGTGTGGACTCTTCCGTATCAGCATTACTGCTGCAACAACAGGGTTATCAGGTCGAAGGCCTGTTTATGAAAAACTGGGACGAAGATGACGGCACAGAATATTGCACCGCCATCGCTGACCTACAAGACGCCCAAAGTGTTTGCGACAAACTTGGCATTACGTTACACACGGCCAATTTCGCAGCCGAATACTGGGACAATGTGTTCGAACATTTTTTGAAGGAATACAAGGCCTGCCGAACGCCTAACCCAGATATCTTGTGCAACAAGGAAATCAAGTTCAAAGCCTTTCTCGACTACGCCATTACGCTAGGTGCAGACTACATCGCAACCGGCCATTACGTGCGTAAAAGTGAAGAGGCGGGCCACTCTTATCTGCTTAAAGGGCTCGACAGCAACAAGGATCAAAGCTATTTCCTTCATGCCGTTAGCGAGGACAAAATCGCGCGCACACTATTTCCTGTTGGCGAACTCGAGAAGCCCGAGGTGAGGCTTCTGGCAGAAAAACACGACTTGGTTACCGCCGACAAAAAGGACAGTACCGGCATCTGCTTTATCGGTGAGCGTAAATTCGCTGACTTTCTGAAACAGTATTTGCCTGCACAACCCGGCGATATCGAAACCGAAACCGGTGACGTGATCGGCCGACATCAAGGCCTTATGTACCATACCATTGGCCAGCGTCAGGGCTTGGGCATTGGCGGCCTTAAAGACTACGATGAATCCCCGTGGTATGTGGCAGGCAAAGATCTCAATCGCAACGTATTGATTGTTGTGCAAGGCAAAAACCACCCACTTTTATTCAGCACGGCTCTGGAGTGCGCCCAACTTGAATGGATTAACGGTATTCCAGAAGAAGCAACGTTCAGATGTCAGGCAAAAGTGCGGTATCGCCAAAAGGATCAACACTGCACCGTGTCGAATCTGGGAGAAGGGCGTTTCAAGGTCACGTTTGATGACCCACAACGGGCAGTGACCCCCGGTCAATCCGTGGTATTTTATCAAGGCGAGCGCTGTCTGGGCGGCGGCATCATAGAAACAACGGTGGTTTAATGCAGGACTTTACCAAACAAGAAGAGCAGGTATTGGCGCTGGCCGGCATCTTCCAATGCTGCCAACTGGTTGATCATATAGCCAGTCGCGGACAAGCCGATGCGGCGGCACTTCAAGCGGCAGTAGACAGCCTGTTAAACACCGACCCAGGCTCAACCATTGAGATCTACGGTTCATTGGAAAAACTTCGCCCGGGTATTGAGCTGGTCAACCAGTTACTCTCGGGCAAACAGTCCGGTCAAGGCATGCATGCCGTGCGCTATGCCATGGCAGTGCTCCACCTTGAAGCCAAATTGCAGAAAAATCCGCAAATGCTCGATACGATTGGCCGACGCCTGCAACACGCAAAGTCTCAAGCCGAACACTTTGGCACATTACATGAAAACGTGTTTGAAGGCTTAGCCGGCATCTACATGGACACGATCAGCACCTTCAAACTGCGCATTCAAGTGAATGGGGCGCCCAACCTCCTTCAAAACAGCCTGAACGCGGCCAAAATACGTACCTTGCTGTTTGCCGCTATTCGGTCTGCCGTGCTTTGGCGACAGCTTGGTGGCAGGCGCTGGCACTTTCTCTTCAAAAAACAGGGAATCGCAAAAACAGCACAGGCACTGTTACAGCGTTGATCTGTGCCTGAATTACATTCTGTAGTATCATTGCCGCCCATTTTTTGATCATCCCATTTTTGTCGACACTGCTAATTCAGAGAGCTTGCATGCAATTATCTTCCCTCACCGCTGTTTCCCCCATTGATGGCCGCTATGGCTCCAAGGTTTCTGAGCTACGCTCGATTTTTAGCGAGTTTGGCCTGATTAAATTCCGCGTTGAAGTAGAAATTCGCTGGTTTCAAACCCTTGCTGCACATCCGGAAATTGAAGAATTACCGCCCTTCTCTGACGGAGCCAACGCTTATCTGGACGCTCTGGTTGCTAACTTCTCAGTGGCCGATGCCGAGCGGGTGAAAGAAATCGAAGCGACCACCAATCACGATGTGAAAGCGGTCGAATACCTGATTAAAGAAAAGCTGGACGCAGCCAAAGATCAGTATCCGGAGCTGGCTGCTGGCTCTGAGTTTGTCCACTTCGCCTGTACCTCAGAAGACATCAACAACCTCTCCCATGGTTTGATGCTCAAAGCAGGCCTTGAAGAGAGCCTACTTCCGGCCATGCACGCGGTCATCGAAAAGCTGCATAACCTCGCTCTGGATTTGGCCGAGCAACCAATGCTGTCGCGCACTCATGGTCAAACGGCATCCCCAACCACCATGGGTAAAGAGCTCGCCAACGTTGTTGCCCGGTTACGCCGCCAGATTCAAATCATCAGCCAGGTTGATATTCTGGGTAAAATCAACGGCGCAGTGGGTAACTACAATGCACACCTGTCGGCCTACCCCAATATCGATTGGCAAGCCAATGCGCGCAATTTCATCGAGAAACTTGGTCTGGAATACAACCCT
>JAWWBW010000087.1:0-11551 GCA_033720775.1 Oleiphilaceae bacterium | reverse complement strand
TTTGAAGAGAGTGCGCGCCACCTGCTGGAGCCGGGGGATATGCTCTACCTTCCACCGAGATTGGCGCACTATGGCATCGCGCAAAACGACTGCATTACTCTGTCTGTGGGCTTTCGCGCGCCCAGCCACAGGCAAGCCATTGAGGGCATGATGGAGCACCTGCTCGAACAGACCCCCGAACATCTTTTTGTTGCTGATGCGACGCGTGAGCGATCAGCGCATCCGGCCGAGATAGACCGCGCAACTTTGCAAAAAGTTCGCGAAACGCTGATTCACTATCTCAATGATGAGCACCAAATTGCCCACTGGTTTGGGCGCTTTGCGACAGAGCCCAAAAACCCCTCAATCCTCATACCTGACGAATCACTAGCTGACACAAGGCAGCTTTTACAAGCGATCCAAAATACAGAACTACTCTGCAATGAGGGCTCGAGAATTGCATATACTCTGGAAAAAGAACGTCTTTGCCTGTTTATCGACGGCGAGGATATGGCGCTTAGAGAGTACGATTTGGACTGGGTCCAGCTATTATGTGATGAGCAAGCCATAGCTTTGACTGCCATTCACAGCCTGGAAACCAGAGATGATTTACAATGCTACCTGCTCAACTGCATACAGCAAGGAAGTCTGCTGCTTGAGGAGATCGAACACTAAGAGACTTCATGGCCCTGATCAGAATTAGCCGTCATTCACTGGCGCAAGCAGAACCCGCGATGCTTCAACAAGTGCAGCAACTTATCACGAAGCAGGGCGGCGAAGTAGCGCGAGAAATCAACGAATGGCTAACACGCCATCAACACGCCGAACGCAACAGCATCATATTTTGCTTCTACTCCCAGGACCGGATGATTGGTTTTTGTCTGGGCGAGTTATTTGCGCAAAAAGCCAACCTTGAACACCTCTTAATTGACAAAAGCAACCAGTCAAAAGGCATTGGCCGCCACATGATGTACGGCATGTTCCGACAGCTGATGCAAAAGGGTATCGATTCGGTCAGTCTTAACAGCACCGATCGCCAACTCGACTGGCTGGAAGCCCATGGTTTCATAGCACTTGAATCCTCTAACTCAGCAAACCGGGTACGCCCTCACCTGCTGATGAACCCCTGTTTGCAGCACTACATGCAGACTCGTCCCAAAACAGGCGAGAGTGCCAGCGATGCTTCGACCCACATGCGCCTGGGAAAAGACGCCTCCACGCATCGCATCGCCACCGAAGAAATGGCGATGAGCCATCATCGCAGCATGCTGTTGCAGGCCCGGCGACGTATCTGGCTCATGGCAAACAACATCAACAACCCGGTGCTCATGCAAGCAGAAACCGCCGATGCCATTGTGCAACTCATCAAGCGCAATCCACAGGCCAATGTGCGACTTCTTGTTAATGACGACCGCCAGGGAGCAGGCTATTTCAATCCAACCCTGCAAGCGATGCAAAAGCTGAGTAGCTATTGCGAAATACGCACACTGTACAAAACCGGACAACAACTCAAATCGCTCCATACCATTGTCGACTTTGACGGTACCATTCAACGCGAAAACCTCGAAGACTGGCGAGGCCAGGCCTGTTACGACAGCCGCCTTTTAAGCAATCGACTGAGTCAGAATTACGATCAGATCTGGCAGATGGCACGCCCTTCGATGGAGCTGCGACGGCTCGCTCTATAGGTGTGCAGGCATAAAAAAACCGGCTAGAAAGCCGGTTTTTTTATCTTAGGGCAACTTAGGCCTGCGCCGCCTTGAACTTCAGACGGTAAGCATGCAACAGCGGCTCAGTATAACCACTGGGCTGCTCTTTACCCTTGAAGATCAGGTCAGAAGCGGCCTGGAAGGCAATCCCGTTAAAATCAGGTGCCATATTGATGTAATTGGGGTCGCCAGCATTCTGGCTATCTACTACAGCGGCCATGCGCTTGAGGCTTTCTTCAACCTGCTCTTTGGTACAAATACCATGCTCCAGCCAGTTAGCCACGTGCTGCGAAGAAATACGCAGCGTTGCACGGTCTTCCATCAGACCAACGTTGTTGATATCGGGCACTTTTGAACAACCCACGCCCTGATCAATCCAGCGCACAACGTAACCCAGAATACCCTGACAGTTATTGTCGATTTCTTTCTGGATCTCTTCGGCACTCAGGCTGGAAGGATCTTCGAGCAGAGGAATAGTCAGAATGTCATCAACGTTAGCGCGTGCACGCTTCTTCAGTTCATCCTGCGTCGCGAACACATCAACTTTGTGATAATGCATGGCATGAAGAGCCGCTGCGGTAGGTGAAGGTACCCATGCCGTATTGGCACCCGCTTTAGGATGGCCAATTTTCTGCTCCATCATCATGCCCATTTCATCGGGAATCGGCCACATACCTTTACCAATCTGGGCACGGCCTTGCAGCCCTGCAGCCAGACCAATATCAACGTTCCAATCTTCGTAAGCGTTGATCCAGGTTTGCTGCTTCATCACGGTCTTGGGAACAAACGGGCCGGCCAGCATAGAGGTATGAATCTCGTCACCCGTACGATCCAGGAAGCCCGTATTGATAAATACAACACGATCTTTCGCGGCACGGATACACTCTTTGAGGTTAACCGTGGTACGACGCTCCTCGTCCATAATGCCCATTTTCATAGTGAAGCGAGACAGACCCAGCGCATCTTCAATACGACCAAACAGCTCGTTAGCAAAAGCAACTTCTTCTGGACCGTGCATTTTGGGCTTAACAATATTCACTGAACCGGTGGTGGAGTTACGGAACGGTGCATTGCCTTTGAGGTCATGAATCGCGATCAGCGTGGTGATCATGCCATCCATAATCCCTTCTGGAATTTCGGAACCGTCTTCCAGCAGGATTGCCGGGTTAGTCATCAAGTGACCAACATTACGTACGAACAGCATGGAACGCCCTTTCAGCGTGAAGCTCTCACCATTTGGCGCCAGATATTCGCGGTCCGGATTCATACGACGGGTAAAGGTCTTACCGCCTTTGGTCACCTGCTCTTCGAGGTCACCCTTCATCAGTCCCAGCCAGTTACCGTAGGTCGTGACTTTATCTTCAGCATCCACCGCTGCCACCGAATCTTCGCAGTCCATAATGGTGGTCAGGGCAGCTTCCATCAGCACATCTTTTACGCCAGCGGCGTCAGTCTGACCAATGGGGCTTGAAGGATCGATCTGAATCTCAAAACGTAGACCGTTGTTCTGCAACAGAACGCCTGTAGGTTGTGCTGCATCGCCGGTGTAACCCACAAATTTTTCGGGAGAAGCCAGACCAGTCGTGGTGCCGTCTTTCAGGGCAACCTGCAGTTGAGCATCAACGATGGTGTATGAAGTGCTATCTGCATGTGAACCCGCGGCCAGTGGCGCAGCCTCATCGAGGAAACCTCGCGCAAAGGCAATAACCTTATCGCCACGAACCTTGTTGTAACCCTGGCCTTTCTCGGCGCCGCCTTCTTCAGAAATTACATTGGTACCGTACAACGCATCGTAGAGCGATCCCCAACGCGCATTCACAGCATTGAGTGCAAATCGTGCATTCATCACGGGTACAACCAGCTGCGGGCCGGCCATTTGACCAATCTCAGGCTCTACATTGGCGGTAGACGCTTCAAAATCTTCGCCTTCAGGTACCAAATAGCCAATGTCCTGCAAGAAGGCCTTGTACTCATCAAAATTATGAGGCTGACCTTTGCGCTCGGTGTGGTACGCGTCGATCTTGGCTTGCAGATCATCACGCTTGGCCAGAAGCTCGCGATTGCGTGGCGCCAGCTCATTGGCGATCTTACCAAACGACTCCCAAAACGCACCTGAATCAACACCAGTGCCGGGAATAGCTTTTTCGTTCACGAAATCGTACAGCTCTTTTGCGACTTGCAGGCCGCCAGCCTGAATACGTTCTGTCATGTGTATCAGCCTCAACGCTAAATATGCTTAATTGAACCCCGATAACAGTCTGGTGAGACCGAGCGGGAGAATGAGAAGGCGCAAGATTTTACATGAATTCGCCTTAAAGCCCAAATTCTGTACAAGATAAATAACAAGCCAGGCGTATTCATGCCAAGGATTTCCGGCATTTACAGTTTGCTCGGCTATACTGAAATAGTTTTACGAAGTTTTGTTTAATTATTAGACGCTTAGCCATGCCTGTATCGACTATCACCATCGCCATTTTCAGTGCAATTTGCCTCGCCGTGGGCGTGCTGTACTTTGCGCAAATGCGCGAGCGGGCGCGTATCGAACGGGTGCGTAAAATCAGTAATCTGGCCGAGCGCTACCGGCGCTTGCAAAGTTTACTTAGTGACCTGCCCCCGCAATACCTCAGTAACGACCTGCGTGTGATGGTTGCCGAGCGCAGCGTCGAAACGCTGAAAGAACTCATCCCGCTCCAACGCGACGCCCAAATGACTGAGCAACTCAAAGCCGATCAGGAACAACTGACCCAGCTGCGCAACAGCAACACCAAGTTTCCGCCGAAACCGATACGAGATGAAAACGAAGCCAAAGAAGTAAGAAAGCTACTGCAAACGCTATACAAGTTTGTGCAAGGCCAACACAAGCGTCGCCTTTTAGACGCAACAACAGCGAAAAAGCACCTCGAGCAGATTACCTTCTTTGCCTGTCAATCACGGGCTGATGTGCTCGTTGCCCGCGCCGAAGCGGCTAACAAAAGCGGCAAACCACGCGTAGCCATTCACAACTATCATACCGCCATTGCCGCCTACAAACCGGTGATGAACCACCCGGCCGCCGTCAATGTAATTGCTGGCTACAAACAGCGTATTACCGCACTGGATCAAATCGCCGATGCGCAGAACAAGCGCGTCAAGGAACAGGCTCAAGCGAAGCTGGAAGCCAACAAAGAGTGGGATACCTTCCTCAAAGACGACGACACCTGGAAAAAGAAAAACCAGTACGACGACTAATCATACTGGTTTTGTTAAAGCCGCTTAACGCTAAGAGTGATTTAACCCAGCAAGGCCTCAATATCTTTTGCGATGTCTTTAGGTTCTGTATTTGGCGCATAGCGCTTGTGAACTTTCCCCTCGGCATCAACCAGAAACTTGGTAAAGTTCCATTTGATTTTTTCAGAACCCAACAGCCCTTTCGCCTCTTTTTTCAAATAGTCATAGAGCGGATGTGTATTCGGTCCATTTACTTCTATTTTGGAAAACATGGGAAAGCTGACGCCGTAGTTCAGTGAGCAGAACTCTGCAATTTCTTCATTGCTACCGGGGTCCTGACTCAAAAACTGATTGCAGGGAAAACCGAGAATCTCGAAGTCACGCTCGCGGTATTGCTCATAAAGTGACTCAAGCCCCTTAAATTGCGGCGTAAATCCGCACTTGCTGGCAGTGTTAACGATCAACAGCACCTTGCCTGCAAAATCATTCAGATCAACTGACTCACCTTTGATATTCGTTACCTGAAAATCATAAATACCGGCCACACTGTTCTCCTTATGGCGTCATCTCCGACGTCGCGCGACCACGCGATTACAAGCGATCGAACAGAGTCAGAGAGGTTATTTTGGAATACGAAGAATAGGCAGCCTCAAGCGTAAATTGCTGTAGCGACAAGAGACTGACGGTTTCAGCATAATCGACCGCTTCAAGATTGTTCAAGATCTCTTGCGTAAGTATTTCTACATCTTTCAACTGCTCTTCAGTGGTTTCGATCGTGTTCAAGCGGGCACCGATCTGGCTGCGCGCCTCCAGAATAGAAGTTTCTGCATTGTCCAGATTTGACAGGGTACTTGATATCAATTGATCAAACGCTTCTCTGCCCGGAGAGGTGGCGCGAAAGTTCTCCAGACCATAAATGAATTTCTCAACAGTAGTCAGTAAGCCCTGTTTAGGCGTGGACTCAATGAAGAAGCTATCCCCCGTTAACGGCGACCCACTGATTTCCACCTGCACGCCATTGACCAGAATAGGTTGATTGGGCGCATAAACGGCATTACTCAACACCGGCCGCCCCGTCGAAGACTCAGTCACATTGAAGGTCGTAGCAGAGGTGAACGTAATGGTCATATCCTCTGGATAAAACGCATCATAAACATCCTGATCGACGACCTGACCAACCGTTATTTGCGCGGGAGGCACCGCCTGATTATTGGGATTAGCCTTGGTGTAGAAGGTGTTATCTGCAGCAGCCACATCCTGAAAAATAGCCTTGCCATTCTCGGTTGAGGCAATGGTGACACTCGGCTCAATTTGCACAAAGCGGCGGCCTTCATCGCCCTGGTACTCAAAGGCACCCGAAGCGTTGCGCTGAAAAGGCTGCGTTCCGCCCTGAAAACCGCTAAACATAAACTCCCCACTGGAGTCCTGAGAATTAAGCAACCCTGCCAGCTGCTCGAGTCGTTCTTCCACCTCAGCGGCGATGTAGCCCAGATCATCCTGATTCAGCACGCCGTTACCCGCGGTAACCGCCAACTCCCGGATACGCTGGACTACGTCATTGATACTACCAAGCAAATCATCCTGTAACTTGAGTCGCCCATCCACCAGCTCTATGTTGCGTTGAAACTGGGAATTCAGAGCCAGCTCCTGTTTCAGCTCCAGTATGCGCGTGGATGCCACGGGGTCATCAGCCGGTGTCAGAATTTTTTTACCGGTCGATAATTGCAGCTGGCTTTTCTGTGCCTGCTTGGTCACGTCCTGAATCGATTCAATGCCGCGCCCAAAAACTTGTTGTGTTGAAATTCGCATATTTAAGCTCCCTTAACGGAAGGTATTGAGCAGGGTGTCGAACAGTTCGCGGGCAATCGACACCACCTGGGCAGATGCGTTGTAGGCCGCCTGAAATTGCACTAGCCGGCCCGCTTCTTCATCAAGATTGACACCCGAAATCGATTCCCGATTGTTTTTTGATTGATCAAGTAATGCTTTCGCGGAATCGGTATCAAGGCGTGCGCGGTTGGTTACCGTTCCCACTTCTTCGACAATTTGGGAGTAGGCTTCACCATAAGTCACAATACCATTGGCAATAAAGCCCGCACCCTCGAGCTGGGCCAGCGCCAAGGCATTGCGGTTATCCGAGATACCGCCGGCATTGTAGTCAATGTTAAAGCGGTCGCCGGTTTCTGGTTCACCCTTGATAGAAAATTGAAAACCGTAGTAAGACGATTCAGCCACAGGGGCTGCCGTAAACACCGATTCCACATCAGCGGTAAAGCTAACACCTTCCGCCAGGCTCACATCAATGGCGCCACCCACACTTACGCCCTGCCCTGATGCTACCGTCTGAGTTGACAGTACGGGCTTGCCTGCAGTGTAGGGATCAACACTGCTCACATCGATGCTGTCTCCCGCACCGGTGACCACGACTTCAAGGTCCACCCCTGTGAAAGCGCGAATGGACAGCGTCGTACCATCGCTTACCGCAACAATATTCTGATCCTGCAAGGTAGTGTTGCTGTTAATCAGGTCTGCCAGGGCATCTGGCCCAAAGACATCGGGTGCAACGACCGTCAACACCTCACCGTTAAGCTCCATACCCAGCGGCGTAGGGTCTCCATCATCAACAAAGTTGCTTAGCTCAATCTGGGTATAGGCGCTTGCTTCTACACCTTGAATTGCAGAGAGATTCGTCGCAATCGTCTCGGCTGAACTGTTGGCCGCGATACTAACCACCTGCGAAGTCACTACGCCTGTTGAGGTATCTCGTGTGAGGAAGGTTAAATTCTGTGCGCCATACCCATTGACCAAGGGCCCGGCACTCGGCGCGGCGGGCGGCACCTGCAGCGCATCCGAACCGGTAGCTGACACACGCGTCTGCCCTGGATCAGATGTAAACACCTGGTTGCTTACACCTCGCACATACAACTGGTTATTCATTGGCGGGTCTAGTGGCGCGGGATTCGCGGGGTCACTAATATCCACCACCTCGTAATACATATCGTTGAGAAAGCGAATCCCCAGTGGTGGAGACAATTGATTCTCGGTTGCCAGAATCGGGATCGGCTGATTGGTAATTGGATTGTTGACATCAAGCATGCGGCCTGCGCTTATTTGCGCATTGCCTTCGTTGCCAGGATCGGCAAAAGCTCTCACCGGCGAGGCCAGTGCAATCTGCTCAACACGATTGATTTCGAGCTCGATATCTGCCGCTCCTCCCCGGGTTGGTTGCAACGAGAAGGTGTCGCCTACTTTAAACGTGCCCGACTCAAACTGCAGCTGTAAGCCTTCAAACTCATAGTTTGCGGGATAGATATTTGGCAAAACCGATTTGGCGACCAGTTCGCCGCTTCCAGCCCGCACAATCGTAAAGTCACTGTCGGTGGGCCCTTCAAAGCGGAGCTCGTAGTCATCAGCCGTCAAAGCGCCAATATCAAGAATATTCACGCGTAGCACCTGATCATCTGGCGGTTCATTGTTGCTGTTTGGCGTTACGCGATTACGGGCAACCCCCAAGGCATTCACATCGCTGAAAAATAAACCTCCCAGTGCATCTTCCAGATCCATTCCCAGTGCATGCTGATCGTTCACAGAGTCTGCCACCACCAGCGCGATGCGCCCCATGCCATTAATCGCGTCGCTCAAGGTGCCATCTCTAAATGCCAGTAAGCCCCCGATTTTACCCCCTGAAATATCACGGCTAATTACCTGTGGCGAGCCGTTCACAATTAGAGCAACATCTTGCTCAGTGGGGTCGGATGGACTCTGCACAGCCGCCAGCTCTATCGCACGACTCCCCACTACCAGAGGCTGGCCATTCCCGATAAACACATTCACCTGGCCATCATCGCCGGGACGAAACACCGATACCGATACCAACTCCGACAACTGACGCAATACCTCATCACGCTCATCAAGCAGGTTGTTGGGTTGCGAGCCCTGCGCCGCACCAGCCACCGATGCAATCGACACATTCAATTCAGCCAGGCTTTGCGCCAGGCTATTGATTTCTGCCACCGAAGCTTCAAGCTCCTGATTGATGGTATCCAGCTGCGATCGCAGGCGCTGATCAAGCGAATGGAAGCGTGACACGAGGCCCTCGGCCTGTGTCAGTAAAAGCTGACGCTGGGGTATAGAGGTAGGATCATCCGCAGCACCCTGTAGCGCCTGAAAAAAAGAACTCAAGGCCGGTGTCAGACCGGTTGTGGAACTGGCCAGCAAGTTGTCAATCGCTTCGGCCTGATCCATTACGGCTTTGCGCTCGTTGTAGACCGTTGTGTCTGCGCGCAGTTGCTCTACGACAAAATCCTGCGCAACGCGGCGAATGGTCTCAATGTTAACGCCCTGCCCAACAAAGCCGACGCCCGTTGGTAATGAGATATTATCTTCAAAAATCGCTTCTTGCCGGCTGTAGCCATCAGTATTTACGTTGGCAACATTGTTTCCTGTTACCGAAAGCGCTGTCTGATGCGCCTTCAGGCCTGTTAAACCAATACCAATCAAGCCGGCCATCTTACTTCACCATCACAACGGGAGCGCTTACAGCCCCCTGTTCAGCCAACAAATAACGATTAAGTATGCTGTTGATTTTATTAGCATAATTTGGATCGGTAGCGTAGCCCGCCTGCTGCAACGCACTTGCGAAAGCAGTCGGATCATCAAGCTGGTCAAGCGCCTCGGCATAGCGTGGCTGCGACTGCAGGAACTCTGCGTAATCACGAAAGCTATCGGCAAACGAATCGTAGGCACGAAATGCCGCCTGTTCTTTTACTGGCACACCATTGCGATATTCCGTGGTGGTGATCGTAGCGCGCTCGCCAGACCAGTCATGCTGCGCCTTAATGCCAAAAAGGTTGAAGCTGGGCTGCCCGTCTTCGCGCAGAATCTGATGTTGCCCCCAACCGGTTTCAAGCGCCGACTGCGCGATCATGACGCGCGCATCAATACCGGTCTCGGCTTCTACCTGACGCGCCAAAGGATAGAGACTTGCAATGAAGCTGTCTGGCGACGAAAAATCAGGCTCTGGATGCGCCAGCGTTTGCGCTTCATGCTCGGGAAGCTGGGCGACCTGTTCTTCCACACGCGCCACGACTTCATCAATGGCTTTCGGTGCATAAGCCACCGGGAAGGGCCGCTCAAAATAGTCCTGCATGCTAAAGGCTTCAGGTGAAGATTGCCCAGCACGCTCTCCCGCACCGCGCCCCTTCGCTAGCTGTTGCTCAATGACCTGTGCAAGCCCGATACCCCGTCCAGATGAAAGCGTGACAGCCAGCTGGCTATCATACATCTGCTCAAAAAACTCACCATGCTGGCTACTGAGCATATTGCCTTCACCAAACACCTTGTTGGCATCGCGCATGCTTTTGATCATGAGCGAGACGAACATCGATTCAAACTGCTGCGCTACCGCTTTCAGGCGCGAAGCATCATCACCCGCCGACTGATGTCGAATGGTTTGCAATGCTCCCAGGTCATGGTAATTATCCAGACCGTGGGATTGAGCAAGATGTGCGCTACCGGTGATATTCATGGGGCACCTAGATCACGATCAGGTCGGCTCTCAACGCGCCGGCCTGTTTCAATGCTTCGAGCACGGCCATGATATCGCCGGGTGCGGCACCCACCTGATTCACAGCACGTACAATTTCGCTGAGCGTAGTGGCCGGCCCAAATTTAAACATGCGGCCGGGTTCTTCGTTGATGTTCACTTCCGAACGCGGCACCACGACCGTATCCCCTTCGCCCAAGGGATTAGGCTGACTTACGGTGGGGGTCTCGGCAATCGTGACCGACAAACTGCCGTGGGTGACTGCCGCCGGCAACACTTTGACATTCTGGCCAACAACGATTGTGCCGGTACGCGAATTGATGATGACCTTGGCGGGCCCTTCGCCCTGTTCAACATTGAGGTTTTCGAGCATAGCCAGAAAGCTGACGCGCTGCGACGCGTCGCGCGGAGCTCTTACCGTGATGGACGCGCCATCGTGCGCATAAGCGGTGTCGGGGCCAAGCAAGTCATTTATGCGCTCTACCACATTCATCGCCGTGGTAAAGTCAGGATGATGCAAATCAAAGGTGAGCGTGTCGCCGCGGTGAAAGGGGGTTGGAATACTTTGCTCTACCGTGGCGCCGTTTGGAATGCGGCCGACACTGGGAACGTTGACCGTAATGGAAGAACCATCCGCACCTTCGGCACCAAAACCGCCTACCACCAGACTTCCCTGAGACATGGCATAGATTCGGCCATCGGCACCTTTTAGCGGCGTCATGATCAAACTGCCACCACGCAGACTTTTGGCATCACCCAGTGACGACACCGTTACATCGATCTTTTGTCCGGGCTTGGCAAAGGGGGGTAAATCAGCATGCACGGCCACGGCCGCTACGTTTTTGGCTTTAGGATCCACACCCTGGGGTATGGTAATACCGAACTTGTTCATCAGGTTGCGGAAGGTCTGACTGGTAAAAGGCGTGTTGTCGCCCGTGACATCAAGACCCACTACGAGACCATAGCCCACCAGCTGATTGGAACGCACCCCCTGAATACTGGCAATATCTTTCAATCGGTCTGCCAGTACCAAGGTGCTTGCCGCCATCAGCAACACCGAAAATACGCTGTGAAAAAGCAAACTTCGCATCTTGCTCACCCCATTGTTACC
>JAWWBW010000086.1:0-11621 GCA_033720775.1 Oleiphilaceae bacterium | reverse complement strand
AGTATCGCGCGATGGGTACGGTGCTGAATGACCCAGGAAATCCCATTGATGTCACGTCTCGCGTTCGCTGGTCAACCTCTAACAGCAGTGTTGCGACCATTAATTCGGCGGGCATTCTCACGGGTCAGAGCGCGGGTTTGGTCAATGTGCGCGCGGAATGGGCCGACTTGAATGACAGCAAAGAACTCACTGTGTCTAATGCCCTGCTGCAAAGCATCGATATAGGCGATATCCCTGCGGTGCTGTCTGAATGTGCAGCGGGTTACCAGCTCTCTGCCACGGGTAATTATGATGATGGGTCGAGTCGCAATATCACGAACAATGTCATCTGGACGACTGACGATCTCACGCGAGCGACGATTACCGAAGACGGTGTATTGACCACCTTGAGCTCTGGAGCCATCAACCTGATCGCCAGTCGTGATGATCTCAATGGTACCGAGATAAGGGAAGAAAATGCCCAGACCATTCAGGATAACCTTACCGATATTGTCGTTACGCCGACCAATGCGAGCATTACCGTGGGGCAGGCGCAACAGTATACCGCTACGGGTACCTACAGCAACGATAGCGATAGGGTGATCACCGAGGCTGTTACCTGGACCAGTGCCGAACCTACTATTGTGCAAATATCCAATGACGCCGGGGCCAAGGGCTTCGCCGAGGCGCTTGCGGCTGGCAGCACAAGCGTTACAGCCAGTTGTAATCCAAGTGACAGTTTTGCTAACGATACCGTACCGGTCACCGCCGCCACGGCAGCGTCGATTAATGCGGTAGTAATTAACAATGGCGATGCTGAAGTGGAAGTTAATCTGTCTGAAGGTAACGTGCAGCTGGAAGCGCATCTGCGCCGCAGCGACGCGACACTGGCTGATCGCGTGACCGAAAGTGACGATATTACCTGGAGCGTCAGCGCCACCATCGAGGGTACCGCTGCTACGGTCAGTAATACCGGTAATGACAAGGGTCTGGTGTCTTTTACCGCGACCGGTATTACCGAAATCAGAGTACGTTACGACAGCGGTACCCTTGGCCCCTTTACCGATACCATTGAAGTAGAAGTGAAGTAGCCCGCGTGAAAACACAGGGCCGTTTGCTGGCCAGGTATCTTGCGTCTGCGCCGCAGGGAGAGATTACCTGGCTTGGGGTGCGGGAACAGAAGAAAGCCCCCATGACGGTGTTGAGCGCTGTACGCGCTATGTCTGGGCAAGGCCTGGAGGGGGACCACAAAGCACACACGAACAATGGTTCGTCTCGCCAGATTACGCTCATTAATGCTGAAGATATTCACGCCATCTCATTATTGCTTAAGCGTGATGCGATTGATCCGGCACTACTGCGGCGTAATGTGGTGGTGAGTGGCATGAATTTGCATGCTCTGCGTTATCAGCGTTTGCGCATTGGCAATACAGCAGAAGTTGAAATCAGGGCGCATTGCCACCCCTGCGCCCGCATGGAAAAAGCCCTCGGCGACGGTGCGGTGCTGGCGATGTATCAGCACGCCGGATACTGTGCTGTGGTTGTAGAGAGTGGCGAGATCAGGGTGGGAGACAAGGTCACCCTGCTGCCAACCTCATCGTCTACTAGCGTCAACCCGAACAACAGATAAGGATGCGAGAATGCTCAAAGGGAGTTGCCTTTGTCAGTCGATACAATACGAATATACGGGTGAACTGGACGAAGTCGCCGTCTGCCACTGTCATCAATGCAAACGTGCTCAGGGCACACCGTTTGTCACTAATGCGCCCATCCACACGGCACGGTTCCGATACACGAGTGGCACAGAGAATCTGAAAGAATATTTTTCGAGTCCAAACAAGCGCCGCGTTTTTTGCGGACAATGCGGTAGCCCTCTGTTCAGCCAGCGCACCGATATGCCCGATATCATTCGCTTACGACTCGGTACCGTCACGCAAGGACACATTCCCGAACCGCATTACGAAATCTACTGTGCGTCCCGGTCGGCGTGGTTCAAAGCCGATTCTCAACGCCTGCACTACGAGCAAAACAAAGCCTGATTCTGGTTTGACCCGGTGAATGGTCAGGAGCGGCCGCCTTCGAGCTGTTTTTGATATGCGCCGGGTGTGAGCCCCGTCCAGCGTTTAAAGGCGCGCAAGAAGCTGGCGCTTTCGGTATAGCCAAGCCGCTCCGCGATGTGGGCAATGGGTTCTCCGCTGACGGTGAGTGCCTCCATGGCTTTCTCCTTTCGGACTTCGTCGAGTAATTGCCTGAAACTACTATGGTGCTGTTGCAGATGCCGTCGCAGGCTACGTTCGCTGGTGCCGAGTTGCTGAGCTACCTGAGCCGCATCGGGCCACTGATATTCATGCCCAAGCAAGAGCTGTTTACAGCGTGTGACCAGATTGCCATCGTGCAAATAAAAACGCTGCATCAAATCCTGTGCTTGCACCCTATAAAGCTGGTGGGCAAGAGGATTACCATGCTTCAGACTGGCCCCCATCAATTGCAAGGGAAACCGAAACCACGACACACTCTGATCATAATTGAGACTTGCGTGGCAATGCTGCTGGTAACGTTGCAGCAATTCGCCAGTTGGGCGTGGCCGAGCAACACCACAGGCCATCGGAATCAGTCCGGGGTCGGCCACCAGTTCTTTCATAAAACCATAGACACCGGCAAAGTCCCGATCGATGATAAATTGCTGTAGGCGTTGGTTGCCCGGCGGCACAGAAAAGCGCATTTCGAGGGCGTCTTCGTGGTAGTGCAGGCTCATGGGCATGTATAGTAACGACAATTGCTGTAGGGCCACGGCACACTCGCAAGCCTGTCGAAAAGTGGGGGCCGTCATCACCGTAAGCGCGTAGGTGCCATAGGATGAAAAGGTAGCCTGAGTGCCCACTTTAAAGCCAAACAGCGGGTCGCTCTCCAGAGCCAAAGCTTCTTCGATCATGGCAAATTCCAGCGAACGATCAATCAGAGCATTGCCAGAGTAATGCGTGAGGTCAAAATCGAATTTGGCCATCAGGGCATTCGGGTCATGGCCGTACTGCGAAAAGACCTCAAGCAGGGGAATCAGGCTGAGTATGGAATTTTGCTGAGTACTAAGCGGGTGGGACATGTCGCACACCTTGATAAAACGCCAACCAGATGGCCGATAATGTTAATAAGTGGCAGGATACATCATCGTGATCGCAAGGTCTCTTGGTTAAAGTGGCTTTACTTTGTGACCGTCAGTCACAAAAACAAACTTTATCAGGAGACGCGCCATGAATGCCGCTTTAAAAACCAGCACAGTGAATGTGAATGATTCTGCCTCCCGCACACAGCAGCTCGATGTGCTAATCATCGGGGCCGGTATCTCGGGCATCGGTATGGCATGCACATTACAACGGCAGCGCCCTAATGACCAGTTTGCGATTATAGAGAGTCGTGCCAATATCGGCGGTACCTGGGATCTGTTTCGTTACCCCGGTATTCGCTCTGATTCAGATATGTATACCTTTGCTTACTCCTTTAAGCCATGGAAACATAAAGAATATATTGGAACGGGAGAACGCATTCGCGACTATCTGAATGACTTGGTCGACGAACAAAACCTGCGCTCAAAGATTCGTTTTAATCAGCGCGTCGTGAAGGCGGACTGGCAATCCGATAAGGCTCGCTGGTGCGTGACCGTGCTGCCTGAACAGGGTGATGCTTACACCATCGAAGCCCGATTTTTGGTCACCTGCACGGGCTATTACAACTACGAAAAAGGTTACATGCCTGAGTTTGAGGGCGTCGAGGATTTCACCGGCGATATTGTGCATCCTCAGCATTGGCCAGAGCAGCTGGATTATGAGGGTAAGCAGGTAGTCGTCATTGGCAGTGGTGCAACGGCGGTGACAGTGGTACCGGCAATGGCCGAAAAAGCTGCCCATGTAACGATGTTACAGCGTTCGCCCACTTACATTGTATCGGTACCTTCTGAAGACGGTTTGTTTAGCGTGTTAAGCAAGATTCTGCCATTGCGCGTGACGAATCGCATTATGCGGGCCAAGTACGTGACCATTCAGCAGTTATTGTTTTTATTGTCGCAGCGTTTTCCCAATTTTGTGCGCAAGCTGATTCGATTTCAGAATCGTAAGGCGCTGGCGGGCGCAGCCAACGTTGACGAACATTTCAACCCCCGTTACAAGCCGTGGGACCAGCGCATGTGCATGGTGCCCGATGAAGATCTGTTTGCGGCCATGCGCGAGGGGCGGGCTTCTGTCGTGACCGACCATATTGAGCGTTTTACCGAAAACGGTATTCAGTTGCGCAGCGGCCAACACTTAGAAGCCGATATCGTGGTGCCGGCAACGGGTTTGGAAATACAGTATTGGGGAGGCATGGATATACGTATTGATGGCGCACGGGTAGAGGCGAGTAAACTGACCAATTACAAAGGCATGATGTTCAGTCAGGTGCCCAACCTGGTCACGATTTTTGGCTATACCAGTGCACCATGGACCCTCAAGGCCGAATTGACCTACGGTTATGTCAACAAGCTGTTGGATTATATGCAGCAGCAGGGACACCGCATGGTATTTCCCTATCAGCATGGCAAAATGGAACAGGTTGATCTGGTGAATCTGAACAGCAGCTATGTTCAGCGTGCCAAAGGGAAAATCCCGATGCAGGGCACTACTTATCCCTGGCGCAACAAAGACTTTTACTGGAAAGATATTTTTGCCATCAAGCACAGTGAATTGGTTGATGGTGTACTAAGATTTGATGACGCGCAACCACTCAAGCGTTTTCACCAAACCGAACCAGCCAGAGAGGTGGTATGACAGACCAATCGTTACCCCCGGTGGTGATTGTCCATGGTATGTGGAGCACCGGCGATACCCTGCGTGATATACGCACCAGTTTTGAAAAAAGTGGCTTTGAAGTTCACACCCCGAATTTACCCGGGCACAAGCCGAAGCACACCATGGGCGAAAACGATTGCCAGACCCTGATTGGCTTTGGCGTCGAAGACTACGTGCGTTGTGTGCAGAACCTGATTAATAATCTCGATCGCGCACCTATTCTGATCGGCCATTCCATGGGGGCGTTGATCGCTCAGCTGGTAGCGGCGCGCACCAGTCTTGAGGCACTGGTGCTGATGTCTTCAGCACCACCTGCGGGGGTGAATGGCTGGCGCTGGTCGGTACTGCGCACCTTTGGTCGCAACCTGTTTATTTTTCCCTTGTGGAAGAAAACCACCGAGATAGAACTGAAACATGTGCGCTATGGTATTGCCAATACACAAAACGCCAGTATTCAGGAAAGCGTGGCACGGGATTCCACTTTTGAATCCGGGCGGGCATCGTTTGAAATTGGTATGCCCTTTTTATTTCGTCATCCGCCCACGCGTATTCGCCCCGAAGCGATTGACTGTCCAGTTCTGATGCTTGGCGGCACCGAAGATCGCATTACACCCATTGGGGTGCAGCGTAAAATTGTAGAGCTTTATCAGGGGCGGGCGCGTTTGATCGAACTGCCGGGTGTCTGCCACTGGACCATTGGCGGTACGGCCTTGCCTTTGGTCAAGCAGCACATACTGAATTGGCTTAAGCAGCAGGGGATCGAGGTACCTACCTCGCGCGCTGCTTAAGGGGTGATAACGGGTGTCGCCTGGCTACGAATGCGGTATTTGCGTGTAATGGTTACCAGATCATTATCGCGATGGGCAGCGTAGCCATGCACGGATAATACTGACAGAAACAAAGCATACAGTGCCTTGTCGTCGAGGCCCTGTTGTACTTCGAGTTGCAGTGTTTGTTCGACGCGCACGCGCGGGCTGAACAGTACGGTTAGTTCGAGCCGTTCAGATACGGTCTGACTAAGCTGGTAGAGACTAAGGCGATCAGTCTGCGCCTGACCAAGGGAACTGCTGCACAGCGTGACAGCAAGCAGCAGTGTTCGCCAGTTACGCCGCATTGTGTGTTTCCCCGTCTATGCCTAAGAGCTCGCAGAAACCACGGTGCTCTTTCAAGCCGGTTAGCGCAGGATCAGCGACCATTTCTTCGCGATAACTATCGCGTCGTCGCAAGGCCTCACCGAGATATCGCAAGGCTTCTTCGATCTGCTGCATCGAGGCATAGGCACACCCGAGTTGATAAAACGCATGGCTGTTTTCAGGATCGATCTTGAGGGCCTGGTGGCACAGGTTCGCCGCCCACTGCGGCTCACCCAGTTCTAAGACGGCATCTGCCTTGTAGGTGAGAGCTTCGCAATCGTCTTTGCGCAGCTTGAGAATCTCGTCGTAGATTTCAATTTTGTTAGCCGGGTTGTTGTCTTGGCCGGCGCGCAGCCAAAGCGATTGCACTTCTTGTGTACGCTCGATTTCTTCCCGGTTCTCTTCAATATGTTGCGTCTTTTGATTGAGCTGCTCTTCTATGCTTTGCAGTCGCGCCTCATATTCCTTGACTAGTTTGGAGATTTCTTCGTCTGCCAGCGAATGCACGCGGTCTTTTATTTCGCGGATGGAGGTCCAGCCAACCAACACGAGAATCGAGGTTGCGCCCGCGATCAGGTAGAAAAAGTAGGTAACAGTATCGGTGGCGTAAGTGACCGCGCGATCGACCGAACTGTGCTCGCGATCCACCATCTGTTTGGTGAGATCGACTTTCTGATCGGCCATTTCGCGCCGGAGTTGCTTGAGCTCATCAAGCACGTAGCGTTCTACAAAGGGGTTGTACAGCGGCTCTTCAAGTTCCTCGACCACGGCTTTGGCCTTGGCAATGGTAGGGCCATCTGACGCTGCAGTGTTATCCGTTTCGTTAGCACTGGCGAGTGCCGGCAGCAGCACCAATAGTGCCGCTGCCGCTATCAGTCTTAAGAGGCCAGACATATGGCGCGTCCGTGATCGTGCACTTCCACCAGGCAGGCGTGCAGGCTTTGCACTGCTGCCTCATAGTCATTCTCGTCAACGATAAACTGCATATCCACTTGGCGCATGCTCTGGTGAATGGCCAGCACACTGATATTTTCTTTAGCCAAAGCACTCACCGTTTTTGCAAGAATGCCGGGCACCTGCATGTCGCTACCGATTGCCGACACAATTGCCACCTTACGCTGATTGAACTCAGCATCCGGATAATACTCTTCGAGCGCGCGGCGAATACGGCGAATGGTTTTCAGGCTGGTATTCAGGTAGTGCGTAATCGTGTTGGCGTTTACGTCCTTGGCAATAAAGTTCACCTTGAAGCGCGACAGCACAGCCAGAATCTGAGTGTCGTATTCATTGATTTTGCCCGCCATGTCCTGATCAAACAGTTCCAGTGCATAAACTCCCTGTTTCCCCGCAATAATCTCGACGCAAGGCTCATCGCTCACGTAATCACCGGTAATGAGTGTGCCGCGATGTTCCGGCTCAAAGGTGTTACAGACGCGCAGGGGGATTTCCTGCTGGCGCAATCCTTTAGCCGCCTTGGGGTGAATCGCTTCCATGCCGAGATTGGCCAGCTGGTCGGCCACATCGTAATTGGTGCGACCAATGGGGACGGCATTATCTTCGCCTACCAGGCGGGGGTCAGCACTGCTCAGGTGAAACTCTTTATGGATAACAGCTTCTTCGGCCTGCGTGATGACGGCAACGCGGCTAAATGTCATTTCGCTGTAGCCACGATCAAAGGTCGACATGAGGCCCTGCTCACTGTGGGCATAACCCGTCACGATGGGCAGTGTTTTATCCAGATCAATACCGCGGAATGCCTGCTTGATACGTTCGTCCAGTGCCATATGCTGTTCACTGCGCCAGCCGGTCAGATCGACAAAACTGGCGTTGATGCCATCACGCTGCAGTAGCTGCGCCATGTTGCGCGCACTGTGCGCCTCACCAATACAGGCGAGCATCTCGCGCACCGAGTTCAGGTGTGTGTCGAGGGCAAAATGGCCGTGGCGACACAGGCGTTGCAGGTCGCTCAGGCACGATTCTGCGTCGTCCAGACGTAAGCTGATAAACTGGTTGGCGTCGTCCAGCAGTTCGCCTTCACCAAACAGCTCTGCGTTAATCTGGTACATGGTGTCGCGCACTTCCTGTAACTTGTCGCGCCAGCTTTCATTATTAATGCTGTTGGCGAACAGTGCATATACACCGGGTTGCCCCGATTTTTTATGCTCCAGCAACAGGTTGGTGATGCCACCATAAGCCGATACCACAAAGACGCGGCGGTAGAGTGTTTCATTGGCTGCTTCACCATGGCGGCTGGGGTGCAAAATGATGTTGTCGCGCACCGCCTGATAATCGCTCATGGATGTACCGCCTATTTTTTCCACGGTGTGTTGGTGCATTACAGATCTCCGTTTTGTATTTGGTTGCATTCGTCGCAAATTCTGTTTGTTGGTATCGCTTTAATTCGCTCAATCGGAATGGCTGCGGCACACGCAATGCATAACCCGGCCCGCTCTGAATCGAGCCAGATCAAGGTGCGTGTGAGTTGCGTCAATTCGCGTTCGGCAAGGTGGATCACATGGTGTTCGACCTTTTGGTCGCCGCGTCGACGAAACATATTGGGGTAGGGTTCCTGGCCCGCTTCGGCCGCCGAGGCGCGCGCATTCTCCTCAATCAGTACTAGCAGGTACTGAATACGAAGTTGCACGATCTCGCGGATTTCGGCCGTCTCGCGCTGGCTCAAGGCCTTCCCCTTAAAGTCGCTGGATGAGCGGTAATACATAGTTTTATCGTTTTGCCTATTGCTCCGCGACGGCTTCTGCTTCGAGCTCGTAAGCGCCCTCAGCGTTGTGTACTTCAGTGCCGTTAAGGGGCGGATTGAACACGCAGGCCATTTGCATGTCTTCGAATGCGCGCAAGATATGGCGGTCATGCTTGTCGAGTATGTACAACGTGCCCGCTTCAATCGGGTAGACCTTGCCGTCTTCGAGGCTCTCTACTTCGCCGCGACCGCTCATGCAATACACCGATTCCAGATGATTCTGGTAGTGCATGCGAAAGTCTGCTCCCTTGAAGATGGTGGTGATGTGAAACGAAAAGCCCATCTTGTCGTTCTTTAGCAGCATGCGCACGCTCTCCCAATTGCCATCGGGTGACGTGATTTTGCGCTGGCTTTGCTGGGCTTGTTGTAAGGTTCTGACGATCATAATTATCCTCAATAATCAATGTGTTATGGAGTGGGTGAAGGCTTGGCGCTCGCGGGAGCGCCGTTGCTGATGCTTAGCTGGCAGCCTTCAGATAATCGTCAAAATAGTCAGAACTTTCAGGCATCTCATCGATCTTGGCGCATACTTCGGCAATGGCCTCTTCGACGATATCGATGCCGCGCTTAAGGTTCTCTTGCGAGATCACCAGCGGACACAGGAATTTTACTACCTGATCGTCGGCGCCGGATGTCTCGATGATGAGTCCCTTCTGGAAAGCCGCTTTGGTGATTTTGGCGGCGAGCTCGCCATTAACGCAGTTGATACCACGGAACATACCGCGACCACAGGTGTTGAAGTTACCCTCACCATATTTGGCGACGATGTCTTCAAGACGCTTGGATACATATTTACCTTTGTCCTGAATCTCGCGCGCAAAGTGGTCATCACCCCAATAATGGTCGATGGCAGCCTTGGCGGTGACAAAGGCAAAGTTGTTACCGCGGAAAGTGCCGTTGTGCTCGCCGGGTTTCCATTGGTCGAGCTCTGGACGAATCAGTACAACGGCGAAGGGTAGACCATAACCGCCGAGCGATTTGGACAGTGTCACAATATCGGGTTTGATACCGGCTTCTTCAAAGCTGAAGAAGGTGCCGGTACGACCACAGCCGGCCTGAATGTCATCCACAATCAGCAGAATATCGTGCTCGCGACATACTTTTTCAAGATTGCGTAACCATTCAAAGCTGGCTGCATTGATACCACCTTCACCTTGGACGGTTTCAACAATCACGGCGGCGGGCTTGTCGATGCCGCTGCTGCTGTCGCGCAATACTTTGTCGAGGTAAGCCGTCGTATCGATTTCATCACCGAGATAACCGTCATAAGGCATACGAGCGCTGCCGTTAAGGCTGACGCCTGCTGCACCACGGTGGTGTGAGTTACCGGTAGTCGCCAGTGAGCCCAGGCTTACACCGTGAAATCCGTTGGTAAACGAGATCACGTTTTCGCGACCGGTTACGTTACGTGCCAGTTTGAGTGCTGCTTCTACCGCGTTGGTACCGGTTGGGCCGGTGAACTGTACGACATATTCCAGGTCGCGCGGCTTCAGAATTTTTTCGTTAAAGCTCTCAAGAAATTCCGCCTTGGCTTTGGTATGCAGGTCCAGGCCGTGGGTGATGCCATCGTTGTGGATGTACTCCAGCAGCGCTTCCTTGAAGATAGGGTTGTTATGACCATAGTTCAGCGTACCTGCACCAGCCAGAAAGTCGAGATAGGCGGTGCCGTCTTCGTCGTACAGAAATTCCATTTTCGCGCGGTTGAAAACGCGAGGGAACGAACGGGCATAGCTTTGTACTTCAGATTCAATTTCTTCAAAAATTTTCATAGGGGTCTCCTGACCTCTTTGTCAAAAGTTAAGTGAGTTAGCGTGGCAAAGGTGTGTAGCGATCAGGCGCGCTGCTTTTGCTCCTCGGCAAATTGCAATGGCCCGATGCGGGCAAGAATCTCGCTATCGTGGCGATCACCGAAATGCAGCTTTTTGTCGAACATCAATGAGCGCTTCAACGTTGCCTGATAACCGCGGGCAAGTGATTCAAACAGCGCCCAAGAAGCTGCGTTGTCTTCAGTGATAGTGGTTTCGACATGGCGAACTTCGGCACACTGCGGGCGTTGCAGAATTTCGTCGAGCATGCGACGGGCCAAGCCTTGACCACGGGCACGGTCACTTACAGCGACCTGCCAAATAAACAGGGTGTCGGGGCGATCGGGAATGATATAACCCGATATGAAACCTGCGGCGCCTTGCTCATCTGTGGCGATCACCGAGGTGTCGCGAAAGTGGGAGCATTGCAGCAGGTTGCAGTAGACAGAATTAATGTCGAGAGGGGGGCACTCCATAATCAGAGTGAAAACCGCTCGCCCGTCTTCGCTGACAGGGCGTCTGAGCGTAATGGCTGAAGTCATGCCGGTGTTGGTCTCCGTATAGCCAAACAAATGTCTTTACATCTAATAATTAGATGACAAATTAAAAATTAGACGACAAGGTCTAAGTAGTCGCGCCTAAAGCAATAAAAAGTGCTAATAAGCGCTCTTTGTTCTTGTTAAACTTTAGAACTCTAAATATAGTACACTAAATAAAAAGTTTTTTGTATGGCTAATTTATGACGGCAACGTTTTGTGGAGGAATCAGTGTCGAGTAGTCAGTGGGTGAGTTTTGTGTTGGGTGACGAATTATTTGCCTGTCGTGTCGCCAAGGTTCAGGAGATTATTCCTTACACAGAACCAGTGCCTGTGCCGGGTGGTCCGGCCGAGGTTTCGGGTATTCTCAATGTGCGCGGAGAGATTATTCCAGTGCTCAAGACGGCGCAGTTACTAAATACCTCCGCTAGTGAAGCCGAGCGCATTATCATCTTGGACGATGGTGAGGAACTCACCGGTATGGCCGTCGATAAAGTCGGTGAGATTATTTCGGTGTCGCCTCAGGATATTGATCACTCGGTGCAGGACAATGAGCATATTCGTGGCACGGTGTTACACCGTGAGCGGCTGGT
>JAWWBW010000085.1:0-11752 GCA_033720775.1 Oleiphilaceae bacterium | reverse complement strand
CAGCATCTCGCTTAAATAAATGTGGCCACGTATCAGGCGTTCCAGTTGCTTCTCGCGAGGCTGGGTCGCGTCCGTGAGAGAGGGCAGCCATTCAAAGGCAATCAGGTGCAGCGCCTCGGTAATCATCAGCGCCAGCGCTTCTTTACTCTCAAAGTAGTTGTACAGGCCGCCCAGACTCATGCCACAAGCCTTGTGTAAATCGCGCATCGACATTTTTGCAAAGCCGATTGATGCCGCCAGCTCAAATGTGGCGGTGATAATGGCCTGCAGATTTTCTTCTGCCTTTTGGCGCCGCTTGTCGCTTAGATCTCCAAAATGACGTGAGATCAGCTGCTGAATAATGCGTTGGTCATCAAGCGGGCAGAGGTTAAGAAATTCCTGATAGTTAAATGATGCTGGCATAGATAAAGAAAATGGCAGTGACTTGAATACGCTATGATAGCAGATATAGAATGAACGTTCGTTCATAAAAATACTGATAGGCCCCGAGATGACTCCTTTATTACGCGACCGCGATGTGGAATTTTTGCTTTACGAGTTTTTGGATACCGAAGCGCTGCTGACACGCCCGCGCTATCAGGAGCATTCTCGCGAAATCTTCGATGCCACATTAAACACCGCCAAGACCATTGCGCAAAAGTATTTTGCCAATCACAACGCCAAGGGCGATGCCAACGAGCCCCAATTTGATGGTGAACAGGTTAGTCTTATACCCGAAACCCAGGCGGCATGGGATGCCTTTGCCGATGCCGGCTTTTTAGCGGCGCACTATGATTTTGACGAAGAGGGCATGCAGCTGCCCGAGGTCATTCTGCGTGTTGCGATGTCGTACGTGAATGCCGCGAATGTGGCCAGTGCCGGTTACAGTTTTTTGACCATCGGGGCGGGGAATCTTATTCGCTCGTTTGGCACAGAGGCGCAAAAGCAGCGCTATCTGGCACACATGAAATCCGGACGCTTCGCCGGCACCATGGCGCTCACCGAACCCGCGCAGGGTTCGGCCTTGGCAGACATCACGACCAAGGCGGTACCGCAGGAGGACGGCAGCTACCGACTCTTTGGCCAAAAAATTTATATCTCGGGTGGTGACCAGTCGCTCACTGAAAACATCGTACATATGGTGCTGGCGCGTATCGAAGGGGCACCCGCTGGTACCAAGGGTATATCCCTGTTTATTTGCCCTAAGTTCAAGGTCAATGAAGATGGTTCGTTGGGTGAGCGCAATGACGTCCATCTGGCAGGTTTGCTGCACAAGATGGGCTATCGCAATACCACATCGACGGTGTTGAGTTTTGGTGAGCAGGGCGGTGCCGAAGCCTTTTTGGTGGGTGAGCCTCACAAGGGCTTGAGCTATATGTTTCAGATGATGAACGAGGCGCGTATTGGTGTCGGCCTGGGGGCAGCCGTGCTGGGCTATCAGGGCTATAACTATTCGTTGGATTACGCGCGCCAACGCCCGCAGGGGCGTCACCCTTCTAATAAGGACCCGGAATCCAAGCAGGTGGCGATTATTGAACATGCCGACGTGCGCCGCATGTTGCTCGCACAAAAAGCTTACGCAGAGGGTTCTCTGGCGCTGTGTTATTACGCCAGTGCGCTGCATGAAGACACTCACACCGCCGAAACCGAAGAGGCTCGCCAACAGGCCTTTTTGTTGCTCGATCTGATCACGCCGGTGGTCAAATCGTTCCCTTCAAAATATGGCCTCAAGGCCAATGAACTGGCCATACAGGTACTCGGTGGCGCCGGCTATATCCGCGAGTACCCCGTGGAGCAGTACTATCGCGACAACCGCTTGAATCCGATCCATGAAGGTACCGAAGGCATTCAGGGGCTCGATCTGTTGGGGCGCAAGGTCATCATGAAGGCCGGCGCGGGGTACAAGCTGCTCAATAAAGGAATCATGCAAACCGTGGCGCAGGCGCAAGAAGATGCATCCTTACAGGCGCTCGCCGACGCCTTGCAAGCGGCACTGCAGTCGCTCAACGAAGTGACCCAAACACTTGCTATGCAGATGGCGGCGGACCCCGATCGCATTTTGGCGAACGCCACCTTGTATCTGGATATGTTCGGACGCGTGATGGTGGCCTGGATCTGGTTGCGACAGGCGGTGATCGCGCAACAAACGCTCAGTCAAAACGACTTGCATGAAGATGAACAGCATTTCTATCAAGGCAAGCTACAAGCGGCCCGGTATTACCTCAATTGGGAGTTGCCGGAAACCAAAGTACAGGCAGAGATTCTCAAACAGCTTGAAGCGACGCCCTATGAAATGAAGGCTGAGTGGTTCTGATGCTCAGATAGTGTCGAATAAATGCGTGCATCGAGCATGCAGGAGACTGCGAGACCCTCATCTCATTCTGTGTGTTCCATATAACGTTATACTGGTGCTGCCGTAGTGTGTCTGGCAGACATGCCTGCGTGTAAAATAATAGATTGAGGGACGACTATGAAATACCTGTATGTTGCTTTAGCTTTGCTGCTGTTACCAACTATGGGTCATAGTGCGCAGGACTACAACTCTTCGCGCTCAAACAATAGTTCGGTTGTCGCGCCTGACGACATCGAAAAGCTGCTTGATGAGGCGCGTGCCGATGTGATGGCTGTTGCCGAGGCGCTGATTGAAGCAGAGAGGCGCAATGAAGGCAGTGGCTTTGCGGTGACGGTTGAAGTCAAAGTGAGCGTTGATCGCATTCCAGCTCCGGGGCGACCCATTATTCGTGAAGTAGGTAAACGCTAGGTTTTTGTGCCTTTCTGTGGCGACAAACTCTTTGTCGCCACCACTATCCGCTGTTCTTTTCTTTGCGCGCATGGCTGTGTATGCAACCGGTTTTTTAGGGTGCTCTGCGTAGCCATTTAATATCTCATAACCGTTATTTTGTACAAGACGCCCGTTGGGGATGGCGTTATGTTGCTGCGTCCGATGGCTATGCCGTCGGTGACGTCACAGAGCATTTGATCGGCGGTCACAGGGCGAACAAATGCGGTGTACTGTTTCGGCGATTCATACAAAAACAACAAGAGGAGAAAGCCAATGAAACGCATCAAACATTTGGTTTATGCAGTAACGATCACAACCTTGGCACTCGGTTCCGGTTATGCCGTATCGGGCAAAGGTGGTTCAAAAGGCGGAGGCGGTGACGGTGGTAGCACCTGTGCTGCGGAACCCATTGTCTTTGTGCACGGATATTCCGGTTCCGGTTCTAATTGGAACACCATGGAAGGCCGGCTCTTAAATGATGGGGAGCCATCTTGCGCCATGTACAAGTTCTCGTATAACAGCCTTGGCGAAAGCAATAAAACCAGCGCAATAAGATTGTCGAGCTACGTTAACAATGCCTTAAACGCGACAGGACAGGCGAAAGCGCGCCTGATTGCCCATTCGAATGGAGGTCTGGTGTCACGCTGGTATCGCGCGTTTGAGGGCGGAGGTAAAAAGACGAGTCGACTCATTACTCTGGGCACGCCTCATGAAGGCACCAACTGGGCCTATGGTTGCGTGAGTCCTGCCTGCTTTGAGATGCGTCCCGGATCAAGCTTTCTGAATGATCTGGGCGGGCGTGGCTGTGATGTGTCGATCTGGTCTGATGCCGATGAGATAATAGTCCCCACCTCCAGTGCAGCTGCATGCGGTAGAGCGGTTAAAACCAAAAGCGTTGGTCACAACCAATTGCTGACCGATGCCGATGTGTACGTCGATGTGAAAAACAACCTGTAAACCTTAACCAGCCATACTTTATGCGAACGATTTTGAGTTCGCTCAGTGTGGCTGGTTGCACTCTAGTTCCTGACTTTAAGGGAGTTGATCGCCATATGCTTCACCCTGGGATGATCGTCTCGCGCCTTGCTATGTGTTTGCTTTTTACCTTGTTGTTGAAGCCGGTAAGCGAAGCCTGTGCAGAGAACGCCGAGAAAGATGTTTTTGCGCATGTAAACGGGCAAGTGCTGCCCATTGAACTGTTGAGGTTTTTAAAGGGATCGCGACTGCGGTACTTGGGTGGCGATCAACAAGACCTTGCTTCCAGTGCAGCCTACGATCTGTTAGTCACGGAGGTATTTGCGCAACAGGCACAGCAATTAGGCATAGACCACAGGCTAGATTTTGTCGTCGAAATGGAGATGGCGCGTAAAACACTACTGGCACAGCTTTATGTACAGCATTTTTTAAACAACACCAGTATACCGGACGAAGCCATTGCACAGCGGTATGCAACGCTGACCGACACGGAGCTGTATCGTTTTAGAGTGTTGTCTTTGTCGTCTCACGCCGAAGCTGAGCAGTTGCTCCACGAGTTCACTAAAGAGCCGGTTAATGAGGGGGCGTTAAGGGAGCTTGGCTTTATAGATGGGCCTTGGTTAAGCCGATCTGATTTACCCGAAAATATTAGCAGCATCGTGAGTCAGCTAGCACAAAACGGGTTTCACCATCGGCCAGTTGAATCCGCTGACGGATGGCAGTTGGTGCAGTTGATTGGCAAGCAGACATTTCCCAAGCCTGCATTTGAATCGCAGGCTCCCGTACTCGAATCGGAACTGCGCAGTGAATTGCTCAATGAACATGTTTCCCGGGCGCTGGGTGCGGCTGACATCAAAATAGTGAATGATCTTGGTTCAGGGGTAAAACATGCACTGGCTCAATAAGTGGTATGGGGTTATCGCGCTCGGGTTTGCAGGTATCTTGCTCATGCATGGCTCAAATAATGCGGACGAAGCTGGTCGCTCTGTCACCCATCATGCTACAGCGCACCAGAGAGGCGCCACGCGGCACGTTGTGACAGATGAAACAGGATCAACAGTTAAGGAATGGATGCTAACTGCTCCCTCTGGTGCCAATGATGCTTCGAGGGCCGTGTTTTCTGACAACGCGCCGCGGGTTAACCAGGAGTTGGAATCGCTGGAGTGGTCTCACGACATCCAAACGCTATTGCAGCCCCTCAACCTCAGCCAATTTGCTTGGAACGACGATGCTCGAACCGCCTTGCAGATATTTGTCGAACGTATGCCCTCAGATCTTGATGAGCGCAATTTAGACAATCTGCATCGGGAAATTCAAAACACCTTGAGGGGCGACGAAGGCACCTATCTGGCCGAAGTGGTATTGCAGCTGTACGCACTTGCCAGAGCAGAATCGCAGGTCTTTACCCGTGAGGTACCTGCGACGATGGACGGCATGTTAGCGGAACATGAAGCCCGTGAAGCGTTCCGAAAGTCTTTTCTTGGTGAGGAGTTGTTTTACGATGTATATGGCCGGGTGACGGGGCAGAGTAGAGCGCCTGCATTCGAATCCGGTGGCTTGCATCGTCGCATCGTTGCGCTGCAAAAAGAGGGTGCGTCGGATCAGGATGTCTACAGAAGCTTGCTGGAAGAAGAGGGTCGCGACGCTGCTGAAGCATACTTTGGCATGCAGCAAAATGCCGATTGGTGGCACCAGCGTTATGAGCATTTTTTGAAAGATCGGAAGTTAATTGATCAGGCAGGCTTATCTTTGGAAGACAAGGAAATGTTGATTTCTGAGTTATTGGCAAATCATTACCGCTCTAGTGAATGGAATGCCGCTAAATCCTACATTGCACTGCAGGCCGCAGCCGTGGGGCAGTGAGATACGGAAGGTGTAAGAGTTGCTGCTCGATTCCAGACACTCGCATGTAGCGTTGGTATTGTCGTTTTCTGGTCACACTTTGTATCCAGAATGTAGCCCTTCTTGCGGGGTATTTTAATTGGGGCAGGTAAGTGACTGATTTTTGTTGTGTCATCATCGACTTATCTCTCGCGCATTCATGGCATGTATATCGAATATACAAACGATATATTTTATTTATGAATTCGCTTTGATTAGAATGCGCCCCGTTTTCATACATGCTTCTGTTTTGGGTTTGGCCGGCATGTTCATGCTGTGGCCGATCAGTAAACAGGGGCTTCCATCCTCACACCAAAGGATAAGCAAATGTCACAATACCAAGACGACATCAAAGCAGTTGCAGCGCTTAAAGAAAAAGCTGGCGCTCCATGGGACGCAATTAACCCAGAATACGCTGCCCGCATGCGCGCGCAGAACAAATTCAAAACTGGTCTGGACATCGCCCGATACACTGCCGCTATCATGCGTCGCGACATGGCCGAGTTCGACAAAGACAAGACCAAGTACACGCAATCTCTGGGTTGCTGGCACGGTTTTGTAGGTCAGCAAAAACTGATCTCTATCAAGAAGCACTTCGGTAGCACTGAGCGTCGTTACTTGTACCTGTCTGGTTGGATGGTTGCTGCTCTGCGTTCTGACTTCGGTCCTCTGCCTGACCAGTCTATGCACGAGAAAACTGCCGTTGCTAACCTGGTAGAAGAGCTGTACACCTTCCTGCGTCAAGCTGATGCACGTGAGCTGGGTGGTCTGTTCCGTGAGCTGGACAAAGCACGTGAAGCTGGCGACGACGCTAAAGCTGCTGAGATTCAAGACAAGATCGACAACCACGAAACTCACGTTGTTCCGATTATTGCTGACATCGACGCTGGTTTCGGTAACGCAGAAGCGACTTACCTGCTGGCCAAGAAAATGATCGAAGCGGGTGCTTGTGCACTGCAGATCGAAAACCAGGTTGCTGACGAGAAGCAATGTGGTCACCAGGACGGTAAAGTAACTGTTCCTCACAACGACTTCCACGCCAAGATCCGCGCACTGCGTTATGCCTTCCTTGAGCTGGGTGTAGACGACGGTATCATCGTTGCGCGTACCGACTCTGAAGGTGCTGGCCTGACTAAAGAAATCGCTGTTGTACGTGAGCCAGGCGATCAGGGCGATGTTTACAACTCTTACCTGGATTGCGAAGAAGTTGCGCCAGAAGATACTGCTGAAGGTGATGTACTGATCAGCCGTGGTGGCAAACTGGTTCGTCCTAAGCGTCTGCCTTCTGGTCTGTACCAGTTCCGCCAGGGTACTGGTCACGAGCGTTGCGTCTTCGATTGTATCGAAGCTCTGAACGCGGGTGCTGACCTGCTGTGGATTGAAACTGCAATCCCGACTGTTCACGAAATCAAAGGCATGATGGACGACATTCGCAAGGTTCACCCAGATGCGAAACTGGTTTACAACAACTCTCCATCGTTCAACTGGACTCTGAGCTTCCGTCAGCAAACTTACGATGCATGGAAAGCAGAAGGTAAAGACGTTTCTGCTTACGATCGTGACCGCCTGATGAGCGCCGAGTACGACGATTCTGAGCTGGCTGCAGCAGCAGACGCGCGTATCCGTACCTTCCAGGCCGATACTTCTCGCGAAGCGAATGTATTCCACCACCTGATCACTCTGCCTACTTATCACACGACTGCACTGTCTGTTGATAACCTGGCGCAAGAGTACTTTGGTGATGCAGGCATGCTGGGTTATGTTGCTGGCGTTCAGCGTAAAGAGATCCGTCAAGGTATCGCTTGCGTTAAGCACCAGAACATGGCTGGTTCTGACATCGGCGACGACCACAAAGAGTACTACGCTGGTGAGATGGCGCTGAAAGCTGGTGGTGCGAAAAACACCTCTAACCAGTTCAACGACATCTAAGTTGTAGATCGGGAGACGCTTGACGGGAGACGGTAAACGCCGCTCCCGTTAGTCGACCACAAAAAAGGCGGCTCTTGGGTCGCCTTTTTTAATGCTGGAAGCTTGACGCTGGAAGCCGGAAGCAAAATACTTTTCAAGCTTCAAGCTTCAAGCGTCATGCATCAAGCAAACTAAACGGGTTTAACATGACTGATATTCCAACACAGTTTCAGGATATAAAAGAGGTACTGGGTGAGTCCGGGTTTGCGTCGGGCAGCGTGTGGTATCACGGTACAACATCAGCCCTGGTTGAATCGATATTGGAGCATGGTCTAAAGCGCTCTGGTGATCAGGCGATGAATAAAGCGGCTAAAAGTACCATGGCAACGATTGGCAATAGTTACACCGAAACGCGCGAGCCAGTCTATCTGACGCCGAGTAAGGCACTGGCTTACTATTGGGCTCAAAAGACTCTGACACGGCGACGGGCCCGCTTTGAGGGCGAAGAAGAGGCGGTTGTACTGGCGGTGACGCTGGATGACACTTTGGCCGAAAAAGTGCGCCCCGATGTGGGGGCCGCGGGTATGCTCATTGTGCAGGGTGGCGATGGATATATTGAATTCTTAAAAGAACAATATGAGCTGGTTGGGCGTGATTTTCCCGAGTTTGATTTGTCCAATGTGCAGCGCGAAGACTACTTACGTGTATTGGGTTTGGCTTATCTGGATAAGGATGTTCCGGCTGAAGCGGTCTCTCTGGAGAAATAGCTGAAGCTTTATTGCGGGTTGAATCGCTTTGCACTACTTTTGGATATGGAGCAACACTCAGGGTTCAACCCCAATGTTCGTCGGATGAATGCAACAGCTGGATAGTTGCATGGCGAGAAGTCGTGGGGTCTCACGCTACGCAGGAGCACGCGCTTATGACCCATGCTGTACCGCATTCCGGATCGCCTTTTCTAGACAACTTCGACCCTTCGACACATACCGCTTTTGATGCCATCACCGAGCATGTACGTCAGTTATTTCATGTAAAGTGCGTACTTTTGCTGCTTGAGACCCCGCAGGGCATTCGCAGCTTATCCTGGCAGGGATGGGAGCCTTCGTCCCTTCTCTCTCATGCAATCTGTCACAACATTCTGTCAACACACGAGCAGTTTGATGTTGAGGACATGCATTGTGAGTCAGAGTTTTATCAATTGCCGTGGGCACAAGCGAGCCCTTATTTTCGTTTTTTTGCCGTTCAGCCTTTGTGTGTTAGCAACGAAAACATGCAGGCGGCGTTGGTGCTGCTAGATCAGGCAACCCATCGTTTGGGACCGCGCACCCGGCAGCGTTTGGCGCAGGTCGGCAAGGTCGTTGAGACCATGATCGACTATCACCAGATGTCGTTGCTTGAATCGGATTTGAGCTCTCGCATGCTCAATGATGCCATCACCAAAGCGCAGAACCGTTTTTTAAAGCGCGAAGATGACCGGCAAACGTTTGAAGGGCTGCTCAGTGATTTGCTGCTGATCACCCGCAGCGAGTTTGGCTTGATAGGGGAGCTTAAGTATTACCCCGGTGGCAAGCCTTATCTCCAGATGCACGCGATCAGCAATATTGCCTGGGACAAGCAAACCAATGCTTTGTACGAACGCACGGCGCGCGAGGGCCTGGTATTCGATAATCTCGATAATCTGCTTGGGCATTCAGTAAAAACCCGCAGAACGACCATCGCCAACGATGTGCAGAATGATGCACGCAGTCAGGGTACACCGCTTGGGCATCCAGAGATTCGTTCGTTTATGGGGATGCCGCTGTTTTCTGGCGACAACCTTGTGGGCTTGATCGGCTTGGCCAATCGTCCTCATGGTTACAGTGAAGCGATGGAGCAGTTCTTTTTGCCACTGAGTAATACTGTTGGCACCCTGATTGAGCGCAAGCGCTTGTTAAGCGAAAAGCGCCGGCATCGGAATGAGCTTTACCAGGTCGCTAACTACGACTCACTAACGCAACTGCCCAATCGCAGAAAGTTGTTGATCCACCTAGAAAATTTGATACTCGGGTGCCACGAAACGCCGTTACATTTTTCGGTCTGCTTTATTGATCTCGATGGATTTAAAAAAATCAATGATGGCTTGGGGCATGAAGCGGGGGATCATTTGTTAAAAGCGCTCTCTATTAATTTGCATGCGGTCATTCGAGGCGAAGATTTTCTGGCGCGTATTGGCGGTGACGAGTTTGTTCTGATTCTGAATGGCGATCAAACGGAGCAATCTTTTCAGCGCATACTTGATGCCGTGAATAAAGAGGTTATTTGGCGGGGACAAAGCTTGCGTGTTTCGGCGAGTATGGGCGTCACGTCTTATCCAGGCGATATCGAAACGGCTGATGGTTTGTTACGGCATGCGGATCAGGCTATGTATCGCGCCAAACAACAGGGCAAAAACCAGTACATCAGATATTCGCCCGAGCTGGAAAAGAGCCAGCAAGAGCGATATGCCCTCATCGAAGCCTTTCAGCACGCATTGAATCGACAAGAACTGATCCTTTACTTGCAACCCAAAGTCGAGCTGAAAACAGGCCATACCTATGCCTATGAGGTGCTGATTCGTTGGCAGCATCCGCAGGATGGGTTGTTGTTCCCGGACCAGTTTCTTCCTGCGCTGGCCGATACCGAGCTGATGGCGCAGCTTGACCGTTACGTGTTAGAGCGAGCGATTCGTATCATAGAGCAGCATGATTTGGCTACAGTTGGCATCGGCATGGCGGTCAATGTGACGCCCGCATTTTTGCTTAGTGAGGCGTTTAATCAGGCCTTAAAGATGCTGAGGCTCGCGCCGCCGACTATTCGCCGCTTGCTCACACTGGAAATCGTCGAGTCAACCTTGCTTTCTGATATGGATCTAGCGGTCAAGCGCCTGCAAGACTGCAAGCAAATGGGCGTGAGCATTTCGCTGGATGACTTTGGCACCTCATTTTCCTCATTAACGTATTTCAGGTCCTTGCCTATCGATGAAATCAAAATCGATAAAAGCTTTGTGATGGGGATGCTCGACAATGAAGAAGATGCGAAGCTGGTGGCGAGTATTATCGGTATCGCCAAAAGCTTTGATCGCATGGTCATCGCAGAAGGCATCGAGACTGAGGGGCACGTTGCGGCATTGCGAGCGCTGGGTTGTGATAAGGGGCAGGGGTATCACTATTCTGCACCGCAACCTGCCAGTGAAGTGCTTGCCCCTAAATAAACGTGATTAGCAGTTGCTAGTCGCGACCCGCCTGCCTAAAATCCAAGGGTCTTGTCGGGGCGCCATTACCTAATGGCTGAGACCGCAACGCGAGGTGGTTAAACTCTCGTGCGGAACCCGTTGAACCTGATATGGTTAGCACCAGCGGAGGGAACAGGCAGCGAGTTGTAGTATTTCTGCATCGCACTGTCGCCCGTTCTGGCTAGCCTGCAACCGAACGGAGCACAGCACACCATGAAAAACACTTCCTTCGAAAAGTTGAGTGAAACCGCTCAGGTGGATGCCTTATCCACACAACCTTTTCCCGCCTCGCAAAAAATCTATGTAGAAGGAAGTCGCCCGGATATTCGCGTCGCGATGCGCGAAATCAGTTTGCACCCCACTACCTTGCAAAACGGCGAGTTGGAGCCCAATGCGCCGGTGCGCGTGTATGATACCTCTGGCCCCTATACCGATCCGGACGCTGATATTGATGTGCGTAAAGGGCTCAAAACTCTGCGCGATGTCTGGATCGAAGAGCGTGAAGATACAGAGTGGCTCGAAGGATTCAGCTCTGACTATGCCAATGTGCGCGACAGCAATTTGGCGCTCGAAGGTTTGCGTTTTCAATACAAGCGCCGTCCACGCAGAGCAAAGCCGGGTAAAAATGTGAGCCAGCTGCACTACGCCAAGCAAGGAATTATTACGCCCGAAATGGAATACATTGCGATTCGTGAGAATCTGGCGCTGTCTGAGGCTCAGCTCGATGAAGCCAGTCGAGAACAGCACCCGGGCCAAAGTTTTGGGGCATCCATTCCGAAAATTATTACCCCGGAATTTGTACGTGATGAGGTCGCGCGCGGCCGCGCGGTGATCCCCAATAACATCAATCACCCCGAAACCGAGCCAATGATTATCGGTCGCAACTTCCGCACCAAGGTGAATGCGAATATTGGAAACTCGGCAGTGACAACGTCTATTAAGGAAGAAGTCACTGCCGAGTTTCCAATATTCGCATT
>JAWWBW010000084.1:0-11776 GCA_033720775.1 Oleiphilaceae bacterium | reverse complement strand
TGTAATCATCATGAGCAACGTACTGCCATTCAAGCGCAAGTCGCTGAAAGAAAAGCATCAGGGTAAAACCTTGTGCAAGCACGGCCATCACAAGTGGCAGGTAGTGACAGAAAACAAGTTCGATGTGAAGCAAGGCAAGCTGGTCACGCTGTATCGCTGCAGCCGTTGCGGTAAAGAAAAAACCAGCTTGCATTAATGCCCTGTAAATTGCGCGTTTCGTCTGGATTCTCGTTTCAAATCTCGCTAGCATCTCTTGCGGCTCTATAACTAACAACAAACCGGCAAATTCAACATGCGCATCGCTTCGGCACTGTTTTTATCGATTAGTCTCTCGCTTCTCTCTTTCACTTTACAAGCCGGCCAACACGGCCTGGCCATGCATGGCACACTTAAGTATCCCGCCAGCTTTAAACATTTTGACTATGTAAACCCCGATGCGCCCAAGGGTGGCACGCTTCGGCTCGGCGTGGTGGGTGATAATTTTGATAGTCTGAACCTCTTCATTATTAAAGGCGTACCGGCTAGTGGCGTTTCGTACCTTTATCAGGGCTTAACGGTGCATGCCGAAGACGAAGCCTTTAGTGAATATGGCTTGATCGCCGAAAAAATAGAGATGCCAGAAGACCGTTCTTACGTCGTGTTCTACCTAAATCCGAATGCCCGTTTTAGCGATGGCGAACCGATTCAGGCCGATGACATAAAATTCAGCTTCGAGCTTGTGACGACGCACGAGAAAGCACGCCCCTTTTATGCTGCCTATTATGCTGACGTCACTGAAGTCAAAATCATTGATGATTTAACAGTGCGCTTTAATTTCAAAGATGACCAGAATAAGGAGTTACCGCTCATTCTTGGGCAAATACCCGTTCTGGCCAAACATTACTGGGAAAAGCACGACTTTGGCAGTGCTACCCTTACGCCGCCGGTGACCAATGGACCCTACATTGTAAAAGACGTGCAACCGGGCCGCTCTATTACATACGAGCGTGATAAAAATTACTGGGCCAAAGATCACCCCACAGTAAAAGGCTATTACAACTTTGACCAGATTATCTTTGAATATTACAAAGACAACACCATCGCCTTAGAGGCCTTCAAAGCAGGTGAATACGATTATCGTGTGGAGCATACTGCGCGCAATTGGGCAACATCTTACGTTGGCCCTCCGTTTGAACAAGGCACACTGATCAAGGAAGAAATCGCGCACGAACGGCCAGCAGGCATGCAGGCCTTTGTGATGAACTCCCGCCGCGACCTGTTTAAAGATGCAAGAGTAAGACAGGCGCTCAACTATGCCTTCGATTTTGAGTGGACCAACCAAAACCTGTTTTTTGGTCAGTATCAGCGTAGCCATTCATTTTTTGAAAACTCCGAGCTAGCCTCCAGCGGGTTGCCGCAAGGCGAGGAATTAGCCATTCTCAAACAGTTTGAAAAACAATTGCCCGACGAAATCTTTACTCAAGCTTACGAAGTACCTACGACAACGCCACCTCACTCTATCCGCAAGAATCTGCGCACTGCCATAAACTTGCTCAAAGCCGCCGGATGGGAAATCAAGAACAAGCAGCTGGTGCATAAAGATAACGGCAAGCCCTTCGAGTTTGAGTTTTTGATTTACCGAAAAGACTTTGAGCGCGTGGTGCAACCCTTTATCAAAAACCTCGAGAAACTGGGCATTGTTGCGTCAATCCGGGTGGTGGATACCAGTCAATACTTGAATCGCTTACGCGACTTTGATTTTGATGTGGTCGTCGCGGGCTTTGGTCAATCCAACTCCCCCGGCAATGAACAGCGTGAATATTGGCATTCATCTCGGGCCAATCAGCCCGGTTCGCGAAATTTTGCCGGCATCAGTGATCCCGTCATAGATGCCTTGATCGACATGGTTATACAGGCGCCTGATCGCGATAGTCTGGTGCAGCGCACCCGAGCGCTCGATCGCGTGCTGTTACATGGGCACTATGTGATTCCCAACTGGTATAACCCGGTTGACCGCGTGGCTTACCATAAAAAGCTGAAACGCCCCGCCAACACGCCTAAAAGTGGCGTCAATATTGATCATTGGTGGATGAAAGCCGAGTAATGCCCGCCTATATACTGCGCCGTCTCTTGCTGATGATCCCAACTCTGTTTGGGATCATGCTGCTTAATTTTATTATTGTGCAGGCCGCCCCCGGTGGTCCGGTGGAGCGTACGCTCGCGCAATTACAGGGCATGGATTCAGACCTGCAATCCCGAATGGGTGGCCAATCCGATGCTCAAGGTAGTGCGGGCGGCAGTGTGACGACAGGCGAGTCCAAATATCGCGGTGCACAGGGCCTCGACCCTGAACTCATCGCACGTATCGAAAAACTCTATGGTTTTGACCAACCCGCCCACGAACGTTTTTTAACCATGCTGAAAAACTACTTGGTGTTCGACTTTGGCGACAGTTTTTTTCGAGACACTTCCGTTACCGATCTGATTGTCGAGAAAATGCCCGTATCCATTTCGTTGGGGTTATGGTCGACACTCATTATTTATCTGATTTCGATTCCTCTAGGCATTAAAAAAGCAGTGAAAGACGGCTCCCGTTTTGATGTATGGACCAGCAGTATCATCATCGTTGGCTATGCTATTCCGGGCTTTCTGTTTGGGGTGCTGTTAATCGTTTTGTTTGCTGGTGGCACGTACTGGGATTTATTCCCGCTCAGGGGGCTCACCTCGCCTGATTTTGATCAGATGAGCACTTTTGAGCAGGTGCTTGATTATTTCTGGCACCTGGCCCTGCCCGTTACGGCACTGGTAATTGGCGGATTTGCGACACTCACCATGCTTACCAAAAACTCCTTTCTCGATGAAATCAACAAGCAATATGTGTTAACAGCACGCGCCAAAGGGCTCGAAGAGAATCGCATTCTATACGGCCACGTGTTCCGCAATGCCATGCTGATTGTTATTGCCGGCATGCCCAGCGCACTTGTAGGTATTTTCTTCACAGGCGCATTGCTCATCGAGGTAATCTTTTCGCTCGACGGTTTGGGCCTGCTCGGTTTTGAGGCTGTGCTCAACCGGGATTACCCGGTTATGTTTGGCACCTTGTATGTGTTCACGCTGGTTGGATTGGTGCTCAAGTTAATTAGTGATCTCACTTACGTAATGATTGACCCCCGTATTGATTTTGGTAGTAGGGAAAACGCATGAGGTGGTTTGACGCGTCTGGCTGGTCGCCCCTCAATCAGCGGAGATGGGCCAATTTTAAAGCGAACAAGCGTGGCTATTATTCGCTCGTATTCTTTTCAATCCTGTTCGTTGTCACACTGTTTGCCGAAGTCCTTGCGAATGACAAGCCGCTAGTGGTCTCGTATCAGGGAGAGTGGTACACGCCGTTTTTAAATAGTTATGCCGAAACAACCTTTGGTGGCGATTTTGAAACCGAGGCGGATTATCGCGACGAGTACGTAAAAGGCTTAATCGAAGCAGACGGGTGGATGCTCTGGCCTCCCATTCGCTACAGTTACGACACTATTAATTACAACCTTCCGGTGCCCGCGCCAGCCCCTCCTTCTGCAGAGAACTGGCTCGGCACGGATGATCAGGCTCGCGACGTTGTGGCGCGATTGATCTACGGGTTTAGAATATCGGTGTTGTTTGGTTTGGCGCTGACACTGTTCAGTACAATTATTGGCGTAATAGTGGGTGCGATTCAGGGCTATTACGGCGGCAAAATAGATCTGCTGGGCCAGCGCTTTATCGAGATCTGGTCGGGCTTACCCGTGTTATTTCTCCTGATCATTATGACCAGCTTTATCACACCCAATTTCTGGTGGCTGCTGGGCATTATGTTGCTGTTTAGCTGGATGGGGTTAGTAGACGTCGTACGGGCTGAATTTCTCAGGGCGCGTAACCTCGAATATGTTCGGGCGGCGCGGGCGCTAGGCCGGAGTAACGCCGGCATTATGTTTCATCACATGCTACCCAACGCTATGGTCGCCACACTGACCTTTATGCCCTTTATTCTTACCGGATCCATCACGACACTGACTTCACTCGACTTCTTGGGGTTCGGACTGCCGCCAGGGTCGCCATCGTTGGGTGAGCTCATTGCGCAGGGAAAAACCAATCTGCATGCTCCATGGCTGGGCATCTCCGCCTTTGTGGTATTGGCCCTGATGCTTTCGTTATTGGTATTTATTGGTGAAGCCGTGCGCGACGCCTTCGATCCGAGGAAGGCTGCATGAGCGAACAGACATCCCCTATTCTGCAGGTTAATCATCTTGCCGTGCGATTCAAACAGGGTGGCGGTGTTACCGATGCGGTCAAGCAGGTGAGCTTCGACGTACATCAGGGTCAAACGGTTGCGCTGGTGGGTGAAAGCGGTTCAGGAAAATCCGTCACGGCACAATCCATTATGCGATTGCTTCCAGAGAAACTGGTGACCTACCCCGCAGGCCAGATTCTTTTGGATGGTGTCAACGTGCTGCAGTCCACTGAACAGCACATGCGACAAGTGCGTGGGCGCGATATCGGCATGATATTTCAAGAGCCCATGACCTCGCTGAATCCTCTGCATACCGTCGAAAAACAAATTACCGAAAGCCTTAACTTACATCAGCAGTTAGATAAAAAGTCTGCGCGCGCCCGCACCCTGGAGTTGCTCGAATGGGTCGGGATACCGCAAGCTGAAAAGCGACTAGGAGCCTATCCTCATGAACTATCGGGTGGCCAGAAGCAGCGTGTAATGATCGCCATGGCACTGGCGAATCAACCGCGCATCCTTATTGCCGATGAACCGACCACAGCACTGGATGTGAGCGTGCAGCGACAGGTACTCGAACTTATCGAGCGCTTGCAAAAAGAAACAGGCATGGCTGTCATTCTTATTTCACACGATCTGAATGTGGTACAGCGCTATGCCGATCATGTGGTGGTGATGCGCGATGGCGAGATGCTTGAAAGCGGTCCGTCCTCACAGCTGTTTCATCAGCCACAGCATCCTTACACACGTACACTGATTGAAGCCGAGCCCAAAGGCAGCCCTGAGCCCGTCGCGCAAGACAGCCCTTCACTACTTACCGCGCAAGACATTCGCGTTGAGTTCGCCTTACAGAAGAATCTGTTTGGCAAAGTCGTTGATCAACTCGTTGCGCTTGATAACGTCGATCTCACTCTTCGTCGAGGAGAAACATTGGGTATTGTGGGTGAAAGCGGCAGCGGCAAAACTACGCTTGGACTCGCGCTATGTAAATTGCTGGGTGCGAAAGGACAGATCAACTATGCAGGACAAGACGTTGCTACTTTTACCCAAAAACAGTTTCGCCCCTATCGGCGCCGCATCCAGTTTGTATTTCAGGATCCATACGGCAGCCTTAGCCCTAGAATGTCGGTCGCCCAAATTATTCAGGAAGGCCTGAACATACACTTCCCTGAAGACAAAGCAGAGCACGCCAAACGCATAGCCGATGTGCTCACAGAAGTCGGCTTGGACCCTTCCGTACAGCACCGTTATCCGCATGAGTTCTCGGGGGGGCAACGCCAGCGCATAGCCATTGCCAGAGCGTTAGTGCTTAAACCGGAGATTGTGGTACTCGACGAACCAACATCAGCGCTGGATCGCACAGTGCAAATTCAGATCATTGAGTTACTGCGCTCTTTGCAACAAAAGTATCAGTTGTCGTACATCTTTATTAGTCATGATTTAGCCGTGGTTCGCGCCTTGAGCCATCGCATCATGGTGCTTCACCACGGTAAGGTGGTTGAACAAAATCACTGCTCGGCATTGTTCGAGGCCCCCGAACACAGCTATACCAAAAAATTATTGGAAGCGGCCTTTTTTTACAGCCAGCAAAATCCAGAGCAATGCTAGGCTTGGCGCACGCAAAGCAGTTCATTTTTAAGGAGCGAACATGGGATTCTTAGCAGGTAAAAAAGTGCTTATCGTTGGCATCGCCAGCAAACTTTCTATTGCTACCGGCATTGCCAATGCGTTCTACCGTGAAGGCGCCGAAATCGCCCTGACCTATCAAAATGACAAACTCAAAAAGCGCGTCGAAGATTTTGGTACACAATGGAACAGCGAGCTGATTCTACCCTGCGATGTTGCCAATGATGATGAAATTGCCGCTGTCTTTAAGCGTATTGAAGAAGTCTGGGGCGGCATTGATATTGTGGTACATTCCGTTGGCTTTGCGCCGGCCCATGAGCTCAATGGTGATTATGTCGACGTGACGACCCGCGAGGGCTTTGCGATCGCTCACGATATTAGTTCATATAGTTTTGTCGCTTTGGCAAAAGCCGCTCGCCCCCTGATGCAAGGTCGCAACGCCAGCTTGCTCACGCTTACCTATTTAGGCGCGCAACGAACGCTCCCCAATTACAATGTAATGGGGCTGGCCAAGGCCAGCCTAGAAGCAAATGTGCGTTATATGGCTAACAGCCTTGGTCCCGAGGGCATTCGTGTGAACGCCATCTCTGCAGGCCCAATTCGTACCCTGGCAGCATCTGGCATTAAGAGCTTTCGCAAGATGCTGAGTGCTAACGAACAGCAGACGCCTTTGCGACGCAACGTCACGATCGATGAAGTGGGCAATGCCGCTGCGTTTTTATGCAGCGATCTGGCCAGCGGTATAACCGGCGAAATTCTCTACGTGGACGGCGGTTTCAATGTCACGGCCATGGGAAATCTCGAAGACGATGCCTGAACGGGTGAGGGATCCGTCTCGAAACGGTACTGCGTCACTGAAATCTCGCCGCTTAGGGTTTAGTCTGCGGCGTTGCGTAACTTGCCGAACGTACAGCATCTGGAATCCAAACAGTGAAGTTGATTAATTTTGTCATTTTGTTGAGTGCGGTATTACTCAGCTCAGCGTGTGCAAATCTCAAAAATGTAGGCGAAGCGTCCAAGTCTTCGCCCTCTCTACTCAGTTTTATCGGTTTAGCAGAATTACCTGACTGGTACGTTGGCAGCCGTTACACCTACCCTGATTCAAAGTGGATCGAAAATGACTTTGGCTTGCGCATTCATTACCGCGAACGCGGGGAAGGTCCGGTGGTGTTGCTGGTACACGGCGAGGCGTCTTCGTTACACAGCTGGGAAGCCTGGTTCGAAGCACTGAGTCAGGATCATCGTGTTATCGCAGTCGATCTACCCGGATCCGGACTCACTGGCGCGACTCATTGCATCTACGAGAACACGGATACCTGCGCCGATAATCTTTCGCAAGACTATATCGCGCATACCCTGAAGTACTTCATCGAAGATTTAAAACTGAACAGGTTTACATTGGTTGGCCATTCGTACGGCGCCTACCTTTCCGCTTTATATGCCAAAGATAACCCCGCCAGAGTAGAAAAACTCATATTGCTTTCTCCTTTGGCGCACCAACAGGATATCCCTGAACCCGTTGAGTATTTAAGTCAATCGAGCACCGAGCTGCTGGCTTCCTACGTGCAGCCTGCGAGCCTGGCAATTGATATCGCCAAACTGCGCTACGCCGAACACGATCGCCTGACTCAGGCAGCAGTGGAGCGTTATATTCATCTTTCGCAAACCGATGGAGCATTTCGCTCAAACGTGCTGCAGATGAAGCTGGTTAGACAATTAATGGAAGAAGGCTCGCTCGTCGATTTCTCTCAGCTGGGTATTCAAACGCTTATTCTCTGGGGCGAGCGTGATAAATGGGGTGATGTGAGTCATGTGGAACGCTGGGAGTCTGAGCTGCCCAACGCTGTGGTCGTTCGCTACCCGTTTGTCGGTAACCTGATCATGGAAGAAGACCCAGAACTCGCGCTTCCAGATGTAACCGCCTACATAGCAGGAGATCCATTGCCGAGTATCGATGGTGGGGGTTCTTCGGGTAGCTTTACCATTCAGGATGCTGTCGATGCTCTGGATCAGGAAGCCTTGTTCGGCGCACCCAAAGCCGCAGAATAACGGTATTTAAGCAACGGTATACGCGTCAGCTCAGTCGTTAGCCACTGGCGCGCGGTTGTGAGGCATTTCAGTTCAAATATTTTGCTACGGTCAGTTTCCAATCAACGATCTCTGTTCCGTCTGACTCATACAGCATCAAACCGGTTAAAAAGCCCTCGGAATGTGGACGTACCCAGCGAACTTCGGCCGTTAAACGGAATACTTCGTCGCGCTTATCCATATCCACGATCAATGTGTGAATCGCGCCATCAGTAAGTTTGCTATCAACCAACACTTGTAGTCCATTGGCAGACAGATCAACCGCTTCACAACGGATGACTTCGGCAGGCACGCTTTCGCCCGGTTCACGGGACACGGTCTCTATATAAATTTCAGCACCTAGCGTGAGCCGGGCTTCTTCCCTGCGTTCATCAATATCAAAATATTTTGAGATTTCAGAATCTTTCATAATGTCCTGCACTTACCTATTGAAGGTATTAATCATTTACTCATGCGCAAACGGCTCACTACGCGCTCTAAACTATCTTCAAATTCTGCGCCTTCGCTCAGAATTTCAATGCGATTCGTCAACACATCGGCAATAAAACTTTCTTCGTTATATTCGAGTTTGCGAATACCCAGCTTGTCCACAAACAGGAATTTATTCTTGGCAGAAAACTTCACCGCAAGTTTATAACGCTCTTTTTCCTGGGTATCGGGATGAATACGCGAGATCCAGGCGCCTAACTGTAGCTTGGCCAAAGCGGTACGTACCAACTGTTCTTGCTCGAGGCGTTTTTTCTCTTCTTGCTTCAGCTTGATTTCTTTTGTGCGACGAGCGATTTCCTCAGCACGTTGTTTCGCCTGTTCTTCTGCCTGTTGCTGTTCTTGCTGCAAGCGTAAGGCCTCTTGTCTCGCTTTTTCTGCCGCAGCAGCCCGCGTTTTTTTCTGACTTTCAGCAACTTTCAGTAGACCTGATGCAGTCGATTTGAATACTTCAGTAAAGCTTGCCTCGGGTTTAAGCCGCTTGATGACTTTTTCTTTGAGGTGTCGCTCAAATTGCCCCAGCGTTTCGACCTCGATTTTCATCCCCAAATAATTTGTAAACAACAGTTGCCGTGCGGGTTCGATAGCACAACTCAAATGAAGACGAATGCCGTCCTCATTGATGTACCATTGATCTGTCCTCGGGTATGAACTGCTCTGATCCAGCTCGGCCACCAAGGGGTCTTCGCTCTCGATGGCTTGATGTAACTGCTCTTCTACAATCTGCTTTTGAAGAATCTGCAACAAGTCGTGATCAAGCCTTTGCCAAACGCTCTCGGCGACGGCGACATGGAGCTGGTCGCAAGCAGCCTGAATATCGTCAAGCAAGGTATTCGCAAGTTTGAAGGCCGCGTTACCTTTCGCGCCATATGCAGCAACGATCATTTTAAGCAAGGTTTCGACGTGCTCTATCTGCTCCTGATCGCCGGTTTTGTATGCCGCCGCCAGCAGTTCTATATAGTCTGTTTTTATAAAAGCGGCGGCACCATTACTCAATAGCCGGTTGCTCAAATACTGATTGGTGTAATGAATTGCCATACTCCGGTGGTAGCGGGCTAGCGCATTATTTCGCTCGCTCTCGGCAAGGCGCGTACGGAGTTTGATTACCTTCGCATGTTGAGATTCGATAAATGATTGCCATTGAGAAGCGACGTCTGAATGGCCTTGCCCGTCAAAACAGGCCTTAAGCATGTGTTGTGCAGCCTGAGAAATCTGCTCAAGGTAAATAGCCTTGCTCCGCTGAGGGTGCGGCATCCAGCCTATAGCATTACTGCCCAGCGAATCGAGAATACTGCGACATGGGTCGACCAGGAATGTACGCAATTCGGAATGAGTAAGGCAAAGAAAAAACACAAAACGCAGGGCACGTAAATGTACGGTTAATTCTTCATGTAAGTGACTTTTTCTACCCCATACATCAAACACGCGATCAGCCACAAAGGCACCATTGATCAATGAGATGGGCAAGGCCTTGCCGGGAAAAACAGCCGACAGTGTTTTCAGCAATGCCTGTTGCTCTCCTTCCAGATAGACACACTTAATCTTATCGATCACTTTGGCTCGCGCTTCGGATGAAAGGCTGTCTTCGCTGGCATAGCGAAATTCGGGAACTCGAAGCTGCTGAATAATAGCGTCGACTGTCGCGAAATCAGGCGTGCGTGACACGAATAAAAAATCCGAATGTGTTGGTGAGATTACGGCAAGACAAATAAGTCAAAAACAGTTTTCAGTATAGAGCCTCCATCAATATTCGCCCGTTTTTTTCACGTTTGTTAACCGGCTACTCACCCATGCATTGCAAAGCGCAATTGAATAGAGCACCATAGCCGACTGCCCGTAGATGCGGATAACAACAACTACATAACAAGCCCGATCGAGATAGGCGCCCACGGCGTACTTTCTCAAAGTGAAGTAGGTTGAAGAAATGACAGCAAAACTCGACAACGTAAATGTAGAAAGCCAAGAAATCCTAATCACGCCTGAGCGTCTCAAATCAGAAATTCCACTCACGGAAAAAGCCATTGAGACCGTGACAACTGGCCGCGAAACGATTAACAACATTCTTGACCGCAAAGACCACCGACTGTTTATTGTCGTGGGCCCCTGCTCTATTCATGATGTGGATGCAGCAAAGGAATATGCTTTGCGACTCAAAAAGCTGGCCGACAAGGTTCAGGACACACTGTACCTGGTCATGCGTGTTTATTTTGAGAAACCACGAACCACTGTTGGCTGGAAAGGACTCATTAATGACCCGCATCTCAACGACAGTTTTGAAATAGAGGAAGGCTTGCACATTGGTCGCCGCCTGCTTGTCGATATTGCAGAAATCGGTTTACCCACGGCGACGGAAGCACTTGATCCGATCTCACCCCAATATTTGCAGGACACAATATCCTGGTCTGCCATTGGAGCGCGTACCACAGAATCACAAACCCACCGTGAAATGAGCAGCGGCCTTTCGGTTGCCATCGGATTTAAAAATGGCACCGATGGTGGGCTTGATGTTGCAGTCAATGCACTGAAATCGGTCTCACACCCTCATAATTTTCTTGGGATTAACCCCGAAGGACAGGTTTCTGTAGTACGAACCAAAGGCAACCCCTATGGCCATGTGGTGTTGCGTGGTGGTGGCGGTAAGCCTAATTATGATTCGGTCAATGTAGCACTATGTGAACAGGCACTCGAAAAAGCGGGATTGCAGAAGAACATCATGATCGACTGCAGTCATGCCAACTCCAATAAAGACCCAGCGTTGCAGCCTTTGGTGATGCAAGACGCGACACATCAGATATTGGAAGGTAACAAGTCGATTATCGGCTTGATGGTAGAGAGTAATCTAAACTGGGGCAATCAAAGCATTCCTGAAGATCTCAGCCAATTGCAATATGGCGTATCAGTCACCGATGCTTGTATTGACTGGGATACAACCGAAAAAGCCATTCTTGAAATGCACGATAAGTTAAAAGATGTGCTACCCAAGCGTTAAAACATAACGCACATAAAGCCGCCCCATAAAGGCGGCTTTTTTATTGCTGGCGTGAAAAAGTGACAAATATTGTCAATTACCAATGTCCTCAACCAGATTAAGGTAGCCAAACTACTGGCCTAAGGAGGCGGTAAAACTTGGCACTTTATTCGCATTAAGCTTTAGTACACGCTTATCCGTCAGAATATTGATCAGTCTCGGAGACTCTTATGGTAGATCAGGAACATTACAAGAACATCGTTAATGGTGAGACCATTTTGGTAGACGAATATATTAGCGCAAAAGATCTGGAAACAATAGAAATGATACGTGTAGAAGACAACGCGCGTGCGGCAAATGATGCTGCTTTT
>JAWWBW010000083.1:0-11882 GCA_033720775.1 Oleiphilaceae bacterium | reverse complement strand
TGACCTGACCAACACTATCTCCGACACTTGCATCGCCACCCGGTACAATCGCCTCAAGCAACACGCGCGCCGTCCCCTGCTTGTCAAAGCCAAGCTTTTTCGCCGCTGCATATGATAAATCAATGACACGTTCGGAGTGAAAAGGGCCTCGATCATTTACCCGCACAATGACCGAACGCTGATTGGAGAGATTGGTCACCTTCACATAGGTTGGCAAAGGCAAGGACTTATGTGCCGCACTCATGGCGTACATATTGTAAATTTCACCATTGGAAGTGAGCTCGCCATGAAACTTGAGACCATACCACGACGCAATACCTTCCTCTCGATACCCTGCTGCGGAGGGCAGAATCCGATATTGTTTACCGCGCACAGTATAGGGGCTGCGGTTTCCCTGTGGGCTCAATGGCTCCCAAACCGGTATGGCATCGGGCACGCCACTGGCATCGAAGTCGCCGGTTGGCGCTTTGTCGTGTCGCATGCTGTAGCGCGATGTAGAGCATGCGGCAAGACAAATACTCAAGCATACGACCAGAAATAACTTCGCGTTCATGGTGCGCTGGCTATCTCCTGCGATAACTGATGCACCGCCATGGCGTAGAGGTGGCTATGATTATAACGGGTGATCACATAGAAATTGTGTAAGGCCAACCACGTTTCAAGCCCTTCTGCGCCCTGCAGCGCGAGCAGCTTGGCCTGCTTATCGTCGGCAACACCCTTAGGCACAGTGACACCAGCCGCTCGCAAGTCGGCTACGCGATGTTTAAGCTTTAACGAGTCGTGCAACACTCCCTCGTATTTCTTCCCTTGCACGCTTACCGGCATGGCAACCGCCTCGCCTGAACGCCACTTGTGCTGCTTAAAGTAATTGGCGACGCTACCAATCGCATCAACCGGGTTATCCAAAATGTCGGCTACTTTATCGCCATCAAAGTCAATCGCATAGTGCCGGTAACTACTCGGAATAAACTGCCCATACCCCATCGCCCCGGCATACGAACCTTTCAAGGCTAGCGGCTCAAAACCCTGCTCTCTTGCCAGCAGCAGGGCTTGGGCCAGCTCTTTGCGGAAAAACTTACTGCGCGGAGGATAATCAAACGCGAGTGTCGACAAGGCATCAATCACGCGATAACTGCCTTTGTGACGCCCATAGCGCGTTTCAACACCAATAATGGCCGCAATAATATGGGGCGGCACCCCAAGCTCCCGCTCAGCACGCGCGAGCGTCTCTGCATGCTCCTTCACGAATGCCCGCCCCTTGGCAATGCGATCCTCGGTCAGAAATATTTTGCGATATCCCTTCCACTCGAGACGTTTTTCAGCGGGACGCGCAATGGCATCAAGAATACTCTGCTTCTTTTCAGCCTGAGCAAACAGTTGCTCAAGGGAGGCCTGATCAAATTCATGCTCTGCCACCATCTCACGGATAAACCCGGCGACCTCCGGGTGCTCGAGATAATTGGCCGAAACGGGAAACACCACACACCAACAACACAACGCACGCAACCACGCTTTTACCACTCTGAGCCCCCTTTAAGGATTTGATTAGCAAATGGGAATTAGCAGATCGTACTACCCTGACAGCATCTTACGATGCGTATGAATGGACATTAATACACCAAAGGCAGCCATGAGAGTCACCGCCGAGGTGCCACCGTAACTTACCAAAGGCAATGGTACTCCGACAACCGGTAAAATACCGCTGACCATACCTATATTTACAAATACGTAAACAAAAAAGGTCAAGACCAAACTCCCGCCAAGCAAGCGACAATAGGAATCCTGCGCCTTTAACGCAATGTGCAGCCCCCGCATGACAATCAGCAAATACAACACCAGCAACATCATGACACCTACAAAGCCAAACTCTTCCGCACAGACTGCGATGATAAAGTCGGTATGGCTTTCTGGTAGAAAGTTCAATTGTGATTGCGTTCCCTCAAGCCAGCCTTTGCCCCAGAATCCACCGGAACCGATTGCCGTTTTCGACTGAATAATATTCCAGCCCGAACCCAGTGGATCACTCTCCGGATCAAGAAAGGTCAGCACGCGTTGCTTTTGATAGTCACGCATGACAAACATCCACATCAATGGTGCTGCCGCCGCCACCAGTGCGATAAAGCCACTGACCAGTTTCCAGCTGATACCCGCGAACATCAACACAAACAGCCCCGAGGCAGCTATAAGAATCGATGTGCCTAAATCAGGCTGTCGAATAATGAGAAACACGGGGACAAAGATTAGCGCCAAAGAAACCAGCACCGCCTTCTTCGAGGGCGGCAGATAACGGGCCGACAGATACCAGGCGACCATCATCGGCATGACCAGCTTCATTAATTCTGACGGCTGAAATCTAGGTAGACCTGGCAGCTGAAGCCAGCGCTGAGCCCCCTTAGCACCAGTACCAAAAAACATTACGCCCAACAACGCGGCCACGCCAAACAAAAACAGCCAAGGCGACCAGCGCTTGTACACCATAGGATCCAACTGCGCGAATACAAGCATCACGACAAGGGCAATACCAAAGCGTGCTGCCTGCTTCTCAACATGCACGGTGCTCTGACCACTGGCGCTATACAGAATAAGCAGCCCAACCGCTCCCAGCGTTAACAACAAAACCAGAAGCACAGGATCGATATGCAGACGAAACAGCAAGCCGTCACCCCGTTGCAGGTGACTATCAACACCCGGCATTTGTCGTAGGAAATCACGCCCCATCAGGGCACCTCCGAAAGCGGTTCAGCCACCGAAGCCGTTGTTTGCTCATGATCAAACTCCAACAGCCAGGCATCAAACAGCTTGCGTGCTACCGGAGCCGCAGAGGTACTGCCGCCGCCACCATTTTCTACAATCACCGCAATGGCGATTTGAGGGTCATCAATCGGCGCAAATCCTACAAACAAAGCGTGATCCCGGTGTCTTTCCTTCAGCGCCTCAGCATCATACTCTTCACCCTGCTTGATCCCTACCACCTGGGCGGTACCGGTTTTTCCGGCCATTCGATACGAAGATCGGGCGCCACTTGAGCGTGCTGTTCCCTTGCGGCCATGCATCACCTCTTCCATGCTATCGAGAATATATTGCCAATCAGCTTCGCGACGAATGGGTAGATCGTCCATTTCAACCAGACGCTCCGGCAATTCAATCGTGCCGGATACTGAGCTATGTTTCAGCATGCGCGGTGCCACCCACTTGCCGTTATTGGCGATCATGGCCGTCATAGTCGCCAGCTGCAGGGGCGTAGCAAGCATGAAGCCCTGCCCTATACCCAAATTAAGGGAATCGCCTGGATACCAGGGCCGCCCCTTAATGGCACGCTTCCAGTCTCGCGTAGGCAAAATACCTGAGCGCGCCTCACTAATATCAAGCGCAGTATTCTGCCCAAAACCAAACAAACCCAAATAGTGAGACATGCGATCGACCCCCATTTTAAAGGCGAGATCATAGAAATACGTGTCGCACGACTCTGCAATAGCATGTTTCAGATCCATGCGACCATGCCCTTCGCGCTTCCAGTCACGATAGATACGCTCGTCATTCTGCAACTGGTACCAGCCGGGATCCCACATGGTGTAATGCTGCGTTGTCACATTGCTGTCCAGGCCGCCCCAACCGATCACCTGTTTAATAGTTGAGCCAGGCGGATACTGCCCCTTCAAAGCACGGTTAAACAATGGTAAATCGAGGGAATCGCGCAACTCTGCGTAGCTTTTGTGATCGATGCCAGTCACAAAGGGATTGGGGTCAAAACTTGGTGTACTCACCAGCGCAAGAATACCCCCAGTGTCGGGCTCTATCGCAACGACTGCGCCACGCTTGCCCTCAAGCTCCTGCATTGCCCTGCGCTGCAAGCGCGCATCCATATGCAATGTAAGATCCGCTCCCGGCAGGGGGTCCACACGCTCAAGCACCCTAAGCACCCGGTTGCCGGCGTTGGTTTCTACCGTCTGAAAGCCAACCCGGCCGTGCAACACATCCTCATAAAAGCGCTCGACACCAAGCTTGCCGATATAGTTGGTGGCGGAGTAGTTACGCTCATCAACCTTAGTCAGCTCTTTTTGGTTAATGCGTCCCACATAACCAACAGAATGCGCCGTTGCCCCCCCCAAGGGATAATGCCGCGCGAGCTCTGCCTCTATCTCGACACCCTTTAACTCATGGCGCCGTACCTCTATGCGGGCAATTTCTTCTTCGCTGAGCTTACTTTTTAAGATAACGGGTTGAAACGGCCTGCGAGAACGCTCTAATCGGGTTTTAAATCGCTCTATCTGTTGTTCGGAGATATCGATAATGGCGCGTACGTCTGCGAGAGTCGCGTCAAGATCCGACACTCGCTCGGTCACGATTGCCAGACTAAACACAGGCTGATTGTCTGCCAACAGCACGCCATTACGGTCGAGAATCAGCCCTCTGGTGGGAGCAATCGACTGCAACTGCATGCGATTTTTGTCAGACAGGGTTTTGAAATGCTGATGCTGGACCCATTGCAGCTGATACAGGCGGAACACCAATATACCTGTAAGCAATAGCACCACCAGCACCGCAACCAGAGTGCGAAAAGCATAAATACGTTTTTCGCGATTAGCATCTTTTAGGCGTCGATCACCACGCAAGATCTAAGTCTCCTGAGTACGGGTCACTCACTGGCGGTAAAGACGGTTTATTCAGAAGTCGTTTCATGCGCGATGATAGGGGTGATTTTGATTAATCGTCCAAGCCCGGTATAACTGCTCGATGAGGACAACACGCACCACAGGATGTGGCAGGGTAAGATTCGACAGCGACCACTGCTGCTGCGCTCTACGCCGGCATTCTTCACTCAGACCATCGGGGCCACCGATTAATATATCAACAGGCGCGGCATTGAGCTGCCAGTTTTCAAGCTGTTTCGCGAGTTGCTCCGTCGACCAGGGCCGCCCCTTGACTTCCAACGCAACCACATGATTTTTCTCGGGTATCGCCGCTAATATAGCCTGACTTTCCTGCTGCATGGCTTTGCGCGCGTCCAGCTTTTTGCCCCGTTGCCCCAGCGGGAGATCAACAAACTCTACAGGTAATTCGCGAGGCATGCGCTTGAGGTATTCCTCGCAGCCTTGCTCCACCCAGTTTGGCATTTTGCCACCAACGGCTACGATTCTTATTTTCATCTTCCATATCAACCCGCCGCCCTTGCGCAGGGCGTACCGATGCGGGTTTAACCCATGTATGTTTAGTTATTTGCGCTTAGTTCTGCCTGGTCCGGGCCATCACGCCAGAATCGCTCCAGATCATAAAAGGAACGTGTCGCCGGCATCATCACGTGCACCACAATTTCACCCAGGTCCACCAACACCCAGTCACTGGTCGCACCACCTTCAACACCCAAGGCCTTACCTCCGGCTTCTTTCACTTCGGAAACCACGTTATCAGCGAGGGATTGGACATGACGGTTGGAGGTGCCGGAGGCAATCACCATGTAGTCGGTGACGCTCGTTCGGTCTTTGACATTCAGAACACAGATGTTATCGGCTTTGAGATCTTCGAGGGCATTGACGACGAGATCGCGCATCTTTTCAGCTTGCATATTAACGGGGACATCCTCCCAGATTGGCTTGATACAGACCATTATCACAGATATATCGCGCTACTGCATCTGTCACAAGGTAACGAATACTGCGCTTTTGTTTCACGGCATTACGAATATAAGTACTGGAGACATCCAGCAGGTTCAAGCGCAAGAGCAAACAGCAGCCTGTTGGCGCTTGCTGAAGCCCTTTCAGAGATTCAACCCTGCTAAACCCCTGTTGTTCAAGTGGCCTGATTGTATCCTCACCATCATTGACAAAATCGCCCACAGATGCGGGACGCTCTATCACGATCACGTGGCAAAGTGAGTGAAAATCGGCCGCACGATGCCAACTCTCAAAACCCGCAGCAGTATCACTCCCCATCACCAACAAAATCGGCTCTTCCGATTCTGCTCGCATGGCCACTAAAGAATCATAGGTAAAGCTGGGGCCCGCGCGCTCCATCTCGCGACGATCAATTTCCAGTAAGGGATTATCGGCCACAGCCAACTCAAGCATGGCAACACGCTGTGCCGCTGTTGCACCAAGGCCATCTTTATGTACCGGCGCATAACACGGCATTAGCATGACGCGATCAAGGCCTAGCGTCTCGGCCAATTCCGTCGCCATCCGTAAATGGCCGATATGCACAGGGTCGAAGGAGCCACCGAATACCGCCTTCAAGACCAGACCTGCCCAACGAGCCGCGAAGCACAAAAATTATTGGCGGATATGCCCATCACCCAACACCACAAACTTTTCAGACGTCAGACCCTCGAGACCAACCGGCCCGCGCGCGTGAATTTTATCTGTGGAGATACCGATCTCAGCACCCAAGCCATACTCAAAGCCATCGGCAAAGCGGGTCGAGGCGTTAATCATCACAGAAGACGAATCTACCGCCGCCAAGAACTGGCGCCCCTTCGTATAGTTTTCGGTCACAATGGTATCGGTGTGATGTGAGCCGTAGCGGTTAATGTGCGCGATTGCCTCGGCCATGCCATCTACGACCTTGATCGACAAAATCGGAGCCAGATACTCCGTCTGCCAGTCTTCTTCCGTGGCAGGCACAACCTCATTCAAAATCTCACAGGTACGCTCACAGCCCCGCAACTCAACGCCTTTATCACGATAAATATCAGCCAGTTGCGGCAGAATCTCGGCAGCCCGAGGCGCATCCACAAGCAAGGTTTCCATGGTATTACAGGTGCCGTAACGCTGGGTTTTGGCATTGTCAGCAATTGCAATGGCTTTAGCGGCATCGGCGTCCCGATCAATAAACACGTGGCAAATACCATCAAGATGTTTGATCACCGTTACCTTGGCGTCGCGACTAATGCGCTCGATCAGACCTTTACCTCCGCGCGGCACAATGACATCTACATACTCAGGCATGGTAATCATCGCCCCTACGGCGGCACGATCGGTCGTTTCAACTACCTGCACCGCCGTTTTGGGCAAACCTGCCTCTTCCAAACCCGCAGCGATACATGCCGCAACAGCCTGATTGGAATGAATGGCTTCTGATCCACCACGCAGAATGGTCGCATTGCCCGATTTGATACACAGGCTCGCAGCTTCGACCGTCACATTGGGACGCGACTCATAAATAATACCGATCACACCCAGCGGAACGCGCATCTTGCCTACCTGAATCCCGGACGGCATGTACTTCAGGTCATTAATAATACCGATCGGATCTGCCAATGCGGCGACCTGCTTTAAGCCTTCGATCATGGTATCGATCCGGGCAGGAGTGAGTTCGAGACGATCAAGCATGGCAGGCTCCAAACCATTGGCCTTGCCTGCCTCCAAGTCTTTCTGGTTTTCTTGCATTAGCTGATCCCGGCGAGCATCCAGTTGTGCAGCCGTCGCCAGCAAAGCTTTGTTTTTGGCAGCAGTGTCGACACTGGCCATTACCGCAGCGGCTTCACGTGCAGCCTGGCCTACTTTGGTCATGTAAGCGATTACGTCCATCAGATTCTTTCTCAAACTCGGTGAATGTTGCTCGAATGAAATTGGTTCGATAAAAGCGACGATTATACCGGCACAAACGACTATTAGCAGCCTTGAGGGAAACTTATTATTCCCCACGTTTTCTGGTATAGTGCGCGCCCTGAATTTTAAGTCTCAGTCGTGCCGCAATGTTTTGAATGAAAACAAGGCCCAACGACTGACCAACCGCAACGCAGTGAGACCAAGCACCGATGACCATCAGCCAACACAAATTGACTCACTTGAAACAACTGGAAGCCGAGAGCATCCATATTATTCGCGAAGTAGCTGCCGAGTTTGATAATCCGGTCATGCTGTACTCTATCGGCAAGGACTCTGCGGTCATGCTGCACCTGGCGCTCAAGGCTTTCGCGCCCGGCAAACCTCCATTCCCGCTGCTCCATGTCGACACCACATGGAAGTTCAAGGACATGATCAAGTTTCGCGAAGAGACTGTGCGCAAATACGGTCTTGACCTGATCGTGCACATTAATGAAGAAGGCGTCGCCCAAGGCGTTGGCCCGTTCACGCACGGTAGCGCCAAGCACACCGACATCATGAAAACGCAAGCGCTTAAACAGGCGCTGAACAAGCACAAGTTCGATGCGGCTTTTGGTGGCGCCCGCCGCGACGAAGAAAAATCTCGCGCCAAAGAACGCGTGTATTCCTTCCGTGACGAAAACCACCGCTGGGACCCCAAAAACCAGCGCCCCGAGCTATGGAACATCTATAACGGCAAGATCAACAAGGGCGAAAGTATTCGCGTATTCCCTCTGTCGAACTGGACCGAACTCGATATCTGGCAGTACATCCACCTCGAAAATATCGAAATCGTACCGCTGTACTTTGCAGACAAGCGTCCGGTTGTTGAGCGTGATGGTGTGCTGATCATGGTCGATGACGATCGTATGCCACTTAAAGAGGGTGAAGAACCCGAAATGAAATCGGTACGCTTCCGCACTTTGGGTTGCTACCCGCTGACCGGTGCGGTGGAATCCGAAGCCACCACCCTGCCCGAAATCATTCAGGAAATGTTGCTGACTACCAGCTCCGAACGCCAAGGCCGCGTGATTGACCACGACCAGGCCGGCTCCATGGAGCAGAAAAAGCGTGAAGGTTATTTCTAGGCCGCTAACCACCGTTACCAATACAGCAACAAAGACGAACACGAAGAGATTGCATCCATGTCACACCAAAGTGAATTGATCAGTGAAGACATTAATGAATACCTCAAGCAACATGAGCGCAAAGAGCTACTGCGCCTGTTGACCTGTGGCAGCGTGGACGACGGCAAGAGCACCCTGATTGGTCGCCTGCTGCACGACAGCCAGATGATCTACGAAGATCAGCTCGAAGCCATTAAGAAAGACAGTGTGAAGTCAGGCACCAACGAAGGTGAAATCGATCTGGCACTGTTGGTAGACGGCCTGCAGGCAGAGCGCGAACAAGGCATCACCATTGATGTGGCCTACCGCTATTTCTCTACTGCCCGTCGCAAATTCATTATTGCCGACACCCCCGGGCACGAGCAGTACACGCGCAACATGGCCACGGGCGCCTCAACGGCTGACCTCGCCATTATTCTGATCGACGCGCGCCATGGCGTGCTGACGCAAACCAAGCGTCACTCGTTTATCGCCTCACTGCTTGGCATCAAACATGTGGTCGTCGCCATCAATAAAATGGATCTGGTGGACTACAGCGAAGAGCGCTTTAACGAGATCCGCGATGACTACCTGAAACTGGCCGATCGTCTCAAGTTCAGCGACATCCAATTTGTACCCTTGTCTGCACTGAAAGGCACAAACACGGTAAGCAAAAGCGAGCACACGCCCTGGTTCACGGGTAAACCCCTAATGGAAATTCTCGAAACTGTTGAAGTTGCGGCCGACCGCAATTTCGACGATTTCCGTCTGCCGGTGCAGTTTGTTAATCGCCCCAACCTCAATTTCCGGGGTTTCTGCGGCACCATCGCTTCCGGCATTATTCAGCCGGGCGATAAGGTGATTGCCTTACCTTCACGTAAAACCAGCACCGTAAAATCCATCGTCACGTACGAAGGTGAACTACAAGAAGCCTTTGTCGATCAGGCTGTTACGCTCACGCTGAATGATGAAATCGACATCAGTCGCGGCGACATGCTGGTCAAACCCGACAACCTGCCCTGCGTAGGATCGGCCTTCGAAGCGCATATCGTGTGGATGACCGAAGACACTCTAAAGCCGGGCAAACTGTTTGACATTAAACTGGGCAGCAAACTCGCTTCAGGCTCCGTTCAGCACATCGAGCACGTGATTGACGTGAACACACTGGACAAAGCCAAGGCAGAACAGCTTGATCTGAACAGTATTGCTCTATGCCAGTTGCACCTGAATCAGACTGTTGCCTTTGACCCCTACGATAAAAACCGCGCGACCGGCGCGTTTATCATTATCGATCGCTTGACCAACGTTACCGTTGGCGCTGGCATGATTGTGCAGCAAATTGACGACGATCAACTCGACACCTGGGAACCAGTGAGCGCCATTGAACGCCAGGCGCGCCTTGACCAAACCCCGGCCATTATTGCCTGTCAGGGCGAGGCGGCTGAGGCGCTGGCCCAAGCCGTCGACCGCAAGCTGTTTAATCTGGGACGTACAGCCGTACTTGTGACTAGTCAAATGGCCGAAGACGAAGCACAACGTCTGGTCATTGCCAAAGCACTCAAAGAGGCGGGGCTGATTGCCATCCTCGCAACGGCAGCGGCAAGTGATGTGGCCGACAGCAACCTAAGCGCCACCACCGACGGTGACATTGGCAAAGCTGTAGCGGCTCTCAAAGCCTGATCCGTCACGATAAAAAAGCAAAACGGGCAGACATCGCGTCTGCCCGTTTTTCGTTAAGCATGCTCACAGACAGGAATATCCATGGCCATTCAGTCATTGATCATTCATCACATTGAACGCTGGCAAGAAGAACAACCTGCCACGCTCAAACTTCGCGACAGTGCCAACCTGGTATCAGCCGACTACGAAGCTCTGTTCAGCCAGCTTAAAAAGGTGTTTCAGTTTAAAGCCGGCAAGCTGTTTGGGCGCTTTGAAGAAAGCGTCGGCGACTTTCCTTTTTCTGCCTGGCTTAAGGATCAGCAGGCCGGCCGCTCCACTTTCGAAAGCCTGGTTGCGCGCTATATGGAGCACTTCAAGAGCCTCGTCGATAAAACCAGCGAGAGCTTTGAAGCCTATGTGGTTACCCTACTCGAAGACCGCGCAGACGGCCCACGCCTCTATCTGTTTGTACTCGATACCCAAAGCCACCTGCGCATTGATCACGAACTCAATCTCGAACCGGTCGATACCCTCAACACCGGCAAGCTGGATTACGCCCTGCGCATTGAGCTGGATGAACTCGAAAACAACGAGCAGGAATCGCCCTATCTTTGCATGGTGCGCAGCCGTGGCCAGGCCAAACTCGGCGAAGCCTTTACTCAAAGCGTCGGCTTCAAAAACAGTGTGGACACCCAGCAGGAAACCGAAACCCTGATGGAAATACTGGCCAATTACACCCAACGCGCGGAACCCAAAGAAGCCGCTGCCGTGCGCCAGAAAGCCTATGACTTTTGCGTTGAACAGCAGCAATTGGGCGAGGCCGTGCCACTTAACGAATTGTCTGGCTATCTCGATGAAAACCAGCCCACGCGTTTCGCTGAGTTCGCAGAGCAGGAGGCACACATCGATGCCCAGCGCCAGTTACGCCCAGACACACGCAAACTGAAGCACCTGGTGAGATTGTCTGGCAAAGGCAACGGTTTAAGCCTGTCTTTTTCTTCTGATTTGATTCAGCAAACCATCCTGTTTGATGAGAAGTCCGATACGCTGACCATCACATCCATTCCCAAAACGCTTAAAAAGCAAATACTGGAGCATCTTAAGGAACAACAAAATGAAGATTAAGGCCCGCTTGTCAGCTATTTTTTTGCTACTTACGCTGTGCTCGGGTGTGAGCCTCGCTCACGAAGCCCACTGTAAAGACACGCCGCTTGGTGCAACCATGGCCGACATGAAAAAGCCCTACAAGGCATTGCGCAAGGCCGTGCGCGAGGGCGACGAAGCGAGCTACCAGCAGCTCGCCAATGAACTACTGACACAAAGCAAGGAAGCCCGTGATCAACGCCCTCTGCTGGTAAGCGAAAAGCAACGCAAAATGGCCAATTATCAAAAGGAAATGGACAAGCTCATCAGTTTGCTGGAGCAACTCAGCCAAAGCCCCGCAGAAAGCGCCCAGGGCCTGCTGGACCAAATTCAACAACTGCGCAAACAGGGCCACAAAAAGTTTCGCAAAGACTGCGACTAGCGCACCGACGGC
>JAWWBW010000082.1:0-12021 GCA_033720775.1 Oleiphilaceae bacterium | reverse complement strand
CCATGTGATTAAACAGGCTACACACAACGACGTGCTGTCGTCGCTATGCGAGCAGACATTTAGCAATGATGCGGCGGCCACATCCAAAACCATCAGTGAAGCCTTGGCGCCATTTTGCCTCTCTCCACAAGAGCTGAATCGCACACTACAGAGTGAACTTCAGATTGCACAACGCGAACTGTTCGCAGCCTGCCAGCAAACCTCTCTGGGTGAAATGCTACAAGCCTTTCGCGATTTGGCGGAGCATAGTGAGTGGTATGCGAATGCGGTCGATACCATGACCCATGGCTCCCCCCTGTCGGCACTCATTATTTACGAACAACTCAAACGCCACCGCTATTCCCCTTTGCGCACGGTGTTCATCAGCGAATACCAGCTGGCCACCAATGTAGTGCGCTACCCCGAGTTTGCCGAGGGCGTCAGGGCGCTGTTAATCGATAAAGACAAACAGCCCAAGTGGGCTTTTGAACACTTTACGCATGTGCCTGCTTCATTACTCGAATCCTTTTTCAGTCCACCCTGGGACGAAAACCCCTTGGCGCAGCTGATTCCGGAAACCTAAAACGACAACAACGCAGGAGCATCATCATGGCAGCCATCGCATTTATTGGTCTGGGAAACATGGGCGGGCCGATGGCCACAAATCTGATCAAGGCAGGCCATCAGGTATGCGTGTTCGACCTTGTGCCCGAGCTGGTCTCCCGTCTGGTTGAAGCAGGCGCCACCACCGCACCCTCAGCCAAAGAGGCCAGTCTCAATGCCGATGCAGTCATCACCATGCTACCGGCGGGCAAACATGTAGCCGGCATCTATCTGGGCCACGAAGGGCTGCTGGCGCAGCTCAATCAACGCACGCTCGTGATTGATTGCTCCACCATCGATGCAGAAACCGCACGCGAAGTACATAAAGCTGCCGAAGCGCTGTCAATCGACATGCTCGATGCCCCCGTGTCCGGCGGTGTTGCCGCGGCAACGGCAGGCACCCTCACCTTTATGTGTGGCGGCCCTGATCAGGCCTTTGAGCGCGCTCGGGCCATATTAAGTGACATGGGTGCCAATATCTTTCATGCCGGCCCCAGCGGCGCCGGACAAGTCGCCAAAATGTGCAACAACATGCTGCTGGCCATTCATATGATTGGAACCGGCGAAGCACTCAAACTCGGCGAGAAAAACGGGTTGGATGCCAAAGTACTCTCGGAAATTATGCTGGCCAGCTCCGGCAAAAACTGGAGCCTCGAAAAATACAATCCCTACCCGGGCGTGATGCCCCAAGCGCCTGCGTCCAATCAATACCAACCCGGATTTATGGTTGATCTCATGACCAAAGATCTCGGCCTCGCCATCGACAACGCACAGGCCAATGCCGCCAAAACACCTTTGGGCGCCATGGCGCTGCAACTGTATCTCGAAAAGCAGGCACATGGCGATGGCAAACGGGACTTTTCGAGTATTATTGAAGCCCTGGAGTGAACCCCGACAACAGAAAAGGATTTCGCGCATGTCTGCACCTGAACCCGCACCCGCTTTGCCATCTGCAACCGTTGTGTTGTTGCGGGATAATCGCGAACTTGAAGTGCTACTGGTACAACGCAACGCCAAAATCCGCTTTCATGGCGGGGCATGGGTGTTTCCGGGCGGCAAAGTAGAGGCTGTTGACCTGCCCGACAATGCGAAATCCGTAGAGGCGCTCAACGAGCCACAGAGACAAGGCGCTTATCGGAAAGCAGCGCTACGCGAAACCAAAGAAGAAGCCGGCATCACACTCTGTGAAACCGATTTGCACCCTTGTTCAAGCTGGTTAACACCTGTCGAATTACCCAAACGTTTCCTCGCGTGGTTTTATTTATGCAAATGCCCGGATCAGGCAATACGCATTGATCATGGTGAAATAAAAGCCCACCAATGGATCACGCCTACCAAGGCACTTGAGCAGCATCAGGCAAAACAGCTCGACCTACCGCCATCAACCTTCGTGACCTTGCATCATTTGGCCCGCCATACCAGTGCCAATAGCGCAATCAACACCTTGAGCAAAAATCCTTTGCATTTTAGGCCCCGTCTATTAACACTACCCGACGGGGTTATATCTTTTTATCAAGAAGATGCCGGTTATATTAATCTCGATGCACATATATCAGGAAAGCGCCATAGACTGATAAAACGCAATAGCCGTTTCAAGTACGTCAGGCACACATAGCAACGCGGTATTAGATGCTGTATGGTCTTGCTTTAAACTACAACACACTCAGGAGAATAACAAAAATGACCTCCCCAACCCTGATTGCTTTATTCGGTTTTGTATCTTGGAGCCTTGCTTTACTGGTACTTATGGAATGCCTGCGTACGAAACTGGTGATGACTAAAGAAATCGCTCCCAATGGCTTTAACCCGGAAAACTCCAACCTTTCACCGTTTATGCAACGTTTGGCACGCGCTCACGCCAACTGCGTTGAGGGTTTACCCATATTCGGCGGGATTTTATTGATAAGTGCACTTGCCGAAAAAACCGAAGTGACCGATTCACTAGCGTACGTATTCTTAGGGGCAAGACTCATACAGTCTTGCATACATCTCATTTCAATCTCACCGACCATGGTTACCCTTCGTTTTTCTGCCTTTGCCGTTCAGATGGGTATTGGGGTGTATTGGTGTTTACTCCTTTTCACGCACATAGCGTGAGCTGATTAAAGCTGGCAGCATTACTGGAAACATGTTCAGGACTAAATAAAAGGAGAAAAATATGGATCGAAAGTTCGTACTCACCAGCTTTGGCTACGCCATTTTGGGTCTGACCCTCGGCATCTATATGGCGGCAACGAAAAATACCGGGCAGTTGGTCACCCATGCCCACATATTACTGATTGGCTTTGTCCTTTCATTTATCTACGGCCTCTGCCATAAGCTGTGGCTCGACAACCTGTTTTCAAAACTGTCACTGGCCCAATTTTATATACATCAGATTGGAACAGCAGGCGTCGTTATTGGCCTCTTTCTCTATTTTGGACAGTTCGTAGCAATAGAGACCATCGACCCCTTACTGGCCGCATCATCTATTGCCATACTCATCAGCATGATTTTAATGAAGGTTCTGTTTGTAAAGGCGAAACCGGCTTAGGTAACTGGAGCGGATGACACATTTCTGCGTCGGAAGTCTGGAGTCGGACGTCAGACGCGAAAAACCAAAAGCTCTTCTTCCGGAAACGCTCAGCGTTATCCGGAATCCATTGTCGCCCTGCGATTTAGTGTGATCAGAACGATGCATAACTTTTTTGTTTCCCAAAACATGATGCCCTGTTTATGAAATACGGGTAAAAACAAATGCTTCATCTTCCGCGCACAGCGTCTCCCGCAAATAGCATCAAAAACTTCCTAAAGCTAAATATTCACAAAAGCACCTAGATGCAATCAACGTATCGCCCACAAAGTCCCGTTTTAAGCATGAGCAGACTTAACCAAGTGATATTTCGACCAAAGAAGTGGACATACCATCTACGTCATCCTCGCGAACGCGGGGATCCACATTTTTTATGTAGCGAAGTTAGACCTAATGTTTGAACATAAGCCGGCATGGGAAGATCCATGGGAATCGATCATCGTTGTTTCGTGAGTATTAGACCATGGATTCCCGCCTTCGCGGGAATGACGCCGTACGAGGAATTCAGCTAACGGGGACTCATTTATTTTTCCCCTTCCCTTGTTCTGCGCAACTTATGGCCCCCGGAAATCACTACGCGCTTACGGAGTGACAAAAACCGGGGGTTGGCTTTTCGCGCCCGACGCCCGACTCCAGACGTCCGACCTTAACACGCGGCCAACAAAAAGATCATTCAGAAACTTTCAAGCCGCTTTCTTTCTTGTTCGAAGCTTGGGCTGCGGTAGCTCTCCGGCCTTTACGGTTTGATTGCGACCGTTTTGCTTAGCAGCGTATAGCGCCTCGTCCGCTTTTTTAATTACCTCTTCGACGCTCAGTCCCGCGTCACTGTTGGCGACACCAATGCTGATGGTGACCGACAGGGATTGCTCTTTGGGCGCCTGTTTTCTGCCTCTCTGCATTTTACCTTCTTTGGCATCATCGGCGCGGTCGTTACTGCGCAGCACCATCTCGTACTGGGCAATTGATTCGCGAACGGCCTCCAGAAACACATAGCAGTCCTGCGCCTGCTTGCGGTTAAATACCACGGTAAACTCTTCACCACCGTATCGAAAGGCGCGTCCTCCGCCCTGCACTTTGTTCACCTGACTGGCGACCATTTTAAGCACCTGATCCCCTACATCGTGCCCGTGGGTATCGTTGAATTTTTTAAAATGATCCACGTCGAGCATCGCTATGGCGTAATGACGACTCAAGGTAGGTAAATAGTCTTCAAGGGATCGGCGCCCCGGAATGCCAGTTAGGGCATCCATGTAGGTAACCTGATAGTTGTTTTGGAAAAACAAGAGTAATAAGGCCAGCATCAAGCCTGTGTAGATCACAGAAGAAGCCAGATGCTGATTGAACACCCACATCACGTAAAAGCTCGCAACACAGGCCATGACCAGCGCCTTACTGGCAATATCCTTGTACCACCATCGCCCTGCAAGCAGCACAAGCAAAGCCGCTGCACTGATCAGGGGGAGCGCCTTGCTCAACCAATAACGCTCTTCCGACCAAGCGAGCGCGGCCCAAGCCATATGCGCTTCGAGGATGGTGCTGAACCTAGCACCCAGCTCACCTTGCTGCCAGCCATAAAAACCAAGGGCCAGTGCAGCGGCACTTATTAGGGTAAACGGATGCGTAGCCCCTTTTTCGGGGAGCAAGGCACATAGCATCATGCCGCCGAGCAATACCAGGTGCAGGCTTTGCAGCTGCCAATAAGCCTGATCAGACATTTCCTGCTGAAAATACGTTTGAATCGCCCAGTAAGTGCCAACGAGTAAAAGCACCGGCAACACCAAACGACTGCGATTGAACATGGTGGCAATCACCACCAATACTGCGGCCAGCACATACGGCAACGCCTGCACCAGTTGATTACCCAGCGAATGGTGCCAACCAAATTCCAGTGAACAAACCGAGAGTATCAATAACAGCCAAGGGCTTGCTTGCCATAGACGGGAGGCAGAGAGAGCGGTCATTATTTGTAATACACCTAATTTTTACATGACTCTTTCAGTGTAGCGCGAATATTGCAGATGCACTGTGGTGAATCCGATTGGCAATCTTTATGACTCCGGTTGACTAACGAAAGCGCGCCAATACGGCCGGGTGGTCACTATAAGGCGAGGCCGGCAAGTAGACAGATTCTAAACATTCCAGGCCTCGATACAGCACATAGTCAACGCGAGACAAGCGCTTACCCTTTGCGCCGCAGTATTCTGCCGCATCTATCAGCGCGTTACCGGTTTTAAGTCGGTCAAGCACGGCAGATGCAGGCAGATCATTCAAGTCACCCAGCACTATCACGGCGTCGGCCTGTTTTTGTAGGGCCTCTACCGCCTGACTCAGCGCCACCGCCTGTTTCAGTCGCTTACGCGCTTTGGCTTTGCTGTCGTTACGCAGCGACAGGAGATGCGCTGTAACCACTGCAACACGCTGTTGCCTCATACCCGGGTGCTCCACACGCATACCCAAGACCTTGGTGAGCATCTTGCCCTTGCGATCGCCGGGCAAATACCCCTTGGGAAAACCGAAATCGGTCACCGAATCCGCCTCTACTGCCAACCGCGTGAGCATCGCCACATCCTGCCCTGTGGCCGTGTCTTTACCCTGCCTGAAGATAACCTGCCAACCTGCGGGCAGGTGCTCGCGAAGGTCTTCGGCTACGTGACCACCTTCAATTTCAGACAAGGCCAGCAGATCCACCTCATGCTGCACCACCAGCGAGGCATAAAAGGCCAGCTCGCGATGATAATCCTGTAATGAGGGCTCCCTAACGCGCACCGATTCGCCGTCCACCTTGCCATCGGCTGGCGACCATAGCCATTCAGTATTGATCGCCATCACCACCAGATCAGCCCGTGCCAGAAGCGGCCAGCCAATCAAAAGCCAGCACGCCAGCCACACACGCCAATTAAACACGGAGCAAATGTCGGCTTTCTTCCGCAAAGCCGGCTCCTACTTCGGTAAAATAGTTAAAGGCGACATCCACGCCCAACTCCATGAGTTCCTGCCGCTCATCTTCGTAGTGGGCAATTGCCGCGATCTTGCCGCGAAAATCGGTGTGCTGTAGTTGATAGAGAATATTCTTCATTTCATTCACCGAAGGAATCGCCAGCATCACCAGTTTGAGGCGATCTAGCCGCATACTCTCCCAAAACTCTATGTCGTCGGCGTCACCGGCAATAACGTGCCAACCCTGCTCCTTAAACTTTTTGGCACGTTCTGTATCTACGTCAACACCCCACACGCGATCACCCATTTCTTCAGCAAGGCTCTCGTAGGCACCGGTGCCCACACGCCCCATACCAACAATAAGTACTTCGGCTTTTTCTGGGCACTCCTGACGATTTATGCGGGTTGCCTTCTCCCGCTGCAAACCAACAAGCTGGTCCTTGAAGTGCGCATAGAGCGGATGGGCATATTTGTAAACAAAGCTGCTGAACACAAACGACATCGCCGTCGACATGGCAATAATCACCAGCCACTCTGCCGACACCCAGCCCTCATCCACACTGAGACTCGCTACGATCAAACCAAACTCGCTAAAGTTGGCCAAGAGCAAAGCCCCCAAAAAGGCGGTACGCGCGCGGGCTGCGAACATCAGGAAGATGCCAAAGAATAACAACAGCTTGAGCGGCAGCAAGGCGATCAACGCCAAACTGATCAACCACATTTCAAGCGTCGGCAAGGCGGTAAAGCCAATCGAGAGAAAAAAGCCAATCAAGAACAGATCTTTAAACCCAATCAGCGACTTATACAGCTCGTTGGCTTTGGGCAAACCCGCGATCACCATGCCCATCGCCAAAGCGCCCAAGTCGCCCTTCATGCCGGTCAGCTTAAACAACTCGGGCCCACCAAAGGCAAGCAAAAAGCCCAGCAGCGGCACCAGTTCGCCGTGACCACTGGAATCGAAAAGCCGCTGCATCAGGGGCCGTACAAACAACAGCAGCAATAACGCAAAGGCCCATACACTTGGGGTCTTTCCGGTCGCCACAAACAGGAAGGCAACCGCGATCAGGTCCTGAATAATCAACACGCCAATCGCGATATCACTATGGCGCGTTTTGAGTTCGGCGCTCTCCTCCAATACCTTGATGGCACACACAGTACTGCTAAAACTAAATGCAAACAGCACCAGCGCCGACGTTGCCAAATCCAGATTAAACAGCTGGTGAATGCCCCAGGTCGCCAACAAACTGAACAGCGGCAACATCAAGAGATGCCAGGTACCCATGTGTACCAACGTACCACCCAGAATCTCGGGTTTAATCAGCTGCCGCACATTTACCTTGAGACCAATGGTGAAGAGCATGAGTGTAATGCCCAAATCGGCAAGGGTTTCAAGCGCCGCATCTGCAGTAAATCCGTAAGCATTGAGCACAAAACCGGCAGCGAGATACCCCACTAACGGCGGCAAACCTATTTGCCGTGCGACAAATCCAAAACTGAATGCGACGGCAATCCACAAAAAACTCATGAGGAGAAAAAGCCCCTTGCTTAGGCAGAATCTGCCGGTTAAACGAAACGAATCACTATACCCAAACTGTAGCGTACGCGGAACGCAAAACAACGATGAAAAGCCATGGAATTCACCTATACTCAAAAAATCATTCGGGCAGCCGATGTAGTATCACGGACGCGGGCGCCACAAACAGCCTGCTGCCCAGTTCTTACCACCAGAATTTCATGGAAACTGCGCCTTCATGTCGTTGGAAGATTACGCGAAAAAACGCTTTTTAATTGTCGATGAGCTGGAAAATTTTCGCTTTTCTACCAAGAACACGCTGATGTCACTCGGCTGTAAACTGGTCGATACGGCAAGCAACGCGCAAGGGGTGGTGAGCGGCTTCCAGAACGTCAATTACGACGTCATCCTCTGCAACTACGAGTTGGGCAAAGGCAAAAACGGCCAGGAATTGCTCGAAGAGTTGCGCCTGAAACGTCTGCTCAAATTTACCGGTTTGTTTTTTATCATTTCTGCCGAAGTCGAACGCGGCAAGGTGATGGGCACCATCGAAAACGAGCCAGATGGTTACCTAGTCAAACCAGTCAAGCCATCTGACCTGCGTGACCGCCTGGTCAAAGCCCTCAAAATGAAAGACGCCATGTTCGATATCGACAACGCTATCGATGAGGGCGACTACCATTCGGCCATCGCTTATTGCGATAAAAAAATTGCCGATAAAGATCGCTATGCGGTGCGATGCTTTAAAACCAAGGCCTGGCTACTACAAAAAATTGGCGACTGGGCACAGGCCCGCAGCGTGTACGAATCCGTACTCAAAAGTAACGACTACACCTGGGCGCAATACGGTTTGGCGCGCATCTATATCAAGCAAAAACGCTATGATGAAGCCGAACAACTGCTGAACGACATTATCGCGAAAGACCCTGATCAGGTTGAAGCGATGGACCTGCTTACCGAAATTCTGCGCAAGAAAGGCGATGCAGAAGGTGCGCAACAAATGGTCGAACAAGCTATTAATCTCTCACCTAATTCCTTGCATCGACAGCTCGCCTACGCGGAGCTATGTCAAACCAACAACAAACCGGAACAAGCAGTAGAAGCCTTTCGAAAAGTAGTAAAACTGGGGGAACAATCGGTTTACGCCAAACCCCAGCATTATTTTGAGTTCAGTGATTTTCTCGCCAAAGAAGGCGCAAAAACAGACGACCCGGCCTTCTCCGCAAAATCGATCGAAGCCTTCGAGCTACTCAATAAATGTACGAAACGCTTTAGTAATATCGATGAGATCAAAGAACAATCGCAGCTGGTCGCCGCCAATGTGCATGCTATTTTGGGCGACGAAGAAAAGGCCCGCACCATTCTGAATGAAATACTAGGTAGCGACGACAATGACCTACCCGAGCTAGACCCCGAAACCTTCCGGGTCGCCGCACAGGCGCTCGAAACACTGGGCGAAGCCGACCGCGCCGAAAAGCTGCTGGAACACGCCGCTGACTTGGCCACGACCAATACTGACCTAATGTCAGACATTTACGACCAGCTTAACCAGAGTATTGGCACCGAAGCCCGCCAACAGGCAGCCAAAATCAATAAACTGGGAATCAAGCTCTACAACGACGGCAAAATTGAAGAAGCAGCCAAAGAACTCAAACGCGCCATTCCCCTCACCCCGCGTCACATTTCCCTTAACCTGAATCTGGTGCAAGTCCTCTTAAAGCTCCACCGCCGAAATGGCGATGAAAGCCTACTGAAAGAAATCCATAGCTACTTACACAAGGTGCGCCACATTCCCTCACACCATAAAGAATACCCCCGCTACGAGTATCTGAAGAATCAATTGGCAGAGCGCGAGCAAGCGGCTTAACGGGGAATAGCTTGAGCTATGCGCGGTTGACCGGTACAGAGAAAATAGCTCTAAGCGCTAACAGTGGTGAAGCGTTATGTCCAACTGAATGATTGAGTAAAACTGCTGTTAACAGCTAGGAATACCGTATAAAACACGTCGATATAAAAAATGGTATGAAATCGGTGGTAAAGCATACGGGAGCAATTAAAATCCCACGACCGAAACAGTGAAGCAGAAGTACTTTTCTGCCCTTTCAGGCAACATTCAGTAATGACATGATTTTTGAGCTAAAGAAGTTAAGTATATTGAGTGGGCTATTTCTTATTGCCTGCAGCAGTGAATCCCCTATTGAGCCTGTAGACACTTGTAGAAACTACGCAACGAGTTATACGTCAGATACTGGCATCACCACTACGTGCACGTTCGATAGGAATACGTTTTTACTAAGTTGCAGCGATGATTCTTCAAATACGATGACAAAGCAATATTCAGGAACCGAAGAGTTCGTTTTTGAGGTTTCAGCTCTAGGAAGGGAAACCTATCTTTCTCGTCTTGAAGAATTCAATGGTTTGTCTTTGCTTACGACGAACAGTTTCGAAAACGGTCAGCATAGATCCAAGCACATGGATGTAAGTAGTTTATACGGTTTTGGTCGCTTTGTTCTTTACCAACATGACACTTATGACTCAATTCAAAGGCCAACGTCATCCTACGTAACGACAAATATAAGTCATTATTGCGCTGAGCAAATACTCACAATGGAATATTCAGAGCAGGATAAGATACTCAGAACACGTTTCGAATCTGAAGAGTCCTCTTGCCAAGTATTTAATGATCTTGATATTACATTTGATGTTCACGGTAACATCGTGAGAGAGAGCAATCTAAACATTACCATCGATTATGTAGTCAATGAGACTGAATCTATATGCATATAATTAAGCTAAAGCAGCTGGCGAAAATGCGCATTCAATAGCGCTTTAATACATTGAGAGTTCACATGCTGAAAGGTAATTGCTCCGAATGTGGCCGAAAGATTCAAAAGACCATAACGGACACTTGCAAGTACTGTGAAGCGGCGCTGGAGCCCAGCAAGTGTTTCACCCAAGAAGAAAAGCAACAAATCATCAAGGCCAAAAAAGAGCTGGCACAGCAACTAACATCCTCGTCTAAACACGTAGGCGCTAAAGGTAGTGTCACACCTATTGCTGGCGGCGGGGACTTTAGTTGTGATAGCTAACGCGTCCCCATGCACAGCTACAAAGTGACACGCTTTAATCTCCCTGTTGCTCAAACCAACGTTCAATAAATCGCACGCAGCGAGTGAGTACCGGCGGTACGTAGTGTCTGGCCGGGTAAATCGCGTAAAGCGTCAAATCGGGTTTAGGTACATCTTGCAAAATCTCTACTACGTCCCGTTTCGCCAAAGCCTCACGGCATACAAAGTCAGGAATAAAACCAATTCCCCGCCCCTGCTTTATCGCCTCCAACATAAATACCGTACTGTTCACGCGCAGGGTCCCTGACACACGAACACCTTCGTCTAGAGGCCACATGTTTTTGCCTTGAAAATAGCTGTACACAAAACAGTTATGAACAGACAAATCGGCAGGCTGATCAATCGGCGTATGTCGCTTTAGATAGTCAGGCGCAACACATACTTTATACGCAAAGCGCGCTAGGGGGCGGCCAACGTAGTTTGAGTCGAATGGACGACTGGAGGCGCGAAACCCAAGATCATAGCCTTTTTCTACCAGATCAACGGGCTCATCGCTGAGGTGAATATCCAGCTCGACTTCAGGATGGGCTTGCATGAACGCAGCGAACACCCTGGACAAATCCGTCAAGCCTAGTGCCATGGGTGCATTAATTCTCAATTTTCCCTTTGTATGGTTCTGTAAGTCCTTTAGCTGTGAATCGGCCGCTTCCAGCTCGTCCAGTATTAAGCGCGCGCGTTCCAAATAGCCTTGCCCAGCGTGGGTCAATTGCACTTTGCGTGTAGTGCGGTGCAGCAACCTTGCACCGAGGTTCTCTTCGAGTTTGGCGATCTCTTTACTGACCATCGATTTGGTCACATTAGATTGCTCGGCAACACGCGTAAAGCTGCCCAAATCAGCCAACCGGACAAAGTATTGGAGAGCTCTTAACTTATCCATCTACGGAATACCTAATTTAAATATGAATTCGCGCACAACGAGTTATCGAAACGAAATTGTTTCTGTTATGGAATCTTCTGGTTTCCATTGTATCCATATATTCACACAACCCCCATCGCTAATATGCATACCGCTGGTTTTTGTGTAACGCAATCGCCCTAAGCACTATGGAGAGCGACGCTCTCCCTTCCAACGCCAATATCCATCAACCAACTTTAAATTGAGCACCGCTATGTACACTCTTTATTTTCTCCCTGATGCCTGTTCCCTCGCGACGCAGGTCGTATTACATGAACTCAACCTCCCTGTGAGCCTGGTCAACAAGCAAACCCTTGTCGATTTTAATGCGATAAACCCCGTAGGCACTGTTCCCGTTTTACAAAAAGATAGTAAGACCTATACCGAGGGCGCT
>JAWWBW010000081.1:0-12028 GCA_033720775.1 Oleiphilaceae bacterium | reverse complement strand
CCTGATTCAGCTCACCATACAGGGGGACCGGCATGGTGGTTCGGCGGTGGATTACACGGTGAATCCTGCCATTGGTTTGCCTTTTTTGACCGGGCCGTCTGACAGTCAATCGCCCACCAATCATGTGTTGCCCGCATGGGATCTCGTTACCGGACAAATGGCCGCACTTGGCTTACTGGCGGCAGAGCGGCATCGCAGTCGTGCTGGAGAAGGGCAGCATATCAAGCTGGCGCTGGCTGATGCCGCCATGGCGGTGATGGGGCATCTGGGCTTTATTGCCGAAGCACAGTTGGGGCGAGAACGCCCCCGATTTGGCAACTATTTATATGGTGCGTTTGGGCGTGACTTTGTTACGGCTGATGGCGTGCGCGTAATGGTGATTGGGCTCACCGGGCGGCAGTGGAAATCCCTGTGCGAAGCGACAGAATCGACAACAGCGATGGCTGAATTGGCCGAGCGATTGGGGCGGGATTTGAGTCAGGAAGGGGCGCGCTTTGAGAGTCGTGAAGAAATAGCAGCTATTTTCGGGTCCTTTATCGCACAACGCGATTTCAGTGACATTGCGGGGCGCTTTAATGAACATGGGGTGTGCTGGAGTCAGTATCGCACCGTGAAGCAGATGGTTGAAGAAGATCCGGACTGCTCCGACGCTAACCCGATGTTTAATCAGGTGGATCAACCCGGTGTCGGCCAAATTCTTGCGGCCAGCGCGCCTTGGCAGTTTTCGGCATTTGAGCGCGCACCCGCAACTCCGGCGCCCCAACTTGGTCAGCACACCGATGAAGTCTTGGCAGATATCGTTGGCTTGAGTGCCCCTGAAATCGGAAAGTTGCACGACCAGGGTATCGTTGCTGCGCCTTGATTCGCATTGAAAATAACAAAGACAAAAGGAAACCAGCATGAGCGAAATTGATATTGAGCACCTGCAGCAATGGGTGGGCAAACAGCTTGAAATGGAAGACGATATTTCTCTGTTTCAGGCCCGCGCGCTAGCGGCGGCTCTGGATCGCACGGCTCTACCTGAAAAAGGGGATGCCTTGCCGCCGTTTTGGGAGTGGATGTATTTTCTGCCCACGCCCAGTGCCAGTGAAACAGGGCCGGATGGACATCCGGACAAAGGAGGTTTTTTGCCGCCGGTGCCTTTACCTCGCCGCATGTGGGCAGCCGGTGAGGCCGAGTATCTCAATGCGCTAACAATTGGCGAGCCGGCAAAGCGTGTGTCGACAATTGATTCCGTCGAACTAAAAGAAGGGCGTTCCGGTGTGCTGGTATTCGTCAACGTGCGGCACGACATTTATCAACACGACACGCACTGTGTCTCGCAGGTACAAAATATTGTGTACCGTGAGGCTTCGGAGTCTAAAGAGTTCGCTCTGCCCCCGGGCAAGCCTGCACCGAGTGCAGCGGCCTTCAGTGACACCATTACCCCTGATTCTGTGTTGCTATTCAGGTACTCTGCGCTCACCTACAATGGTCATCGCATTCATTACGACCGACCCTACACTACCGAGGTGGAGGGTTATCCCGCCCTGGTTGTACATGGCCCTCTACTGGTCACCTTGTTGCTTGAGTTGCCGCATAAGCACGTGCCTGATCGACGTCTGAAACAATTCTCTTTTCGTGCGATTCGTCCTACCTTCGACAGCCATGATTTCAGTGTGGCCGGCGTTGCCGAAGGAGATAGTCTCAAGTTGTGGTCTGCCGATATCGAGAATTGCTTGTGCATGAGTATCGACGCGACCTTGGATAGCGAATAGGAGGGCTGGGGTATGGAAAAACTGCATTATCCGGGGTGGCGTTCTGCCCTGTTTCTGCCGGTGCATATTGATAAATTTGTTGCCAAGGCCCACACGCGCGGCGCCGATGCCTATATTCTGGATTTGGAAGATAGTGTCCCGTTAGCCCAAAAAGCAGAGGCTCGCGAGTGCGTGGTGCCTGCCGCGCGCACCGTTAAACAGGGTGGTGCCGCTGCCTTGGTGCGCATCAATCAGGATCATGCCATGGCGATTGAAGACCTCGATGCGAGTGTGCATGACGAAGTGAGTGCGATTGTTGTACCCAAGGTGGAATCGCCCGAGTTTTTACATTATCTCGCTGACCGTTTGTGCGAGCTGGAGCAGTTGCGCGGTTTGCCTCCGGGCCATACCGGTATTATCGCCATGATCGAATCGGTGGCAGCGCTGCCGCAACTGGATGCAATCGCTGCCGCCCATCCGCGCGTGATCGCAATGACCTTGGGTTCTGAAGATTTCTCGGCGACCGCCGGTATGGTGCCCAATACCGAGACATTATATGGGCCCTCCCAAATGCTGGCGTTTGCATGTCGGCGAGCGGGCATCGTTCCTTTGGGCTTTCCCGGGTCCATTGCGGATTACAGCGATATTGATGCGTTTCGCGAGGTGGTCAGAAAAGCGCGGGATTTGGGTTTTGTGGGCGCATTTTGTATTCACCCCAAGCAGGTGGCTGTGCTGAATGAAGTGTTGACGCCAAGTGAGGCGGAGTTACAAGAAGCACGAGAGTTGGTGGCCTGCTTTGAGCAGGCACTTACCGAGGGCAAAGGGGCCGCCGAATTTAATGGTAAGATGATCGACCTGCCTGTGGTCGATCGTGCACGCGAATTGTTGCGCCAAAGCGAGTAGCCACCGTAAGCTAGGAGTCAATGTAGCCAACCAGAGGGGGCGTCGTGTCGAAGAGCCATTTTCCGCGAACGCAATCAACCAGCGTTGATCAGTTTTTGGAGCAGGTAAAACGTCTGCCGCAAAAAACGGATCATGAGGGCCGCGGGCGATTGATTTTTGCCATGGACGCCACGGCAAGCCGACAGCCAATGTGGGATATGGCGTCGCACCTGCATGCCCAAATGTTTGAACAGGTGGCACAAACGGGCGATCTGCAGGTACAGCTGTGTTATTACCGCGGTTATCGAGAATTTTACGCGAGCCCCTGGGCGGTAAACGCCTCTGAGTTGAGCAAGGAGATCACTGGCGTTGAATGTCTGGCGGGTCGCACGCAGATCGCGCGGATATTACGACATGCCCTGCGTGAACATGCTGCGCATAAAGTGGCGGCGCTTGTGTTTGTGGGGGATTGCGTCGAGGAATCGATCGATAAACTCGGCGATTTGGCGGGGCAGCTGGGTATTCATGGCATCAAGGCGTTTTTGTTTCAGGAAGGTCGGCACTCCAATACTACGCGGGCCTTTGCACACATGGCGCGTTTAAGTGGTGGTGCGCATTGCCAGTTCGATGCGAATAGCGCCAGTCAGCTGGGCGCTTTGCTGGCCGCTGTTGCGGTTTATGCAGCGGGCGGCAGACGGGCCCTACAACACCATCGTTTGGCGGATAGTGCCGAGGTAAAAGGCTTGTTGGAGCAGTTAAACTCCTGAATATCGGGGTTGCCACGCAATTACGCATAGTGCTCCAGCTTTTCATTGTTTGTTTCTTAATTTTCAAGGTGTCGGATTTCACGTGATACGGTTTATTCTCATCGCAGCGTTTTTATTGGGTTTGGTAGCGCTGCTGCGACATTTCAATAGTCTGGATCAAGCTGGCCGTAAGCGGTTTTGGAAGCGCTTTGCCTTTGGGCTGGTATTGACATTGGTGTTGTTTTTAACCGCTACGGGTCGTCTGCATTACATCGCGGCGGTGGTCACGGCGGTCTTCCCGTTTATTAAAAAACTGTTGCCGGTGTTACGTTATATTCCGTTTTTCAAAAACCTTTATCAGCAGTCCCAGGCAGCTCAATCTGCAGGCAGTGGCCAGCAAAGCTCTGTGACCACCTCGCTACTGAGTATGGAGCTGGATCATGACAGCGCGTCGTTGGATGGTGAAATTTTAAAGGGGCGATTCAAAGGTAAGCGCCTGTCTGAGCTCAGTCAGCCCGAGCTGCTTGCTCTGTATGCTGAAGCACAACGAGACTATCAGGATTCCATTGAATTACTCGAAGCCTATCTTCAGCGAGAACTGGGTGACGAATGGCGAGACTATCAGGCGAGAGAGCAGCATGATGCAGCAAGTGAGGTGCCTTCGCAGTTAAGTATTGCTGATGCGTATGAGGTATTGGGGTTGGAAGATGGGGCCACGCGAGAGGAGGTAGTTCAGGCGCACCGCAAACTGATGCAAAAGTTTCACCCTGATCGTGGCGGCAATGATTATCTCGCAGCGCAAATTAACCAGGCCAAAGATATTTTGCTAAAGGCTCTCCAATAGGCGCTTGTTTTAGGTGTCGAAGCTGTCCTCGAAAAGCGCTTTTTGTTCGCTCAAAACTTTGCAAAATTTTCAATCATTGACCATTCTCAATAGGTATTTTCTGCGCAATCGGTTAAGTCCGGTTTTTTATATAATCTATTGCGCTTTTTATTTACATTTTTATACGAAAAATAGATATGACTGCCGTTGGAGTTGGCTTACATTTGAGGCATGACAACGTGTGCCTTACCAACAAACAACAACTAAACATTAGGGAAGGTGTCTAGGGTGGAAGCAATACTGGAAAGAACCTCCGAGAAAAAGCAGCAGCGCAATCATTACGCGGACCATCTCGCTGCCGTCAATAAAAACAACGAAGTCAAAACTACTGAAGATATTCGTAATGATCAAGGTGCTGTGATTGTTCCCAAAGGCACCGCAGTGACACCCGCAATTGCTAGCAAAATAGCCCGTTTCAAACTTTCACGACCTCTCGAAGCTCAAGTAAACCTGGAGCGCGTGATTACACCCCAAAAATTACAGAGCGATATTGCGCGTGTAATGAGCGAGGATGCTGGGCTGGGTATGCCGAATTTGCCCGGTTTTAAAGACAAACTGGCACACCACTGTCATCGTTACGCCGAGTATCCGATGCTGACGCAAAAACTGACGGTGCTGTCGGAGCGTCTCCCGCGCGTTTATCGCAATGCCCTGTTGACCAGTACCACCGCGCTATCCATTTGTGACCAGTCCGGGCTGGATGAAAAAACCACGCACGCTGTGTTTATTGCGACGCAGATGCATGATGCGGGCCTGCTAAATATCTCGCCTGATATCGTCAACAAAAAAGGTAAGCTGACGCGCGAAGAGTGGCGAGCACTGCAAGGGCATGTGGTAATAGGCAAACTGTTTCTCGATATGGTTCCCAACTTGCCCAAGGCGGCCGGCAAGGCCGTATTTGAGCATCATGAGCGTCTCGACGGAACGGGCTACCCCAAAGGCAAAACAGCGGATGATCTCGGTCTTGAGGGGCAGATTATTGCGCTGGCCGACACCGTAAACGCGATTTATCACAATCGTCTTAAGCCGCTGGGTTATCAAGTGCGGGATTTAGTCCCGGTGTTGCAAATGAGTAGTCATGTTTTTCCGTCCGAAATTCATAATTCCTATCTGCAGATTGTGGCCAAAAGTAATAATCAGGTTACCCGTGTGATTAGCAATGAGCGCATACAGCCCTTGGCTAATTTTCTGCTCGTACTGCAAAAGCTTTTGCTGCATTGGTGCAAATTAGCGATCAAGTTCAATGAAGATCTGGTTGAGGCAGATATTGGCCCAAAAGCGCAGCAGGTGAAGCTGATGGTGGGGCGACTCAACCAGACGCTCAACCAGAGTGGTTTGTTTACCACGGAGCTGAGGGACTGGTTAAAGGGCTTGTTACGCAATCCTGATCCGCGCGAGTATCAGGAGGTGGAGCATACTGCGTTGATGTTTGATGAGTTTTGCTATCAGTTACAGCAATTACACCGTCTTATGGACGCAGCGGTGCACGGTCGCGGTGATGCGCTCGAAGAACAGTGCAACGGTATGGCCTTGTTGCTCAAGGATATCCCCAAAAATCGCTTGAAGATATCGGGCGAATAGATTCTGGTCCCGTGGCCGACTTAAGGCGTTTTGTTGCGGCGCAGCAGCCGGTGTATTCCCAAGTGCTGCAAGAGTTGGGTGCGGGGCGTAAGCAAAGCCACTGGATGTGGTTTGTTTTTCCCCAGTTACGTGGCTTGGGTCAAAGCCACATAGCAAAGCACTACGCGCTGAACTCACTCGATGAGGCGCGAGACTATATGCAGCATGAGGTGCTGGGTCCAAGACTGGTCACGTGCACGCGGCTCGTGTGTGATTCGTCCTCAGCGACAATTTCTACTATCTTTTCTTATCCTGATGATCTTAAGTTTCACTCAAGCATGACGCTGTTTTATCTTGCGTGCAGAGAGTATGCAATGGCAGAAATTGCCGATTTTGAACAAGCCTTGGCGCGGTATTTTGATGGTCATCTGGATGATCAGACAATGGGCTTGCTAGCGCTTAAAAATTCGCTGGATTAGTCGACTTTCCCTTCGGGCATACTAGCCGGCTGATATTCGGAATCGACGCTCTCCACAACGCAATGAAGACGGCCTTTGGCCAGGGTCGCTGTGATGCGACTTCCTTCCGCAACCTGTTCTGCTTGTTTTAGTGCGCGATGTTCGTGATTGCCCACGATGGCATAGCCACGGCCCAGCGTCGCCAGGGGGCTGGTCAGGTTAAGGGTTTGTGCTAACAGGGCCAGCCGATGCTGGTGGCTATCAAGTATTTGTTGCTGCTTTTGTTTAAGGCGTTCAAAGAGTACATAAAAGCGCTGCTCAGACTCTTTCAGTTGTCGTTCGGGATGCTGATTGGCGAGGCGTAACTTTGCCTGTTGGGTCGTTTGCCTGGTTTGTTGCAGGCGGTGTTGTATGGCTTGCGTGCAGCGCAAATACAGTTCGGTCACGCGTTGCTGGCGTTCGTGTAGGCTCTGATCGGGCGCCTTGATGCGTGTGTTTAAGTCCGCAATTCGTTCGGTCAGTGTTCGCAGGCGCAATTGCAGATGATGCTGCAGACGATGCTGTAGTTGATCGAGCCATTGCATGATTTCATACTGGTCGGGAGTGAGTTTTTCGGCGGCAGCGGAGGGTGTTGGCGCACGATAATCAGCGACTAAGTCAGCAATGGTGAAGTCGGTTTCATGGCCGACAGCACTCACAACCGGTAGTGTGCTGGCGTGAATGGCTCGCGCAACGATCTCTTCATTGAATGCCCACAAGTCTTCCAGCGATCCACCGCCACGACCAACAATCAGTACATCGGCAAGCGCCTCCTCATTGGCTAGCTGAATGGCGCGGGCAATGGTTTGAGCGGCGCCATCTCCTTGCACCGGAACGGCAACAAGACGTATCTCTGCCAGAGGAAAACGTCGCTGCGTCACGGATAGAATATCGTGAATCACCGCGCCGGTTGCACTGGTGATCACGCCAATGCGCAGGGGCATGCGAGGCAAGGGTTGTTTATGACGCTCGTCGAATAAGCCTTCGGCTGCCAGCTTAAGTTTTAGCGCCTCGAAGGCTGCCTGCAGTTGACCGAGGCCTGCGGGCTCAAGGCCTTCTACAATGAGCTGGTAATCACCGCGCCCCTCGTAAAGGCTTACTTTTGCGCGCACCAGAACTTCGTCACCTTCTTTGGGTACAAAGCGCAGGTTCTGGTTGAAGCCGCGAAACATGGCGCAGCGAATCTGAGCGCGTTCATCTTTCAATGAAAAATACCAGTGACCTGAAGACGGACGAGAGAAACTCGATAATTCGCCTTTTACCCAGACCTGTCTGTAGCTGACTTCAAGCAGACGCTTTACCTGTCGATTAAGTTCGCTGACGCTGAGTGCTTGTGGAGTGGTGATAGTTGCGGGGGGCATATATTGTTTTACCTGATCAATCGGCGCTAGTGTAGCAAAAACAGACACTGGGCTGTAAAGCGATCGATGTTGGGAGAGATGGCGCAGAAGCGTATTGGGGGCTATAAATAGAAACGCCCCCTAGAGGGGGCGCGATGGCCTCAACGTGGAGGCAGCGTTGGCTGGCCCATTAATCGCTTTGCACGAAGGATGAAGTGGCCAGCGGTTTTGCATTCAATGCACCAGGTGCGACTCGTTTTTTAACTCCTCTATTGGGCACGAAATCACGGCATGGTCCTGCAGTCCCATCAGCTGCATAAAGGCTCCATGATCCAAATGGATTAGGTTGCGGTGATCGCCGCTCTCAAAATAAATGTCATCCATAGCCAGCAGGCTCTGGTCCCACACTACCGGCAAACCATACACCTGTCCGAGGGCGGGCACCGCACCGGGCTCGCAATCGTCAAACATCAGACTGAGCTCTTCTTCGTCAACGAGGCGAAACTGTCCGTGCATGTGCTTGTTTAGCCAATTGAGCACCAGGCGATGGCTGGCGGGAACCACACAGAGGCGATAATTGTCGCCATCATGGGTCATAACGGCTTTAGCTAGCTGCCTGCTCGGTACATGCGCAGTGCGTGCACTATCAATGCTAGTGGCTGTATGAGGGTGAGAGACCAGCTGGTACGTAACACCCATTCGGTTAAGGTGGGCTTGAATTCGGGGAGCGACAGACATGGTCATTCTCCTGCTGTGATGATTTTCCAGAATAGTCCTGTCTGCAAATGTGGGCCAAGAATTCTTATTAATTAAGAGCGTGGTACATAGCAAAAAATGGAATAGGCCGCTGAGGGTTAAACTGGTGACTGCTCGACGCGGTTGCGTCCGAGATGCTTGGCGCGGTAGAGCGCGGCATCTGCCTGCTCAATGAGCTGCGGCAGCTCTGCGGAGGTCGAATGATCACAAAAGGCAATGCCGATACTGAAACTGACGTACAGGTCGCTATGCTCGAAAACCTGCTGGCCCATCTGAGAACGTATCTGCTCCGCGCGCTGGCTGGCAAGTTCCGCGGTTGGCACTGTAAGCAGCGCGATAAACTCTTCTCCGCCATATCGTGCTACCAGATCTTCTGGCCGACACTGGCTGGCAATCACCTGGCCTGCTTTAACCAGCACCTCATCACCGGTCTGATGACCGTAGGTATCATTTATTTTTTTGAAGTGGTCCAGATCCATCATCAGAATAGCCATGGCGACGCCTTCCTTTCTGGCCTGATCGAGCAGTACTTCGGCGGCTTCAAAAAAGTAACCGCGATTAGCAAGCCCTGTTAGCGCATCGGTTCGGGCCTGTTCTGCCAGCTTTTCCATCGCCTGTTTGAGTGAGCGAGTTCGGTCTGCAACCCGTTGCTCCAGTTTGACATTGGTGTTGGCCAATTCGCTCTGCGTATTGATCAGGTTGTGGTATTGATTGTAAGTGGTGTCGAGCAGTTGCAAGGCTTCGTGCTGCAGTTGTCCGATTTCGTCATCCTGATGCGCATAATCTAGAGGCTCGGTGAACGGCTCAGGCCACTTCGAATGCGCGCTGTGCAAGTGGCTGGACAGCCCAATAATACGTCGCGTCACCAGGCTGTAGAAAACCGTAAATAATACGGTTGCGAGAATGCATGAGCGCAGAATCCCGCTGAGTAACACCAACCCCGTTCGTTTGATAAAACTATCGGAAACCTGACTTGGATTAATGCCCACAGACAGTATGCCGATTTGTGGTTCTGTGCCGTAGCCTATGTCGCGAGTTATTTTTCGTGCGCCACCAAACAGGTTCAGGGTCAGCCAGTTTTGCGGTGCGTTGCTTGTAGTAATTGCCTGCCCCAGAATTACACCGTTTGATGTTTTAACCTCCGCTTGGTCAATCAGAGGGTGTGCAATGAGACTTTCTACAAGCACCGACGCGAGGTCGCTATCGAGTCGCCATAGCGCCTGGCCTGCGGCGCTCTGGTTGGAGTGCAGAGCATGATTGATATCTTGCCATAGCACTTTGCTTTGCGTGTGGTAGTCGAGCGTTATTTGAATAATGGACAGTGCGCTCCCCAGCAGTAGAGCAATGATGAGTGTGATTTTGGCTTGGCGACGCGCCAGTTTGCTCTGTGCCGCGCGCCTCAGGGCGTATAAAAAAGCTAGTGTGTAAGATTTTTTCGACGTGCTCAAGGCTTACATCTCCATCACCTTTGAAGCGTGATCTCGGCCATTATATGGGGTCGATCTCTATTGAACTGTTGCACGAATGATGGCATTTAGGCCAAAGTCATAGTCATTGGCGGCAGCAGTTTGTCCCGACTTGGTAAAGCGACGATAGTCGAGCGCAGACCAGTTTCGCGTATGAATCAGTTGCTTCAGGGCTTCGGGTGCTTCAGCTGTAATGGCCGCCATGGGGAAACGGAAATGTGGCGCTTCGGCAGGTAATCCCATCCCGGCATGATGGTCATGGATGAGCACCATCGACCAGGCGCCCGCCAGAAAGTGACCGCCGTGAGTAAGTACCATGGCACGTTGCTCGACTTTTTTTAAGGCATCGGCAGACCAATTAAGCCCCACCACCAGAAAGTCCTTACCCGCTATGAGTCCGTGTGTGTTTGCGGCGTCGATGGCACCAAAGGCAATGGGATCATTAGCCGCCCAGACCAGATCCATGGCGCCCCCAACGCTGAGCCAGGTGTCGACTTTGGAATAGGCTTGCTCGTATGACCAGTTTACCGTGAAGCGGCGCGCTTCGCTGACTTGTGGTGATTGGGCAAGCATATCGTCCAGACCCTGTGTGCGTTCAATTGAGGCGGGTGTGCTGTGATCACCAATGAGGGTTAGCAATTTGTATGTGCTCGCATCGGGTTTGAGTTGTTGTGCCTTGTTAAAGAGGGCCTGAGCCATTTCTCTGCCAGCCTGACGATTGTCGGGGGTCAGGCTGCCAATCCAGTTTTTGACCGTGAGTATAGGGCGTCCGATAGCGTTTTCCTGTTCCTGCGTCAGGGTATTCAATAGCATCAATACCTTCAGCTCCTTGTCATTGGCTTGTTTCAACAGGTCTGCAGCTTGCTGGTGTTCATTGACAAGAATGAGGTAATCGCCGGCTTTTGCTGCGGCAATCATGGCCTGCGCGTTTTCTCGCATCTGTGGCCATTCGCGATTGGCGTAATTGATGTGCACGGTAAAGTTCAGTTGCTTTGCGGCTGCAAGCATGGTTTGCGAGACATTGAACCAGAAGCCGGATTTGTCGTAGCCCGGGTTGACGAAGTAGACATCTATTGCATGGGTCTGACATGGTAGGCACGCAACGAGCATCAAACGAATCAACCACTTTTTCATGGAGTCCTCCGCTAAGTATTTCACCATTGAGCTGGCGTGAAGCGCAGGCACAATAATGTGAAAACGAAACAAGCCTGAGACTTCCGGTTGTCGGGCGATTTCTAGCACTACTCATGGTTAGTAGGCGCAGCCATGAGACGGCTTTGTCGATAAATAAAATCGTATTGACGACTGCTTAGTTTAGACCATGACAGCATTTTAGTTTGGCGCAAATAAAGTAAACAAGGTAAACGATTTTAATGGTATACGCGACATGCCCAAGTCGTTATAATGGCGCGTTTTATCTCGGCATGGTAAGGGTTAATTCCTATGTTGCGGATTGCACAAGAAGCCTTGACGTTTGACGACGTTCTCTTGATTCCGGGTTATTCCGATATCCTCCCCAACCAAGTGTCGCTGGCGACACGCCTGACACGCAATATTGAACTGAAAATTCCTCTGGTCTCTGCGGCCATGGATACAGTAACCGAAGCCAACCTGGCCATTGCGATGGCGCAGGAAGGTGGTATTGGTATTGTCCACAAAAACATGTCTGTCGAGGAGCAGGCGGCTACGGTTAAAGCCGTTAAAAAGTTTGAAAGTGGTGTGGTCAAAGACCCCATCACGGTCACCCCTCAAACAACGGTTCGCGAAGTGTTGCAAATTACCTCAGCCAACAGAATTTCTGGTTTGCCCGTGGTAGACGGCAAAGATCTGGTCGGCATTGTGACCGGGCGTGATATTCGCTTCGAGAGCCGTCTTGACACGCCTGTGTCTGACATCATGACGCCGAAAGACAAACTGGTCACTGTGCCAGAAGGCGAGAGCACCGACGCGATCAAGGATATTCTGCACAAACACCGCATTGAAAAGGTGCTGGTGGTCAATGACCAGTTTGAATTGAAAGGTCTGGTTACTGTTAAGGATATTCAGAAATCACAAGACTTCCCCAATGCCTGCAAAGATCAGTTCGGCCAACTTCGTGTGGGCGCAGCAGTAGGTACAGGCGACGGCACTGAAGATCGTGTTGATGCGCTGGTGAAAGCGGG
>JAWWBW010000080.1:0-12045 GCA_033720775.1 Oleiphilaceae bacterium | reverse complement strand
TCATGCGATAGATAATGGCGCTGTCGTCGGCGTCGCCGGGAGCAATGTAGCGCGCAGGCGAATTGGGTGGGGCCAGGTAGTAGGTAATGTTTTTGCCGATGGCGCTTCGGTAGACCCCGTTCTGCTGTATGAAGGTGGCCGAGGCGCGATGAGATAAATCCAGCGTATTGGTGAGGGCGCCCATGCCGGTTTCGTTATGGCAATGGCCACAGTTACCATGCAGGTAGCCAAACACTTGTCGTTGCAGAGGGGCGATCTCGGAGTCTGGAATCTTTGGCTGGTATTGGGCGGGATGTGTGGTGATGCGTAAAGCATCCAGCCGCGGCAGATTCAGCATGCCTTTGTGCCATGCTTCGCCATGAATGGCATCGGGGTCGCGCTCGCCAGAAAGTTGCAGCGCAGAAAAGCCAAGCACCGGTGTGCTTTGTGGCCCAATATCAAGTCCAGCTTTGGCATGGCAATATTGGCAATCGTGTTCGCTGGGTATGTCGTAATAGGTATCAGCTGTGAGCGCGTAATGGTTTTTGATGCCTTCGGCCGGGGCGCGCAGGGCTTGCGTTTGTGCGTCGTTCCACACAAAGGTGATCATTAACCAGTCGTTTTCACCGGTTTTCTCCATGAGACGAGTTTCCAGCCGCGTGGTTTCTCCCGCGACGCTAAAGGCAAATTCCTTCCAGATTTTGGTGCCTACCGGAAACACCCACGCTTCCATATCGCGTGTGTCGATGCGGCGCTTGCGTGGAATATAGATCCAGCGTTTTTTCTCGGCACCGTCTGACCACAAAGGATACTGCGGCGAATAGTGTGCGAATAAGCCATGGCGACGCCACTGGTGTTTTTGATACCACGCGCGATCGCTGTAGGGGTGTGTTTCAAGCTGTTTTTTCAGTGTGAAGAAACCGGTGTCGGCCAGAGTTTGATAGGCAAAACTGGGGGCTACACTCAAAAGGCAGCAGCACAGCAGTAGCGATAACACGGAGCGAGTCGATAGGGTCTTTGGGCGTGTGTAGCGCATGGAACATGAGTCTCTTTAAGCTTATATGATGTGAAGTAGGCCGGCTGTCAGGGGGTGATTTGCTCGTGAGCGCTGGGCGTCACTCTGCCACGCGCTCACAATGCGTGCCCCCAACATGAACTAGGTCGGTATCACCGCAACCTGCCTGCAATGGGTGAATTTGCGCCGCAAGGTGGCAGAGGGATTCACCAATCGTGGCTGGCCGACTGCACGGAGCATGGGTAAGTCCGAAAGATCATCGCCGTAGGCAAAACAGGCGGTCAGGTCGAGATCTCGCTCGCGAGCATATGACGCGATACGAGACGCCTTACCCTTGCCGATGGCGGGGGGCGACCGCAAGCGGCCGGTATAATGCGCCTCGTGCGTTTCAAGATCGGCGCAGAGCAGGTCGCTAACGCCCAGAGCATTGGCAAGAGGGCGAAGCGGCGCCTCGAATGAACCCGAAACAAACGCGACGTTATGACCTTGTGCCTGATGTTCACGCAGAGCCGTAAGGACAGGCACAATAAAGAATGCGGTATGACTGGCGTGGCGCTGGTACCAGTCTTCGCCCGCCTGTAAAGCAAGCGCTACGGGCACATCTTCAAGCAGACGGTAATAGCGCGTATTAACTTCCTCTCGCGGCAACTTTTGCGTAAAGGCATCCTGCAAGCGTGCGGTGTAATGTTCAAACCGGGCACCTAGCGCAGCGGGATGGTGTGATTGGAGGTGGTCGATAAAACTGAACATGCTTTTGATGCTGATGAGCGTATCGTCCACATCAAAAAAGGCAGTAATTCGGGCTTCAGATTTCATAGCTGAGTGCCTCACTCGCGGTGGCATATTGAATAGCCTGTTGGGCGGCATGTGCTTCTTTTTCTGCAATGAGCTGAGCTTCATAGGTGCTGAATTGATAGCGCACGGTGGCGCATGTTTCGTCGCACTGCCGTACCTGCATTTCCACATCAAAACGCAATACGCCCGGTTTGAGGCTTTGGAAGTCGCGTACGGTGTAATCGATAACGATGTCGAGAGGAAACACGAATTTATGGTACTGGGTGTGTAGACTGCGAATCACAAAGTAAAAATCTTTCTCGAAGGGCTTGAGATAAAACTGCTCGGTGACGGCCAGAAACATCTGGCGACAAGCTTCGACGATCAGCATGCCCGAGACATGCTGCCCGGTGATGTGGTCGCAGAGCTCGTCGCAGCGGTCGTCGATGTAAACGTCGGCCTGATATCGGTTGGCCGACAATTTGCGCGGTGCAGACAAAAGCGAATTGGCGTAGTTGTGCTTATGTACCAGCATTTGCCCCGATTTGTTCAGCTCTTTAAAGGCAATGTTAATGCCGAGTGCTTTGAGCTTGGGCGCCTGTCGCACGATATTGTTGGCGCGCTCGGTCGATACGCCCTGTCCCAAGGCGAAGTGCTGCGTGCCGCCCTTGAACTTGTTGCGAAACAACATTTTCTCGAAAGCGGAAATAGAAACGGTGTGTTCGTTTTTCAGAAAGTTTTTAAAGCGATCCCCAACGATGTATACAGTTTTCATGCATCTTCCCTTACATTTAAAGTCCGTGACAACGTGCTTGGGCACAGTGTGTCGCAGCGCGTCATAATGGCTTCATGTCGCGTGTCAACAATCAAATTCTAAGGGCGTGTTAACGCGAAACGGTATAGCTGAATTTAACAAGGAGGTTGTTAGAAAATGCACGACATTAACTGGGGTTTATTGCGTCTTGCACTCATGACGCATCGTAAGGGGTCTGCCTCCAAAGCGGCTGATGCATTGGGAGTCACACATGCGACGATCATTCGTGGCATCAAGCGCCTCGAAGAAGAAACCGGTACCAAGCTATTTCACAAAAGCCCTTCCGGGTATTCGCCTACAGACCACGGCCTGTCGTTAATCGACATGGCTGCCCAAATCGAAGAAAAAATCTACGATTGGCGCCTGAGCGTTGAGAATACGCGTCCGCAGGTGTCGGGGCGTTTACGCCTGGCGACCACCGAGATTATTGCCAATGGCGTGCTGTGTCCGCGCTTGCCGGACTTCTACGCCAAGTACCCCAATATTCAGCTCGATATTTCGAGTTCGTACGAATTTTGCAACCTGACTCGCTACGAGGCCGATATTGCGATTCGCTCTACGACATCACCACCGGAGCACCTGGTGGGGCGTAAGATCTGCGATATTACCTGGGGGATTTATCAGGCCAGTGCGGTGCAGACCGATGACGAATACTGGGTGGCCTGCGACACGAGTTTTCCGCATGCAAAATGGTTTGCGTCCTTGTATCCAAATGCCCGGGTGCGATATCAGGCTTCGTCGGTACAGAATCAAATGGAGGCGACCAAACAGGGCTTTGGCAAATCAATGCTGCCCTGTTTTCTTGCCGATAACGAAAGCGGTTTAAGTAAGATAGAAGCCTTGCGAGAAGAGTTTCATACCGAATTGTGGCTGTTGTACAACAAGGATTCGCGCAACAATCCCCGTGTGAGAGCATTTGTTGAGTGGGTGAAATTACATTTTAACCAAACCAGTATTTAAGCGGGGTTTTGACCGCCAAGTACCCCGCGATAAAACCGTGTTTAAGCGGGGTACTTACGGCGGCTAAGCCAGCGACTTGGGTGCTGTCTGAGGGGGTGCCGAAACAGGCGAGGCAGGACGACGCAGGGGCCAGAACTGAAGATGCTCGGTGATCATCACTAAAACTGGAAAGCTAAATGCGAGCATGGCGTTAGCCACCCACAATTCCAAGTCATATCCAGGCGCGCCCGAGCTCAGGTTGTCGGTCATATAACTGGCGATGGCAAAGTACAGCCGATTGAGTATCAGGCCTGAGATTGCCGCAACGAGGATCAGCATCATGCCACGGCGATAACCGGATAGACGCCCAAACAGGCGTCCCTCGCACAGATTCAAGGGGACAAACACGCCAAAGATAAAAGACACCGGCCCATGTACCAGGTAAAGCACTGGATCGAGTTCGAATACCTGTGTTGCCAATCCAAATATAGCGGCACTGACGGCCAGAATCAGTGCTGAGTTCAATAGCCCCCAGCGCAAGCCCTGTGCCGGTGTCGCCAGGCTTGTCACGGGCCGAAATTCCAGCAGAACCAGGCTGAACAGCACAGCCACGGTAGTGACCAAAAAGCTCACACTGTACCAGGCGTTGAAGGCACCCTGAGGGTCAAGCTCTGCAACATAAAGCGCGCTACCTTGTAAAAAAGCGAAGTTAAACAGCCCGGCAAACAGCAGGTAGGCCACGCCAAAGCAAATTCCCAAAAACGCCAGCGCGGAATAATGCCCACGGGCGAGGCGCCCCTGACCAAAGTTGAGGGGCCAGCCATTCCAAACAATCACAAACCAGAATGAAAATACCACGGTAACAATGAGGTAATGCATCATGGGCGGTTTTGGGTAATGGCTCATTCCTCCAACAGTGGCGAACACCAGCAAGGTGACAATTAATGCCACTAGCAGGGTAAAGGCAATACGTGCCAGCCCTTTGTGCGGCTGACTATCAGGAAAAAACCGCTGTGCGACGCCGTTGTCTTCCCATATGCTGGTCAGTATTTGCGCGGGAACGAGCGCGATAAAAAACATCGCCAGCCAGGTGCTGAGAAAAGGCTCGCTGACACTGACCATTAAGCCAAAGCAAACCAGCATTGTCGCCAGTAGGGCTTTAACGGCGAGGCTCAGAGAAGTGGTTGGTGATGGCGTATCCATAGTGACATCCTCAATAAAGGGTTACAGACCTTGCACCAGCAGGATCTGGAATAAGATTGAAATCATCAGCAGGCTCAGATGGACAAACTGAACCTGGCCCATTTTGATCCAGTAACCAAACCACAATCCGCCGACCAGGAAGAACAGCCACATGGCCATGAAGCCGCTCATAGTAAGGGCCGACAGCACCAAAACCGTATGCGTGGCAACCGGCGTGATACCCACGACCAGCAACAGCATAAGCAGGGAGCAGAGCAACATGCCCAGCGCCAGTATTAACTGGTAGATCGCAATACCTTTAAGCAGGGTGGGAATGGCGGATTGGGCTGCGCGTGCGCGATGCAACAGGCCTTGTCCGAGATGCTGATCCTCTTGCAGGGCCTGCATCGACATCATGCGGTGCAGCAGCGTGATATTGGTGTTGGGATCGAGCAGGTTGTTGGCGGCGGCCAGTAACATCCAGCAAGACAGTCCAAACAGGGGGATGGCTTTCACCAGCCAGATCACATCCATGTTGTGCTCCTGATTTGCGGTGGGCAGCGCAATGGCTGCCCCTTTGTTGGAAGGTGTTCACGCGGCCAGAATGACGGCATCGATATCTGCATTCAGCTCAATCACATAGGGGTCATGAAGCCACGCGGGCGTTGAGCGTCGGCCCAGAATATCGTTCCACAGTACTTCGCGTTCAAAGGCGATCACGCTGCCATTGCGGCCTACAATGACCCAGCCCCAGGATGACAGGTCGGGGAAAAACAATTTGACCCGGACGCCGGTCACCAGATGTTCGCGGCCATCGGCATCAGAAAATGGAAAGGGTGACTCGTGAGGAATTTTTTCGGGTTTTTCCTTGAGCGGCATCACCCACTTGATTTCATAACGGCCCTCCAGGTCGGGCGCGCAGCGACTGAGGGTTTCTCGGGCAGTGGCTTTGGCGCTCTCTTCGTCTGGTAAACCCGGGCCGCAATGTTCGCTGGCGATGTGCATAAACCCCATGATTTTGGTGGCCTGTAAATCAACACTCACGCTGAAGTGTTCCCCGCCCAATCCGTTATTGGTGCCATCACTTTTTTCATAGCGAAAAATGAACACGGGTAAGGCGTCATGATTGACCAGCATGCAGCTTTTATATTGATAGCCTTGGGGTATGGTCAGGGACTGTTCAATTAGGGCCTGTGCCTGCTGTTGATACGTGTCGATTTGTGGATTGCGATGCATGGTGTATCTCCTGTCAAAATGGAAGTCTGTGTATGAAATTCAGTAGAGAATGCCGCCGCGCGTGGTACCGCCGCGGGTGCTGCCGTAAAGTGAGGCAAACAAAGGGTCAAGGTCGCGGCCCTTGTGAGCGGCCAGCCACAGGCGGAACAGAAAGCGCTGCTGTTGCGGGGTGTCGCGATAGGCATTGCGCGAATGGCATACGGTAAAGTTGTTGAGCAGCTGAATATCGCCAATATCAAAGGGGAGATAGAGGCAGACGTCTTCCTGCTCGACCCGCGCATCGAGATAATCCAATGCTTCTACCTGCAACGGGGTGAAACGGGGCACGTCGTCATAGTCTTGCGCGATTTCAATGAAGCGGCGCAGGTAACGGCTGGCAAACTTGCCTTCGTGTTGGGTAAAAACGGGGAGCTGGTACCAAGGCGCAGCGTCGTCTTTTTCGAACGGTGCACGCCCATGATAAAAGGGTTGGCATAACACATCGGCCAAATCAGGCCGCTCTTCATGAATCAGGTTATAGAGGTTGGTCAGGCTCGCCAGTTTGCTTTCGCCCCCGCTGGCCGCTTTGCTGAGGCACAACAAAGAGACGATGTCGCAGCGATCGGTGTGCCAGGGTAGGCGATTGCTTGAGTTGGTGCCCCGACCAGAATCGGCATAGAGGTTTTCGCCGCGGTCATACACATCCTGAATAATTTCGCCCTGCGTGCTCTGCCGTAGCGGGGTGCCAAGATAGCAGCCCAGACCGATATAAATGATGCGCAGATCCTCACGCGAGTAACGCGCTATCGGCAGGCCCTTGAGAATTTTAATGCCGCGTCCGCTTTCAAGATAGTCTGCGACATCTTCCAGGGTCGTCGCGAGGTCAGCCAGTACGAAGTTGCTGCGGTTGATGTCGTTCAGATCATTGATGCTGGCTTTACAGTGCGTGAGCGCTCGCTCAATCTCGTTGAGATCGCTACTCGAAAAGTAATAGCGCCACGAGTGATCAGACTCCAGCTGCGCCGGTGTCCATGCGGTTGCATCTTCGATTTTGGGAATTGCATGGCTCATGGGTGTCTCCTTGCGTGATTCAGGCGTGCAGCTTCAAAAAGTGGTTGAGCGCTTCAGTGCCATTTACCATATCGATGACGCGCCCACTGGGCAGGGGTTGTTGCAGGAGTTCGATAATCAGATTCGCCACGTCCTGCCGGCTAATCACGCAGTGCTCGTTTTTTGTGTCGCTCCAGTCAAAGTCGCTGCCATATTTACCGGTTGCGGGGGTATCCAGCAGGCGACCCGGGCGTAACAGGGTATAGGGCAAGCCTGAACGGCTGAGATAATCATCGGCGCGGTTGCGCGCCACGAGATAGTGTTTGATGCGCTCGGGGCCACGCAGCGGATCATTGGCTTTGAGTGCGCTCACCATAATGAAGTGTTTGATGTGGTGTTTTTTAGCGCAGCGAATGGCTTGGATTGAGCCCCACAGGTCAACCAGCAGGGTTTTATGGGGGCTGGTGGCCGCGCCTGAACCGGCCGAGAAAACCACCTGTTCACAACCTTCGAATGCGGCATTGAGGTCACCCTCAAGGTCACCCAACACAACGTCGGCACCAAGGCTTTCGAAGAATGCTCGCTGGGATTCGTCGCGCACCATCGCGCGAACCGGAATCTCCCGGGCAACGCATTTTGCTACCAGGTCTTTGCCAATTTTGCCATTGGCTCCAATGATCAATGTGGTCATGATTTGTCCTCTTGATGATGTCTGAAGTGGCGCTAGCCCTGCGGCTATACGACCGTTCAGAGTGTGGTGAGAGGACAGTATTGATAATTAAGGCTGTGGGCAGAATAGCGATTTGTTCATAACAGTTTGTGCAAATTTGAAGGGGGCATCTAGCGCATCGTGGTGCCAATGATGCAGTTGGTGCGCGGCGCGCTTAAGTGCATGGCAGGGATGAGACCTGGTTAACGCATCCTGAGTCCAGAGGGCTACCGAGTGATATTAGAATATCCGGCCGATAAGGTTGCTAGTGACGCGGGTGTGGCGGATCATGACGTTGTCGCGTTACACAGCAGGGATCAGCGTGTGGTCTGTCTTGTCTTACTCACAGTTTTCACCGTGAGGCGGCAATGGCGTCAGCAATCTCTTTGATCGTACTCATGTCGATTTCTTTCGAGTCGAGAACGGTGAGTATTTGGAGAAACAACTCTGCCCCCATGATGCCGCGATTGATTTTGTTGCGGAGGTTCGCGCTGGTCTGATCGGTGCCTTTGGCTTGCAGTAACTGGCTCAAATCGTCGTACTTGATTTTTCGTTTGGTCATTTCTGACTTAATAAACCTGCTCACGACTTCGCGCCACTCTGTCTGGCTTTTGGATGGAGACATTTGCGTAACCTATAGTTTACAAAAGCATATTATAATATCTTTACGAAATTTATAATTGATATATTATAAGGGTCTGAAACGCGTGTCTAACGGGTTTTATATTTAGTTAGGAGACTAAGCAATGACATGGGACTTACCTCAAATTGAAAACATACTCTCTAAACGAGAGGACTGGGCAGTGCATCTGGAAGATGGTTGCCTGTGTATCACCAACGAAGACGGGCTGGATGCATACCTGGCAATAAGCGGGGAGCAGATCGTGGTCGAATCGCTGCTATTTGAGAAGTCCAGAGTGAAAGATTGTGCGGCATTGAATGACGAGATTCTGAAAACACATCAGGTTTTTCCACTCACAACGGTCGCCATTACCTGCATTGAAGACATGGAGTACTACATGGCGTTTGGCGCCCTTTCCTCACGCTCGAAAGACGAAAGTATTGTTATTGAAGTAGAAACGCTGTTTGACAATGTCGCGGCATTCCTTGATGCCTACGAAGATTACCTCAATTAATAGGAGATGCAGTCATGAGTGTATGGAAAAAGCTGGTTACCGCGATTAAAGGTGGTGCCAATGAGGCCGCAGAAGCGGTTGCAGACAGCCAGGCGCTGCGTATTCTGGATCAGGAAATTCGTGAGGCCAAGGAGGAGCTGCGACGTTCCGACGAATCCCTGACGAAGATTATGGCCAAAAGAAAATTGGCCGAACAGAAAGTGAGCAGTCTGCAAGGTTCTATTTCGGAGTTTGAATCTCATGCCCGCGCTGCCAGTGAGAAAGGCGACAATCAACTGGCGCTTGATTGTGCTCAGAAGGTCGTTGAGCTGCGATCGCAAATGGACGCCGAACAGTCCTTTGTTGACCAGTTCACCCGTTCGGAGCAAACCCTGAGACAGAACATCTCTCAAGCCAAGTCCAACTTGCGTCGCATGGAACAGCAGGTGGATATGGTCAAGGCAACCGAGTCGGTGCAAAAAGCCCAAACTGCCGTATCGTCACGGCACATGGGAGCTAACAGCAAGATGAAAACGGCGGCCGAGTCATTAAGCCGTATTCAGGAGCGGCAGAAGGAAAAGGCTGCACAGCTGGAGGCTGCCTCTGAGTTGGCTTCGGCCGAATCGGGTGGAGATCTGGACGCGCGCTTGAAACAGGCGGGTATCACAGGCTCCAATGCGTCGGCAGATGATGAGCTGGCAAGGATATTAGGCAAGTAAGCATTGTGTTTGAGAACATAAAAAGGATCATCCTCAAACATTTTATGGATCTGCGATGGCACGGCATTGTGCTTGCCATCGTTTTTTATGTCATCGCAAGCTGGGTATTACTGCGATTAAGCGGCGAAACCAGCCTGACCTCTTCGCTTGATTATCTCTATTGGTTAGCTGTGACCGCATCAACCGTCGGTTATGGGGACCTTTCTCCGCAGACGACGGGCGGCCGCATCATTGTTTCAATTTTTGTTATTCCGTTGGGGTTGGGGCTTTTTGGTCTGGCGATTGGTCGTATTGCTGCGTTTGTGTCTTATCAATGGCGTAAGGGGATTCAGGGTTTGAAAAAATTAAATGTGAAAGATCATATTCTGGTGGTTGGCTGGAACGGCAACAAGACCTTGCATCTGATTAGGCTGTTGCTGCGAGAAATGGAGCACGGCGCAAACAAATCCGTTGTATTGTGCGTGCGGCATGAGATGGAAAATCCTTTCCCCGAACACATCGGTTTTGTTCGGGTAAACAGCTTTACCACGGATGAGGACATGACGCGGGCAGGAGTGCAAACGGCATCGTGTATCATCATTGATAATCTTGACGACGATATCACCATGACATCGTCTTTGTACTGTTCCAGCCAGAACCCCCGCGCCCACATTATTGCCTATTTTCAGCAAGAAGAATTGGGTCACCTGCTGAAGAGTCATTGCCCAAACATTGAATGCATGCCCTCGGTATCTGTCGAAATGATTGCAAAGTCTGCTGTGGATCCCGGGTCCAGCGCACTACATCATGAGCTATTGGATGTTGATAAGGGGATGACACAGTATTCGGTCATCTATGATGGCGCTGACAATATTCTGGTCGCGGATGTGTTTCATGCATTGAAACGCAAGTATGACGCAACCCTGATTGGGATTGCGGGCAAGCAGTGCGAAGACATGGAGATTAATCCCGCGCTCGACAAAAAGATTGTGCCGGGAAGTACGATTTACTACATCGCTGACGAACGCGTTCGTCATTTTGATTGGAGAGAAATGAGTGTTTAAAAAGTGGTTTGGCAAGACGCCAGACGCGAAGCCAATAGCAGCCCCAGAGGTGATGGGGTTGCGTCTTGGTGGCGCTTTCGAGCTGGATGCATTGAAACTGAAGTTGATAGAGCCCCATTTGGTGGTGCAGGGGGTGGCGCGCACGCAGCTAATACAAGCTGTTGGTGAAGTGAAACTCGACGAAAACACGACCGTCTTGCGCTTTTACACAGACGACGAAGGTTATCTTCAGGTGTTGCTCTCGGGAGGCATGACTGAGCAGCATGTTGCTGATGTAAAGCTATGGTACTTCTACGAAACCAAGGGTATTGCATCCAGCCGGGACTGGGAAAACCAGCTCCAGAACGTGATTAGCACACCACAAAAACGTTTTGAAGGTCACGATTACATGCGGGTGTGGGGGGACAACGACATGCTGTCGCCGCCCGTTGCCATGACCGAAGTCACCTACTCGGAAGGTGGGGCCGTGAGTGAAACAGACCAGTTCGCCATGCTCTATCAACGGCACGCCACCGACTCACTCAATGAGTACCTGATGTTAGTAGGGGAAGAGAAAATCATTATGAACACAGCCGACCGCTGTGTTGTCACCAGCACTGGTTTTGATATTCAGCCGGCCGACATTGAAATAATTGGATAAACATACAAAAAAGGAGACGCTTTTATGGACGCTATTCAGCAATCGCTTCTGGGATTAGGTAATTTTTCACTCTATTTTCTGGTGGCTCTGCTTTTTATGTTGGCCTTCAAATTTATTTACGTTCTGGTGACGCCGCACGATGAATGGCGTCTGGTTAAGGAAGATCAAAACGTGGCCGCTGCAACAGGCTTTGTTGGCGCGGTGATTGGCTTTTCTATTGCATTGGGCGGCGCGGTGGCCAACTCGGAATCATTGCTTGATTTTGCGGTATGGGGTGTCGTCGGTCTGGTCGCACAGATACTGGCGTTTGCTATCGTTCGCTTTATTTTTATGCCTCGCATTGTTGAACGGATTAATGCCAACGAGTTATCTGCGGGTATTGTATTGGGCGGCATTTGCGTTGCCGTGGGCATATTGAACGCAGCCTGTATGACCTATTAAGGAGGCGGCTGCGATGAAAAGGACCAAGTCGATCAATTTGGCGCGAATGCGCAAGTCACATAAGTCATTCAGATTAAAACCTCTGATTGTAAGTATTGCGGCTTTTTCGCTGACCGGATGCAGTGATTCCCGAAAGGCCGACATTTACTCTTCGGTGGAGCACTGTAAAAACGACAACCCAACGGCCGGTTTGCTCTGCGAAACAGCCTATCAACAGGCGGTCGACAAGGCGGCCAAAAGTGGCCCCAAGTACCGCTCAAAGTCAGATTGTGAATCCGATTTTGGGCTCCGCAATTGCGTGCCTTACCGCTCACCCAATGGTGCGCACCTGTTTATGCCGGCGGTGGCGGCGTTTGCCTTGGCTCGCACTCTTGAAGACGATGAGGACGAGTATGGCTCATCGCCTTTGT
>JAWWBW010000079.1:0-12087 GCA_033720775.1 Oleiphilaceae bacterium | reverse complement strand
TTTCAGGCTTACAGCCGCTTCTATCGCCTTGGCTGGCTTGAAAAGCTGATTCTGGCTTACCTACGGTTCTTCCACAATCGTACACTCAAAACACTCGTGCCTACCTCGAAACAGCGCAATTGGCTCGAGGGCCACGGATTCAAACGTGTATCTGTGCTGCAGCGCGGTATAGATCGACAGTTATTCAAGCCGGAACGTCGCAGTGCTGAACTAAGAGCTAGCTGGGGCGTAACAGACAACGAAACACCCGTCTGCTTATACGTGGGCCGCATTGCCAACGAGAAAAACGTGCAATTGGTAGGGCAAACATACGCCCAACTGCAATCCGAGTTTCCCGAGTTGAAACTGGTGATGGTAGGCGACGGCCCTGCACGCGCTGGACTTGAAAAACAGTACCCGGAAATACTGTTCGCCGGCATGAAAACTGGCGAAGCGCTGGCCGAGCACTATGCCTCGGCAGATATATTTTTATTCCCCAGCCAAACCGATACCTTCGGCAATGTTGTGCTCGAAGCAATCGCTAGCAGGCTTGCCGTTGTCGCATTCAATGATGCAGCAGCCAATGAAATACTAAGCCATGAAAAGGACGCTTTGCTCGCCGAATTTGGCGATGACGCCGCTTTTTCTAACCACGTCAGACGCTTACTCGAAAACCCCACTTTACTTGACAGCATTCGTCGCACGGCACATCACCGCGCCGAGTCCCTCGGCTGGGACGCCATCGTAGAACAGTTCGCACATCATCTGCTTGACCGTGACTATACGGGAGGTACCAATCATGCCTTACAACAAGACATCCGTACTCATTAATAAGTTTTATCACTGGGACATTTCAGGATGCCTGTTTTTTAATCACTTTTGCCACAAACAGGCAGTAAAGAACTTTTTTAGCATGATCAGCCGGCTCGGCGACGGCGTATTCTGGTACAGCTTTGCACTTTGCCTGCCGTTTATTTACGGGCAAACCGGACTGCTCATCGCTCTCAACATGGTCATATGTGGGCTTCTCTGTCTACTGTTATACCGACAGTTAAAAACACGTCTGGTGAGAGAGCGGCCATTTATCCGCTCCAAAGATATTCTGCGAGGATGTGCGCCACTAGACCGTTACAGCTTTCCTTCGGGACATACCATGCACGCTTTTTGCTTCAGCACTATCGCGCTGTGGCAGTTTCCGGAGTTTTGGCCCTTATTGGTGCCTTTCACTTTACTGGTTGCGGTATCACGTATGGTGTTGGGATTACACTACCCTAGCGATGTACTGTGCGGCGCAATCATCGGTGTGTTGATGGGCGCTACCGCCAACTACCTGAGCATGACCCAATTATTATCTATCTGAAAGAGTTGCTCTATGGCACCGACGCGTATAATTGCCCAATATCGCACGCTTTAGGGCTACTGGTGCAGCAAAAGACGAACCCTTTAGAACCTTCCAATGCAGGGATGGCAGTCTACTTTGATTAGAAAGTGATTGAATGGCGACGTCAACACAACCATCGTTGTCCAGGTCATAGCCTTGCGGAATAGCGCGTTCGTTATCAATACGCCGCAATTGGTAAGCAGCCGGAGCGTAGGTATCAACAAACGCATTGTCGGCAATGAAGTGCTTTAACTCCCGTTCTTCTGCCCCGACAGTAATGACCCCCTCTGCGAAAGAATAGGTATTGACCATTCGGCGGCCGCCATTGCCAGCGATGGTAAACACTCTTGCACCCATGGCCACCAAATCTTCAAGAATCAGTATGATCTCAAAGGTGTGATGCCAAATAGGATCTTGTTCTCCCCAGTCACGAATCATAGCAAGATACTGACTGACTTTTTGCGGCCTAAGTTGGTGATCAAAGGCCATGAGTAGCGTACTGGATTCCCACGGTAACAAAACGGCTGAAATCGGCTCACCCCAAAACAAATCTCGCCTAACCAGTTCGAGTTTCCGCTTAATAGCGATCACATTGTGTACACCGGTTTCTAATACATAGGGGACAACCGCTATACGAGGGTGAGAGATTAGCAGCCTGACGACATCGCCGTGATAATACGGTTCTTTGCGTGCGTCGCCATCAAGATCAAACATGCCGTATAAACTCAGATCAAGCTCCTGTTCGCGAGGATCAGAAAATGCATTTTCTCCAGGAAAAAAGCGGTCAATTAATGCGACACGGAAATCTGGTTCTATCGCTGCAAGAGCTGGCACAGGAGCTGCAACGACGGCAAATAGAATCAGAACGAACACGTAATACAGAAAGCTATTAATCAGACGCTCACAGACTACTGACATAATGCAGATCTCCTCTGCGCACCATTATCAGTTTAGATCATTTATTGACCACCCCGTCCTTAAACCACACATTCACACGGCTACGGCACCCCAAAATTCCAGCAAGGCTTTGAATCTTTAGGGTAATCTCCATTACGCACAGTCATTATTGGACTAAAATACTTTAGAGCCACTCGCGCTAATTCGGCCGCTCCATTATCACAAGATGTGCCGACTCCAGGCCTCAAAAGGATCTTTTATGTCGCCAGACAACGCTCAAACTGGAGCGAAACGCCGCACCAGCCTTGCCGTTCGCTTGCTGCGTATAGTCTTTTCTATTTATCTGGTGATCACCGTACTCATTACCGGTACACAAATGTACAACGAGTACAGCCTCGAAAAAGCGGCCATTCAAACTAATCTCGAAGCCTATGAAGATATTTTTGGACAAGGCATTGCAACTGCCCTTTGGAATTTGGATGACGACCAACTACAAGCCACGCTGACCGGCGTTGCCAAACTCAAAGATATTGCGGGCGTACAGCTGAGAAACCCAAAAGGTCAATCCTTGTTCACCGGAGGATCATTGTACGAAGGCGACACTCCGCCCATCCTCTCTGAGACTGGACTCCCCACAGATGCGAACCTGTTCTCTCACCAATTTGAAGTGACCTATCGTAAGCGCTTGATTGGCATTGCAACGCTTACCTCGAGCAATCGCATTGTGCTCGAAAAGGTGAAATACAACTTTATCGCCATTCTCATCAATGCGGCGATCAAGACCGCTGCCCTCTGGCTACTGTTCATTTGGGCTTTCAAACGTTTTCTGGTGCGGGCATTGGAACAATTCACGGCCAAGCTGGAAGCAACAACGTTTGACGCCAATGAAGAGACGACCTCAGCAATTAACACGTTCAATGCGCCAGAACTCGAACGCCTGGAGCAAGTATATGCCCAGATGAAGACCCGTATTGTTGAAGCAAAAACCAAGCTGGAAAATATGAATCTTCATCTTGAAGATAAAGTAAAAGAACGCACGCAACAGACCGTACGCCAACAAAGTCTATTGGAAGCGATGAGCTTCCTCGGACGCATCGGTGCTTGGGAGTACCGCACAGATTCTCAAGGTCTTTACTGGTCGAGCATGACCAGACACATATACGAGGTAGACGATCAGTTCGAACCACAGCCAGATACTTTGCTCGATTTTGTGTGCGATGAAACTCAGCGCAGGGCCTTAGAAAGCGCTATTGAACAAGCAATCCAGTATGGTGTGCCTTGGAATCTGGAATTACGAATTCGCACCGCCAAAGGCAACATTATTTGGGTAATGACGGTTGGCCAGGCCGAAATGTCGCAGGGTAAATGTACGCGATTATTCGGCGCAGTGCAGGATATCGACGACAGGGTGCGTGATCAGCAGGCGCTGATTGAAGCACGTGATCGCGCCGAATCGGCAGATCAGGCCAAGAGTGAATTTCTGGCAAGCATGAGTCATGAGATTCGCACGCCGATGAACGGTATCATCGGCATGTTGAACTTGTTGTTAAATGCTGACCTCCAACCAAAAGAGAGGCATCAGGCAGAACTTGCGCTGGCAAGCGCACAATCATTATTAGCGCTATTAAATGACATTCTCGACTTTTCAAAAATAGAAGCCGGCAAACTGGATATAGAAGCAATAGATTTCGATCTCGAAAAACTTATTTCACGAACGGTAGAGCTACTCTCAACCGCCGCGCAACAGAACAATATCGAACTCATACTCGACTTATCCAAACTCCCTCATCGCAATTATGTAGGCGACCCAAATCGCTTGCGACAGGTACTCACCAACCTTTTAGACAATGCTGTCAAGTTTACGCAACACGGTGAAATTAAAATTATCGTGAGCGTCGTGCCTTACAACGATGAATATCAACTTGTCTGTCAGGTTTGCGACACCGGCGTGGGCATAGAATCAGATAAACAGAAGCACATTTTCGGCTCCTTCACTCAGGTGGATGTATCGACCACCCGACAGTTCGGAGGCACTGGCCTTGGTTTAGCCATCGTTAAAAAACTTTGCCAACTAATGGGGGGTGACATTTCTCTCGAAAGTGAACCAGGCAAAGGCAGCGCATTCACCTTTAGCGCAGTGCTTAAACCGAGCCACAACGGCAACGCGCGGGCCCTGCCAAACTCGAAGCATAAGGTAAATGTTTACTTTGAAAATGCCGCACTTTCTCAAGCGACCTGTAATCAACTGAGCGTCTGGAACATGGAAGCACGAGCAATGTCAAAAACGGAGGGAACATACACCCCAGCCCCATACGGCACCCTATTGGTTGAACAGAGCCTGTTATCAACACTGGATCAACAGCAACTTGCTGGCTTTGGTCACGTCATCGTCGTTGCAGCGGCAAACAGTGGGGGCGAAAAAGACCAGAAGAAAAACGATGAAAATGCTTTTCAAACCCTCTACAAGCCGCTCACTCCTGAAAAGTTATATGAGGCATTAATAGAAGACACGATGCAAGCATCCAAACCAGCTAACATTTCGACCTCCAACCACGAAGCAGATACTAACCAGGCACAACATCAGCCAAAAATTTTGTTAGTTGAAGATAATCATGTAAACCAGATCGTGGCGAAGACAATGATTCAACAACAGGGCTTTGACTGCGATATTGCAAATAATGGTAACGAAGCCTTGAGCCTACTCAGAGAAACAGACGGAGAATCGCCCTACAATCTGGTACTCATGGATTGCCAAATGCCCGAAATGGACGGATATGAAGCAACCCAACGCGTGCGAGCTGGTGAAGCAGGCGAACACCACACTAGCGTTACCATCGTCGCCATGACCGCCAATGCCATGCTTGGCGACCGTGAGCGCTGCATTGAATCCGGCATGAACGATTACATCAGCAAGCCTATCGAACCCGATCGCCTTAAAAAGTGCTTTGAAGAATGGTTAGGGCACCATAATGAAGATCAGTCTGCATAACCGGCTTGCTTTGCTTATTGCCCTCCCTGATTACGCCTACAACAGTGTGCGTTTATTGATCGCCACAGGTTAAGTCGCAATCAATTCGATCAATTGCTAAGCGATGATTCTAAGGCCAGAAAACAATTCTTAATGCACATAATGCATATCGCTGGTATGTCTTTGTTTTGTTGCTATAATCTTCGAAACTCACCTAAATAAAAGAACCTATATGCATAGTGGCAAGTGGGCAATTCTTCTTAGCGCGTTCTGGTTATTGCTATCGGGGTATATCCAGCCTTTACTGCTGAGTTTTGGCGTAATCTCAGTCGCATTGGTGGTCTACGTACTGAAACGAATGGACACGGTCGATCAGGAGCCAAAACGCATGAGTTCGGGCTCTCGAATGATGCGTTATCTGGTTTGGCTGCTGGGTCAAATCATGAGCTCAAGTATACATGTCACCAAACTGGTCTGGGGCAGCAAAGCTGAATTAAGCCCCACTCTCGAAAGAATCCCGGCCCATAATATTCCCGCCAGTAAGCGCGCACTTTACGCCAATTCGATCACACTGACCCCCGGTACGCTGAGTGTCGATCTCGAAAACGATCATGTTACCGTCCACGCCCTTCAAAAATCATCGATAGATGAAATTAAAGAGGGCGAGATGGAAAGAAAAATTACCAGCATATGGAAACAACAATGACCGCAATACTCGCCGCCATTTGCATCGCCATTCTGGTCGTCATGGGGCTTGCGCTTGCTCGCGCCTACAGTGCACCCACTGTTTATGACAGGATACTGGGCGTCAATATGTTCGGCACCAAAACGGTCTTGTTCATTGCGGCTGTGGGTTTTCTGTCCGGGCGACCCGATTTTCTGGATATCGCTATTGTCTATGCGTTAATAAATTTTATTGGGATGGTCGCCGTGCTTCGCTTCTTTGAATACACAGCACCAATCGATTAAATCCACGAACCTATTGGATCAACATGATAATACTCGACGTTGTCAGTAGCGCCTTGCTGATTGTTGGCGTTTTCTTTGGACTAAGTGGCGCCATTGGCCTGTTCAAGTTTCCCGACTTTTTTACCCGGGTACACGCCGCCAGTGTTACCGACTCGATCGCTGCAATCCTTATCATCGGCGGCTTGCTGCTTCAAACGTCGTTTGATCTTAATACCGCCAAATTACTTTTCATCCTGCTCTTCTTAATGATTACCAGTCCCACAGCATCACACGCACTTGCAAAGTCAGCACGACACGGTGGCTTGTTAAGCCTCGCGGAATCACCCAAGGGTCACGGGGAGGATGCTAAATAATGGCTATATTGATTGATCTGGTCTTGTTGGCCATGTTAGCGCTAACAGCGCTTCGCGTTATCTTTCTGCGAGACCTGTTTGCGGTGGTGATGCTGTTCGGTATTTACAGTTTTCTTTCGGCCTTGATTTTTGTCAGCCTAGATGCCGTTGATGTGGCCTTCACAGAGGCCTCGGTGGGCGCCGGGATATCAACTGTTCTTATGCTGGGTACTTTGGCATTAACAGGTCGCAAAGAGAAAAAGAATCAACATTCCTCTTTACTTCCTCTTATCGTCGTAACCGTCACGGGCGCCGCGTTGATATACGGCACCTTAGACATGCCCCCATTTGGCGACCCTGACAACCCTGTACATCAGCATGTAGCGCCTCGTTACATCGAAGAGTCGCCCAAAGAAGTCGGCCTACCAAACATGGTTACCTCGGTTCTAGCAAGTTACCGAGGCTTTGATACTCTGGGCGAAACGGTCGTGGTCTTTGCCGCTGCAATAGGCGTACTCGCGTTGTTGGGCATCCGCCGTTCTGAAGTAGGCGATGCACCTGAATCAGGCTTAAAAGCCCACCACGTGCTTCGAGTAGTGGCCAAGTTGCTCATTCCGCTGGTTATTCTGTTTGCGCTTTATGTGCAGTTTCATGGTGACTTTGGCCCTGGTGGAGGCTTCCAGGCGGGGGTCATCGCAGCCGCGGCGTTCATCCTTTATGCACTTGTATTTGGGCTACCCCTTTCATTCGCGGTTATCGGCCCGAAGTTTCTCCAGATACTCGCTCCTTTCGGTGTTTTACTTTATGCCAGCGTTGGTCTCTATAGCATGTTTAAGGGCGGGCAGTTTCTTGACTACAACAAGCTCGCGGCTGACCCCATCGCGGGCCAACATTACGGGATCATCATCATAGAACTGGGCGTTGGCATCACCGTATTTGCGGTAATGCTGAGTATTTTTTATGCCTTTGCCAGCCAGGCTGAGAGGGCCAACGTGCAATGAGTTTCATCTTTGACTACTACAATTACTGGGTCGTTGTCTTTCTGATGATGGCCGGATTTTATATCGTCATCTCGGCCAACAATCTGGTGAAAAAGATCGTTGGACTCAACATCTTTCAAACCTCCGTCTTCATGCTTTACATCTCGATGGGTAAAGTGAGTGGAGGAACCGCGCCCATATTGGTAGAGGGCGTGACGCAATATTCCAATCCCTTACCGCATGTACTCATACTCACAGCTATTGTGGTGGGTGTTGCGACCACCGCCGTGGGTTTGTCATTGATCGTAAGAATCAAACGCGCCTACGGCACTGTTGAAGAAAACGAATTTCAAAACAAGGATGATGCCATCTAATGGTTGAACAACACCTTGCCGTACTGCCGATAATTATTCCTCTCATTGCAGCCCCCATTGCACTGGTTCTTGGGCGCTCATCGTTGTCTTGGGCTTTCGCCACACTAGCCAGCGGGCTTGCCTGCGCCGCCTCATGGCTGCTATTAATGTCAGCCATGTCAGAAGGCGTGCTCAGTTATGCTGTAGGTGGCTGGGCGCCACCCTGGGGTATCGAGATGCGCGTCGACGTCGCCAATGCTTTCGTGCTGCTTGCAGTCACAGCGGTCTCCACCTTGGTGCTGCTTTTTGCTAAAGACAGCGCAGAGAAAGAAATAGACGCCTCGCAACATGCCCTGTTTTATACCGCGCACTTGCTGTGTCTCGCCGGACTGTCGGGCATACTCATTACGGGCGACGCCTTTAACCTGTTTGTCTTCCTCGAGATCTCATCACTCGCCACCTACACACTGGTAAGTCTCGCCTCTGACCGTCGCTGTTTGACGGCAGCCTTCAGGTATCTGGTGATGGGGACAATTGGCGCCACGTTTATCTTGATAGGCGTAGGCATGCTTTACATGAAAACCGGCACTCTGAACATGCTCGATCTTGCCGAACGTATTCATGTGTATGACAGCAGCCGCACCATTAATACCGGGCTGGCCTTTATCATGGTTGGCGTGAGTATCAAGCTTGCTCTGTTTCCTTTGCACGCGTGGCTGCCACCAGCCTATACCCATGCGCCTTCCGCCGTCACCGCATTTCTGGCGAGCACCGCTACTAAAGTGGCTGTGTATGTGATGATCCGCTTTATCTTTACCGTATTTGGCGCAGATCACGTATTCAACGAAATGGGGATGGATCTTATCCTGATGGTGCTCGCCATTGTTGCGATCTTTAAATGCTCATATATGGCGACCGTACAGAATAACGTCAAAACCGTACTCGCTTACAGCAGTGTCGCCCAGATTGGCTACATGGTGCTCGGTATTAGCCTCGTAAGTGCGACGGGTCTTATGGCGGGCCTCATTCATATTTTTAATCATGCCCTAATGAAAGGTGCTTTATTTATGGCTGTCGGCGCTGTCTTTTATCGTGTCGGCTCGGTCGATATAAAAGCCTTTGCAGGCTTAGGCAAACGCATGCCTCTGACCATGGCTGCGTTTACCATAGCCGGCCTCAGTATCATTGGCGTACCGCTAACCGTTGGCTTTGTCAGCAAATGGTATCTGGTCACGGCTGCGCTCGAGCAAAATCATTGGACCATTGCGGTACTTGTACTGGCAGGATCCCTACTGGCAGTGGTCTATATCGGACGCATTCTTGAAGCCGCTTACTTCCAGTCGCTGCCAGAAGATCAGGACAACTCCCACATCAAAGAAGTGCCGTGGCTGATGCTGTTGCCCATGTGGATCCTGGTCGTCGCCAATATTTATTTTGGAGTCGAAACCAGCCTTACTACAGAGGCAGCCGGTAGTGCCTCCGAATGGTTATTTCAAACGACCAAGGTGACGGAGGTAGCACAATGAACCTCTGGCAAAGCGTAGAACCTGCACAATTGATCGCCCTCTCCATTCTTATTCCACTGCTTGGAGCGTTCCTGGTTGTACTCACCGGAAAATCCCCCAACTTAAGGGAAGCGGTGACGCTGACAACGGCAGGCATCCTTTTTACCGTCGTTTTAGCCATTACCGACCTGGTGTTTTCCGGCACACCTATGCGTTTGCATGTAGTCGACCTTTTTCCCGGCATCGGTCTCAGTTTTGACGTCGAACCGCTTGGGGTGCTGTTTGCCCTTGTAGCGAGTTTCTTATGGATCATTACAAGCATCTATGCCATCGGCTATATGCGCGGGCATCATGAACAAAATCAGACGCGATTTTTCTGTTGCTTCGCGCTAGCGATTAGTTCAGTCATGGCCATCTGCTTCTCGGGCAACCTGCTAACACTATTTGTTTTCTATGAAGTATTAACACTGTCTACGTACCCTCTTGTAACCCACGCGGGCAACGACGCAGCCAAGCAAGGCGGTCGCATTTATCTGGGCATACTATTAAGCACGTCAATTGCCTTTCTGCTCTTGGCTGTGTTGGGCACCTGGAGTGTCGCCGGCACGTTGGACTTTAAGCCTGGCGGTGTATTCGATAGTAGTGACAACAAAGTGGTACTGGGCATCTTACTGGTCCTCTTCTGCTATGGCATCGGTAAAGCCGCCATTATGCCCTTCCACCGCTGGTTGCCTGCTGCCATGGTGGCACCCACACCGGTTAGCGCGCTACTGCATGCCGTGGCCGTCGTAAAAGCCGGTGTATTCAGCATACTCAAAGTTGTCATTTATATTTTTGGACTGGATGAACTAAAGGATTTGGCAACGACGGATGTAATGCTATACATCGGTGCCGCCACTATTCTGTTGTCTTCGTGTATCGCGATGACAAAAGACAACCTCAAAGCAAGACTCGCCTATTCCACGGTTAGTCAGCTTAGCTATATTGTTGTCGGTGCATTGCTCGCGTCATCCGTAGCTGCAGCAGGTGCGGCCCTGCATATTGCCACCCATGCTGTTGGCAAAATAACCCTGTTTTTCTGTGCAGGGGCCATTATGGTGGCCAGCCATAAAAAGAATATTAGCGATATGGTCGGTTTGGGCCGGAAAATGCCACTCACCATGGCCGCGTTCGCGATTGGCGCCATTAGTATTATCGGGCTCCCTCCGATGGCTGGCACGTGGAGTAAATGGTTTTTAACCATAGGTGCATTAGAGGCTGACAAATTGGTGATTGTAGCGGTGCTGATGATCAGCTCTCTGCTGAATATCGCCTACCTGCTGCCCATTCCCATTAAAGCGTTTTTCAACAGCGCGACCGAGGGCAACAGCAGTTGGTCGTGGTCTGAAACCAAAGAAGCCCCGCTTCCTTGTCTCATCGCAATCGGCGTAACGTCTATTGGGTGCTTGTTACTGTTTTTCTACCCACAACCCTTGATTGAGCTGATCAATATGATCCCCGGTGTTAGCACGCAAGCGAATGGAGAAGGCTAAATGGATGAGCAGCATGAACCAAGCGGCTTTTTCGATAAGCCAGAAAATATCAGCAAGATTCTTAAAGTCTTCTACGTCATCTGTGCTTTGCTGGTTATCGTCGACTTTGTAGTGCACCGGCATATATATCACGACTGGGAGAACATCCCCGCGTTTTATGCCATCTATGGGTTTGTTGGCTGTGTGATACTTGTTTTAATCGCAAAAGAAATGCGGAAAGTTTTGATGCGCGGGGAAGATTACTACGATGAATAGCCTCATGCTTCTCCCACCGTTTTTACCGCTTCTACTTGGCGCTCTTGCAGCAATACTATTGCGAGGCTGGCTACGCAATATACTGATGTTGTTGGCACCGATTGTTGGCGCACTCAATCTAATGGCGCTTGAACCAGGCATTTTCTGGTCACTTGAATTCATGGGCTATGCACTGGAACCCGTGCGCATTGACAAGCTTAGCCTCATGTTTGGATACCTGTTTCATCTGGCATCGTTTATAGCCATCGTGTATGCCCTCCACGTCAAAGACACGGTGCAGCATGTGGCCGGTTTGGCTTACGCGGCCAGCGCTGTCGGCGCCGTTTTTGCCGGCGACTTGCTGACGTTGTTTGTTTTTTGGGAACTTCTCGCGCTCACCTCGGTATTTCTTGTATGGGCACGACGTACAGACCGCGCCTACTCGTCAGGTATCCGCTATCTAATCGTGCAAGTGCTGTCGGGAGTATTATTGTTGGCTGGCTTATTAATATTGGCCCAGGTCACCAACAGCCTGCTTTTCAATGAAATTAGCCTCAATCATGAGGGCATTGCATCGATTGGCGCCTGGCTGATTTTCCTCGCCTTTGGCATCAAATGCGCATTCCCTTTTGTACACAACTGGCTGACGGACGCATACCCTGAGGCCACGCCAACCGGCACGATTTTCTTGGCATCATTTACTACAAAAGTAGCGGTATATGCTTTTGCCCGGGGGTTTCCAGGCGAAGAAATTCTCGTCTGGATTGGTGTCACCATGGCCTGCTTCCCGATTTTTTATGCAGTAATCGAAAACGACCTTCGCCGAGTATTGGCCTACAGTATGATCAACCAGATCGGCTTTATGGTCGTCGGTATTGGTATCGGAACAGCCGTCGCGCTAAATGGCGCAGTCGCACACGCTTTCAATGATGTCATTTTTAAAGGCTTGCTGATGAT
>JAWWBW010000078.1:0-12112 GCA_033720775.1 Oleiphilaceae bacterium | reverse complement strand
TTTTTGATGCGATCGCCTACGGCGTGAGTGTCAATCACGAAGGCGAAATCAATCCCGACGAGCCAACACCACCCCCTGTAGAACTCGAACAATCCATCTCCGACATCAACGATAACATTAATAATGAGACACACCAGGATGCTCAGGATGATGAGCTGATTCAGGATGATCCTGATGCAGATCAGGAAGATCAGGAAAGATCCATTATCTCCGACGAGTTCAGTACTTCGTTCCTGGAACTCGACGACAGCAAACCGGCCGATCCCTATAAAACAGAAGTCGATGAATCATCTGAGCAAAGCACCAAAGAAGACGAAAGCTGGACCCAAAACATTCTTGACGAACTGGAAGAGGACTCTCCACGCAAAGAACCCCATTTTGGTGATGAGCTAGAGGAACCTGAAGAGTCCTTTATTGCAGCCGAACCCGAACAGTACACCAATGAATTCAGCAAACCCGCTGAAGAACCCGCGCATTTCTTCTATGAGCAGGAACAGGAGAAAAAGGGCCATTGGCTGCTAAGAGGCCTGCTAACACTGGTGTGTCTAGCTCTGGTATTAGTTCTTATTGCGCAGGCAAGCTGGTTTCACTATGAAAAATTTGCCAAATATCCGCATTTTGTAACGGTCATGTCTAAAGCCTGCGAATGGCTGAAATGCGAACTCCCCGAGTTGTCCGACATCAGCAAGATCAGCAGCCAGAACCTTGTGGTGCGCAGTCACCCCACCGCCAGACAGGCACTCATTATCGACACCGTTATCGTCAACGAAGCAGACTTTGCACAAGACTTCCCGGATATCGCACTGTACTTCTCTGATATCAACAACAATATCGTGGCACAGCGGCGGATTAAACCCGAAGAATATCTGACTCCCGATATTCTTTCCTGGAACGAAATGCCCCCAGAGAAAGCCATTCACATCTCCCTTGAGCTAATGGATCCAGGCAAAGAAGCGGTTAATTATGAACTGCGATTTTTCCCTCGCGAAAAAAGGACAAATAACAGCCAACTGCAGAACAATTAAGCGCTCACTTGTCAACCAATCCGCACAAAATATAACCAAAAAAATCTGCCATTTATGGCTTCAATACGCTCGACGCTGCGAGTATCATTACCCCCCTTTAAAACGCGCCGGGCGGCACGTTAACTTCTGCGTTAACGGCCTTTACACGCCCATCCAGACCAAACATAGCCAAGCAAAATCATTATGCTACGCATCGGCCCATACACCTTGGACAACCCGCTGATTCTGGCGCCTATGGCAGGCGTGACCGACCGGCCATTTCGCCAACTGTGCCGCACTCACGGTGCCGCGCTGGCAGTATCAGAAATGGTGATTGCCGATCCGTCCTTCTGGAATACTCGCAAATCCAAAAACCGTCTGGATCATAAGGGCGAACAAGGCCCGATCTCGGTTCAAATTGCCGGGGGTGATGCGCAAATGCTGGCTGAGGCGGCTCGTCTGAATGAAGCGATGGGCGCACAAATCATCGACATTAATATGGGCTGCCCAGCGAAAAAAGTATGCAATAAGGCCGCAGGCTCTGCGCTAATGAAGGATGAGAGCCTCGTCGCCGATATCCTTAGAGAGGTTGTCGCCGCAGTAAACATTCCAGTTACACTCAAAATGCGCACCGGTTGGGACCTCGACCATCGCAACGCTCCGGTGATTGCCCGCATGGCAGAGCAAAGCGGCATACAGGCAATTGCGATTCATGGCCGCACTAGGGCTTGTGCCTACAAAGGGGATGCTGAATACGACACCATTGCCGAAGTAAAATCCCAACTGGGCATCCCCGTGCTTGCCAACGGCGACATTACCAGCCCAGAGAAAGCCAAGTTTGTGCTCGACTACACCGGAGCTGATGGCTTGTTGATTGGGCGCGCAGCGCAAGGACAGCCTTGGATCTTTGATGATATCAATTACTATCTGCGCCACGGCAAGCATCGCCCTGCACGCCGCACACACGACATTCATCACATTATGCGCGGGCACGTTAGCGCCCTGCACGAATTCTACGGCGAGGTAATGGGGCCTCGCATCGCTCGTAAACACGTCGGCTGGTACCTTAAAACCCGTCCGGAACACGAGCCTTTCCGCAAAGCATTCAACAAGATTGAATCTCCAGAAGAACAGCTCATGGCGATTGACCGCCTATTTGAGCAACAATTAAACCAAGAGGAAAAAGCCGCATGAATCCAGAAACGCTTGCTGATAATCCACAACTACAAGAGCAACAAAACCAACAGACAGCAATCGGTGGTGGCACAACCTTGCGTGACTGCGTAGAACAGACGCTGAGCAATTATTTTGAACAACTGGATGGCGCGCCTGTTAGCGACGTCTATCAGCTGGTGCTGTCCGAAGTAGAAGCCCCCCTGCTCGAGCAAGTGCTCAAGTACACGCGCAACAATCAAACCAAAGCATCTGCGCTTTTGGGCTTGAACCGCGGCACGCTGCGCAAAAAATTGAAGCAGTACGGTCTTCTCTAAGCAAAATCCTTTGTACGTAAAGGGCGAGTATCCAACACTCGCCCTTTTGTCTTTATAAACTACGATCCAGGTCTACTTAACGTAATGAATGACAGCAGCCAATTAGTTCCAGTGCGTCGCGCTCTTATCAGCGTGTCCGACAAAACCGGCATCGTCGAGTTCGCCCAGGCACTTCACGCTCGCGGCATCGAAATTCTTTCCACCGGAGGCACCTTCAAACTCCTCAAAGAAAGCGGTATTCCGGCGATAGAAGTGTCGGACTATACCGGCTTCCCGGAAATGATGGATGGCCGGGTAAAAACGCTGCATCCCAAAGTGCACGGGGGCATTCTGGGGCGACGTGGACAAGACGATGAGGTAATGGCAGCTCACGATATTCGCGCCATCGATATGGTGGTTGTGAATCTGTACCCCTTCGAGCAAACCGTGGCCCGACCCGACTGCTCACTGGAAGATGCCATTGAGAATATCGATATTGGCGGCCCAACCATGGTACGCGCGGCGGCCAAAAACCATGCTTATGTCAACATCGTTGTCAACGCCAGTGACTACAGCGCGCTACTCGATGAACTCGAACAAAACAATGGCGCAACCTCTCTGGCTACGCGTTTTGATCTGGCCATCAAAGCGTATGAACATACTGCCGCTTACGACAGCGCCATCGCCAATTACTTTGGCCGACGCGTACCCGGCGGCAACGAAGACTTCCCGCGCACGGTAAACCTGAACTTCAACAAGCAAATGGATATGCGCTACGGTGAAAACCCTCACCAGAAGAGTGCCTTCTATGTTGAGAAAAATCTGCAGGAAGCTTCAGTCTCCAGCGCCCGACAACTGCAGGGTAAAGAGTTATCCTTTAATAACATTGCTGATACCGACGCGGCACTTGAAACCGTTAAACTGTTTGAAGAACCGGCCTGCGTTATCGTCAAGCATGCCAACCCTTGTGGCGTTGCAACGGCTGACAGCCTGCTGCAAGCTTATGAACTCGCCTACGCCACGGATACCGAATCCGCTTTTGGCGGCATCATTGCTTTCAACCGCAGCCTGGACGTAACAACCGCTAAAACCATCATCGAGCGACAGTTTGTCGAAGTCATTATCGCTCCTGAAGTGGATGAAGGCGTCAGCGAGATCGTCGCCAGCAAGAAAAACGTGCGCCTGTTAACCTGTGGTTACTGGAAAAATGCCGAGGCCGCATGGGACTTCAAGCGCGTCAATGGCGGACTGCTGATTCAAGAACGCGATATGGGTATGGTCAGCGCAAGCGAGCTGAAGGTCGTCACCAAGCGTCAACCAACCGAAGACGAAATCAGGGATCTCCTATTTACCTGGAAAGTGGCCAAAATGGTTAAATCCAATGCCATCGTTTATGGCAAGGATCAACGCACGATTGGTATAGGCGCAGGGCAAATGAGCCGCGTCAATTCCGCGCGCATTGCCGCGATCAAAGCGGAACATGCCGGTCTCGAAGTACCGGGCTCGGTGATGGCTTCAGATGCCTTCTTTCCATTTAGAGATGGCATCGACAATGCAGCAAAAGTGGGCATAAGCTGTGTGATCCAACCCGGTGGTTCAATGCGGGACCAGGAGGTCATTGACGCTGCCGATGAGCACAATATGGCTATGGTCTTCACGGGCATGCGCCATTTCCGCCACTAATTCAGCCCTTTCCTAAGTTCTTCCAAGCCGCTACACTCAGTAGCTCGCTTGGGAGGACAGACAGTTGACTGATTACATTCGTATCAAAGTCCGCGGTTATCATTTAGATCAGCACGGTCACCTTAACAATTCTGGCTATATAGAATTTCTTGAAGAAGCCCGCTGGGCCTTATTCGAGACCTATAACGCGATCGAGTTTTTTTCAAAACTCGATCTCGCGCTAACCCTAGTCAACACCAATATCAACTATCGCCGCCCCAGTTACCTTAACGAAACACTCGAAATTCACACCAAGGTCATGCGCATCGGGAATACCAGCTGCAGAATGGAGCAGACCATTTTCCTCGAAGGCAGCAATACGGTGATCGCCGAAGCATCTAATACCTTTGTACTGATGGACAAGTCCTCTACCAAAGCGGTGCCAATTGAAGGCAAACTCCGCGAAAAGCTCGAACAGCTTGCCAATTCCGCCTGAGCAATCACACGACATTCAACTTGCCGCCCGAATAAGGTATGCTTGCCGCGCCCAGAAAGAAGGCATCTCTTCGCAAGCAGTTAGTTAGGTATCGTCATGAAAATATTGGTCATAGGCAGCGGCGGCCGGGAACACGCATTGGCGTGGAAAGCCGCGCAAAACCCTCAAGTCAGCGCCGTTTTTGTTGCACCAGGCAACGCCGGCACGGCGATTGAAGATAAACTGCAAAATGTTGCTATCGATGTAATGGATTTTGCGGCCCTGGCTGATTTCGCTGAGCAGGAGCAGGTAGCTTTAACCATCGTTGGCCCAGAAGCGCCTCTCGTAGACGGTGTTGTCGACTTTTTCTCACAGCGAGGCTTACGCTGCTTTGGTCCAAGCCGCGGCGCAGCACAGCTCGAAGGTTCCAAGGCCTTTACCAAAGACTTTCTCGCACGCCATCAGATTCCAACCGCTGACTATCAGAACTTTACCGAAGTCGAACCGGCACTCGCCTATCTGCGCGAAAAAGGCGCCCCCATCGTCGTCAAGGCCGACGGCCTGGCTGCCGGAAAAGGTGTTATCGTTGCTGAGACACTCGAACAGGCTGAGGCTGCCGTGCGCGATATGCTGTCCGGGAACGCTTTTGGTGAGGCGGGGTGTCGCGTGGTCATCGAAGAATTTCTAGATGGAGAAGAAGCCAGCTTCATTGTGATAGCTGACGGCAAACATATTCTGCCCATGGCCACGAGTCAGGACCATAAACGCGTAGGCAATGGCGACACCGGCCCCAACACGGGAGGCATGGGCGCTTACTCACCGGCACCAGTGGTAACGCCTGAAATTCACGACCGCATCATGCAAGAAGTCATCGAACCCACCATCGCAGGTATGGCCGCCGAAGGTAATGACTACACGGGGTTCCTGTATGCCGGCCTGATGATTATGGCAGATGGCAGCCCGAAAGTGATCGAATATAACTGTCGTTTTGGCGACCCCGAAACGCAACCAATCATGATGCGATTGCAATCGGATCTGGTCGAACTTTGTAATGCAGCTTTGGACGGCAAACTAGACTGTGCAGAGGCCAACTGGGACTCTCGCGCGGCCGTGGGTGTTGTGCTGGCAGCCGGAGGCTATCCGGGCAGTTATGAAAAGGGTCACGCCATATCCGGCCTCGATACAGCACAAGATCTCAGCAAAAAAGTCTTTCACGCAGGTACCAAGCTGGAAGATGGCAAGGTATGCACAGCTGGCGGTCGTGTACTATGCGCAACCGCACTGGGGGACAATGTCACCGAAGCCCAAAGTCGCGCATATGAATTGGCCCGCCAAATTGACTGGCAAGGCATGTTTTATCGCGACGATATCGCTTATCGTGCGATCGCTCGCGAACAGAGCTAGAGCGAATAGCGCCGGAGACTAACACTCCGGCGCAACGGTTCGCATTGAAAGCGACGCGGCCATCTCGGTCACCAATGCTTCTGTTTCTGTCCAGCCTATGCAGGCATCGGTAATCGACACACCGTAATCCAGCGTATCCCCTATCGCCTGTCGCCCCTCTTGCAAATGACTTTCGAGCATCAGACCTTTAATTGCGTCTTGGCCCGCTGCAACTTGCCGCAGAACCTCACTAACAACTCCGGCCTGTCGACGATGATCTTTACCCGAGTTTTCGTGACTGCAATCAACCACTAATGCCGGCTCGAATCCCGCCTGATGCATAGCCTTAGCCGCTAATGCCACACTTTCTGCATCATAGTTAGAACGACCAGCACCGCCTCGCATCACCAAGTGCACCGCATCGTTCCCAGTGCTCGTGACCGCCGCCATGCGCCCCTGCTCATCGGCAGCCAAAAACGTATGGGGCCGCGACGATGCCTGCATAGCATGCACGGCAATATTCACTTGCCCTGCCGTACCATTCTTGAACCCTGCCGCACACGAAAGAGCACTGACCATTTCGCGATGAATCTGCGACTCCGAGGTACGCGCGCCAATGGCTACCCATGAAATAAGATCGTCAATGTAATGGAAGGCCAATGGATTAAGCGCTTCGGTGGCCAAGGGCACACCAATATCGGCCAGCTTCAACAACAAGCGACGACTGGTCTCCACGCCCTTCGCGAGGTCACAGTTTTCACTAAGATCCGGTGCATACAACAAACCTTTCCAGCCAACAGTCGTGCGTGGTTTTTCGAGATAAGCACGCATGACCAGCAGGCATTGGTCTTCGACCTTTTGCTGCAACAACTTCAGACGCCGGGCGTATTCGAGCGCTGCGTCTTCACAGTGCAAAGAACAGGGTCCCGTAATCACCAACAAGCGGTGATCCTGCCCTGACAGAATGGCCTTAACGGCATTTTGATGCTCGGCTATCTGTCGTTGCATCGCCATATTTAATGGCAACTGTTCTTTCAGCGCCGATGGTGCAGGCATCGGAACTACCTCCACCGTCGCAGCCGGCCCAATTGTTTTTATCGGACACGATTCCTGATCCAACATGTTTTCGTCCTCTTAAACGTAAAAAACCCGGTGGAGCTACTCACCGGGTTTTTTTACGTTTTTCCGGAGGGCAGCTCGGTCAACCAAACTGCCCCGATAAAATCAGGAGTGCAGTCTGGTTGCGCACATAAAATAAAACCAGAACTGCCATACACCATGCACACACGCAGGCGCTACTGAAGCTTGATGCTCAGGCGATGCGATAGGATTCAAAGGTGCAAGTGATATTTTCATAGAGTCAATCCTAACGCCAGTGTGCACTACCTGTAAACCTGCACCACCATTTTTTGTGCTACACCGCACTCTGACCATCACAGGTGATACAATGCAGCGCGATCACAATAGGGAGAAAGCATCTTGCAAAAATTGATTAAAGACGCCGCCGAACTCGCCTCGCAGGCAGCACTTGAAGCCGGGGCGATGATTGCAGAACAACGCCAGCAAGGTTTGGTACAAAAGAGCTATAAAGGCCAGCAAGAGCTTGTAACGAATGCCGATAAAGCCGCGGACCAGATGATCATCGCGCGTATCAAAGCACGCTTTCCGGACCACCGTATATTGTCAGAAGAGACATATACCGACCGCAGTCAAGCCGCGGACCTGGAACAACCCATCTGGATTATCGACCCTATCGACGGCACGGTGAACTATGCGCACGGTCAAAACATGGTCGCCGTTTCAATCGCATTTGCCATGAAAGGAGAAGTACAGGCCGGCGTGGTATACAACCCCTTCCTGAATGAGTGTTACCGCGCGGTACTCGGCCAGGGAAGCTCGCTCAACGATCAACCGCTACGTCCAAGCGGCCTTACAGATGCGAGCAAGGCACTCGTTGCAACGGGCTTTCCCTACGAAAAATCTACTGTCCCAATGCTACTTAAACGCGTTGAAAAAATACTGATGCATTGTCAGGACATTCGCCGCCTTGGTTCGGCGGCAATGGATATTTGCTGGGTGGCGAGTGGTCGTCTCGATGCTTATTTTGAGTCACTGAGCCCATGGGATTTTGCTGCCGCGCGCTTAATCGCGCTCGAAGCAGGCGCGCGATGCGGTCACTTCAACCCCGTTCCGGAAGGATTCCCCCCGTGCCTCTATGGCAATGATATTCTGATTAGTACTCCAGCAATCTATGACACCCTTGATGCCCTACTGGAATAAACCATTCGCCAGCAAAGGCCAGTGTGCCGACCAACCTTGCGTCGGCGACTGTTTGAATTCGGTACGCACATATTGATGAATGCGACCTTCCACGTTTAACAAAAGCAGATTAGCACCCGCCATACCCGGCAAAGAGCAGGTCTTCTTTTCGCGTATTTCCGCTTCGCGAATGACCTGCCGCAGCTCTGTTTCCAGACGTTGAAAGAACTGCGCAGCCCTTTGTTGCAGCTTGGGATTTTCTCCCGCCAGCGCGTCACCCATCATAATTCGGCACATACCAGGGTTCTTTTCACTGAAAGCAAGCACCAGAGTCAAAATCTTTTGCAGCCGCTCCAAGCCAACAGCGGTCTCCTGATTAATCCGCGTAATACGGGTAAACACGGCTTCTTCAATAAATTCGATCAGGCCCTCAAACATTTTCCCCTTGCTGGGAAAGTGGCGGTATAGCGCCGCCTCTGTCACGCCGACTTCTTTGGCCAGTTTAGCGGTTGTAATTCGCGCACCAGGCTGCCTTTCCAGCATTTTCGCCAGAGCCTGCAGAATGTCCTGACGCCGATTGGATTTCGATTTGCGTTGCTCTGCCATAACTCGCGTTCCTATTACTCTCTCTTATATATGCGGAGAGCTGAATGTGAAAATCAGATTAAGCCTTCGAGAGGAGAAGAGGCCGACGCATAGAGGCGCTTAGCCATCCGCCCTGCCAACCAGGCTTCACGCCCGGACTCCACCGCCAATTTCATTGCTCGCGCCATTCGAACCGGCTGTTGCGCTGCCGCAATCGCCGTATTCATAAGCACCCCATCACACCCCAACTCCATTGCCACCGTCGCATCTGAGGCAGTACCGACCCCAGCATCAACCAAGATGGGCACTTGCGCCTGCTCCAGAATCAGCCGAATGTTGTAGGGGTTAGTAATTCCCAGGCCCGACCCAATCGGCGCCCCCAAAGGCATCACGGCAACGCAACCCATCTCTTCAAGTCGCTTGGCAATTAAAGGGTCATCCGTGGTATAGACCATGACTTTAAAACCATCCTTGATCAGCGTTTCGGCTGCCGAGAGAGTTTCGGTCACGTTGGGGTACAAGGTTTTTTGGTCGCCCAGAACTTCAAGCTTCACCAAGTCGTGCCCATCGAGCAACTCCCTCGCCAAACGACAGGTACGTACTGCATCTTCTGCGGTGTAACATCCGGCCGTGTTGGGCAAAATGGTATAGCGCTCGGGCGATATCACCTCTAGCAAATTGGGCTCATCCGGATTCTGTCCGATGTTGGTACGCCGCACTGCAACCGTCACGATTTCAGCCCCGCTTGCTTCAATCGCTTCTTTCGTTTCATTCAGATCTTTGTACTTACCCGTACCCACCAACAAGCGGGACTGATATACGCGGCCGGCAATTTCCAACGGCCGATCGCTTCGCGTTACTGTCATATTTGATTCTCCAACTTGCTCGCCCCTTAACCGCCACCAATAGCTTGTACAATTTCTACATGGTCTTGTTCTTTCAGCATGAACGTCGCGTGCTCACCACGAGGAATAATCTCGCGATTCACTTCAACCGCAAAACGCTTGCCCTCAAGTTGCAGGCGCACACACAAATCAGCAATGGAAGACTTCGCGTCGAGCTCGTAAGCTTCGCCGTTTAAGATAATCTGCATGAATACTCTTTATTCTGATAGATTGCGATCAGACTGACGGCCCAACCAGACGGATAAGGCCAAACTAAACCAGGCGACAATAAATGCCAGACCTCCGAGGGGAGTGATCATCCCGAGGGCACTCACACCTGACATTACCAAGGCGTAGAGACTACCACAAAACACCAACAAGCCAAATGACGCCGCATAAACAGCACAGACTGCCCAACGCCAGGCAAGTTGGCAAGTACTTGCCAACAACGCCCCCATAGCCAGCAAAAATAGACTATGGATAAATTGATATTCCACAGCGGTCAAATATACCTGCATCATTTTTGGCGACAATGAACTGCGCAGTCCGTGGGCGCCAAAAGCGCCCAACATCACCGCCAACATACCTGCCAAGGCGGCAATCACCAGCGCCCAACGGGCGAGCCTTGCTCGACGCTCAACATTCACAATGAATTCGCTCACCTGTGTCCACATCAATCGCAGTCAAAGCCCCCCCCCAAACACAGCCTGTGTCGGTTGCCCAAAACTGATCGTTACCCGTCTGCCCCTGTAAGGCGGCCCAATGCCCAAACACAATACGAGTGTGATCGTTTCTCGCATAATGGAACCATGGCGCAAAGCCCGGAGGCGCCGCATCAAGCCCTTCTTTAGCAGCAAAATCCAACGTGCCGTCTTCCGTTACGAAGCGCATCCGCGTGAAGTAATTGGTCACCACCCGCAAGCGCTCCTGACCCTGTAGCTCCTCAGACCAGCACGCAGGCCGATTACCATACATCCCCGAAAAAAAGCTGTGATAGTCATCGCCCTTCAAACAGGCATGAAGCTCCGAGGCCAACTCTCGCGCCCTCGCGACAGACCAAATATGAGGAATACCCGCGTGAACGAGACAGAGCTCTCGTACAGAATCGTAGTGCAACACCGGTTGCACCCTGAGCCACTCCATCAACTCATTAACGTTGGGAGCCCCCAGGATCTCTTCCAGCGTATCGCTGCTTTTTTGCGGCTCGTTAAAGCTGTAATACAAGGCCAGCAAATGCAGGTCATGATTCCCCAGGACCACGCGTGCTGCATGCTCCCGAGCCCATGTTAGACAGGCCAGTGATTCGGGGCCACGATTGACCAGATCTCCGGCCAACCAGATCTCGTCTCGCGAGGGGGAATAGCGCAATGTTTCAAGCAAACAGGTAAGACGCTCGTAACAGCCTTGCAAATCTCCGATAACATAAGTTGTCATGGCGTCGCCTGCTCTTCAGGAATCAACTCTAAACACAAATTATTGGCCGGCATATTGTGTTCTACCGAGAGACGCAAACCGGTGCGCCGTGCCTGTTCACCGACCCATGCCAGGTCTTTAATACCACTCGTGGGGTCTCGGGTTTGCAACCAGGCATCGAGCTGCCTATTACCTTCACTCGTATAGCGGCCATTACGATTAAAAGGGCCATATATATGGATTACACCACTGGATCCTATTGCATGCCTCGCACATTCGAGCATGTTTACGGCAGTGATTTCTGAGACGAAATGCAAGGTATTGGCCATGTAGACACGATCATAGGTGTGTGCCTGAGGCCACTGATCCCGCCGGTTGACGTTTAATACAGAAAGCGTCCAATTGTCATCCGCTCCAAGCTCCTGTAACCATAACCGGGCCCCCACCAAAGTCTCCTCAAGATCACTACCATGCCAAAAAAGGTCGGGCCTGTTTTTTAGAAAGTGCGCGCCGTGCTGCCCCGTACCGGTGCCAATTTCAAACACACGGGCTTGCTGTGGATAATGTCTGATTATCGTGTCAAAAATCGCTTGCTGATTACGCAAGCAAGCCTCGGCAACCGGTTTATCGCCAACGTGAGGTTGTTCAGGACTCATACGCCAAGGGGTCTTGTTGCTGATTCAAGTCAAAGGCTTCAAGCCGCTCGTGGCAGGCACCGCAGGTTCCACATGCCTTTTCCCGCCCCTTGTAACAGGTCCAGGACTCGGCGTAGTCCAAACCCATCGCAAGTCCGCGCCGAAGAATCTGCGCTTTATCCAAAGCAAGATAGGGCGCGATAACATCCACCGCCTGATAATTGGCTACTTTCGAGACCGCAGCCATTTTGGCGACAAACTCAGGGCGACAGTCCGGATAGATCGCATGATCACCACCATGTGCACCGGACACCCCCGCGTCCGCCTCAATCGAGACAGCATA
>JAWWBW010000077.1:0-12300 GCA_033720775.1 Oleiphilaceae bacterium | reverse complement strand
GCTATTTATCTCAGCGTACTACCCGGTGATTTTGTACTGCCCGGCAAGCCTGTCGCCTATTTAACACAGAATTCCGGCGAAGCCCCCGAGCCAGAACAGGCCGCCGCGGTATTACGCAAAGCCTGCGTCATCGCCAAGCATCGTACTTTTGATGAAGACCCGTCTTTTGGTCTCGTGGTGCTGTCTGAAATTGCCAGCCGGGCGCTGTCACCAGCAGTCAACGACCCCGGCACGGCGGTGGCGATTATTCGCTCCCATGTCAGCCTGCTCACCCTCTGGCATCAAGCTCGACGACACAAGGCTTCGCACACGCTGTATCCCCACATATATATTCCCGACCGGCCAGAAACACACCTGTTTGACCAGGCCTTTGACGCCATTTGTCGCGATGGCGCAGCAATGAAAGAAGTGATCATTGCGTTGATAGAGGGCCTCGAAGCTCTGGCCCGCGTCGACGCCCTGAGTTACCAGCGCATAGCAGAGCAGAAAACCCGCCTGGCCCTCACCTATGCCGAGCAAAGTTTGCGGATATCCGAAGAACTGGCAGCAGTAAAACGCGCCGCCAGTTGGGTGAAGGATTAGGAAGTAGTGGCTGAAGCAATCAGGAGCAATGCCAGCCAGACCTGAAATTCACTTAGGCGGGAAGCGCTGGATGGAAGGCGGAAGGGGATGCCCTACAACCCCCGCGCGCTGATCGCATCATCAATACCGCCAGCATTGCTTACCTGCGTATAACCGGCGGCCTCCAACGCGCGTTTGGCTTTGGCCGCCCGCACTCCGGCGGCACAATAGAGATGGATCTCGGTCGTCTTGTCAGGGAATAACTGCGAGACTTGCGCAACGATCTCGGTATGCGAAATACGCGGGTCACCTTCGATATGTTTCACCCGGTGCTCGGCCGCCGAGCGGACATCAATCCAGACCGGCTCGGCCAACACCTTGGCCGCGCCGGCAAACAGCAGCAACAACAAAAGCGCCGTGCGCAGTGTAGAAGTTTGCATTGGTGGCTCCTCAGTAGCTAGCAGTCCCGTCGGACGCTTGGCATCTGACTTCGGACACTAAACGTGGTCGCGAAAACACAGTACAACAGGCAAAGTAAAAAATAGACGCGTCCTTTTTTCCTACTATTTTGGCCTGCTGGCGCTATTGGGCTTCGCGCTCTTGCAGAATGGGCATATTAGCGTAGGGCGCAAATTGCTCCGAAATCACCTGTTGCCAGGCGTGTAGAGGGCTTTGTATCGGAATATCACGACTTAAATCCAAATAGAAAGTCGCCTCCTGTTCATCAAAATACTGCAACTCTCCTGCATATTCGTATTTTAAACCCTGCGCGCGGAATTGCTTGAACTGTCGAATCGGTAACGACACCAGCAAGTAGTCGTGAAACAACAGCCGTGCCAAGGCATATGCGCCGAGATTCAATGCTAAAGCAATGAGATCCTCATCTTCCTGCAAACTGCGCATGAGTTCTGTATCAAGGTGTATCTTCGACATTTCACTTACGCTTGCTACAGCAGCGGGCACAGGGCTGCCAGGCAATGGGGAAAAAGTACTGCTCATGGCATATTCCAATGGCAAACGATTACCTGAGGGTACGTCTTGACGCGCGATGATGCGACTGGCTGCTAAGGTTTTCCCTGAGCGTACATGTCGCAGCAGTATGTGATGCGCATAGGCATCATGCGCGTCGATGTTTTGGGTCAGCTGCGGGCTACGCAATCGATAAGCGACGGACTTTAACTCATGCGTGTTGGCGTACACCCAGTCATACTGCTGGGCCAAGCGTTCATAAGGACCAAGATCACCGCTGATCATTTCCATCTGCATTCACCTGCACTTTTGAGGAGTAAGCCAGTGTGTACGTAAGCTTTTACGCAAATACAGTTAACGGCGACAAACGGTAGTTTTACACGCTAAACAGCTTCTGAAACATATTTTTTGTGACACAGGTCCAAAAGCACCACTGTCAGCAGGGCCAACTACCTATCGCGAGCTTTTGATGGCAAGCAATACAACCAACACCCAATACTCGCACAATTAATCCGCTTTTCAGGCTTTGGGAAACCAGGGGAAAAACATACTGGTTTGTTCCTGATACCGTTTGTACTCAGGGCGTTTTCGCACCGAGTAATACTCCGCCGGTTTCGCACCGGTCAGATACACCAGCGTGATATAGAGCATCACCGACGCTAACAGCGCACCAACACCCAATACCAGCCAAATCCATAAGGTCTCACTCGATTGCAGTGCGAGCCACGAGGGTATCGACGCCAACACCAAGCCAGTCCATACCAGCCATTCGCTGAAATAGTTGGGGTGCCGGCTGAAGCGCCACAGCCCAATATTGCACACTCCTTTTGGGTTCTTGGAAATAAACAGCAGTTTCTGGGTGTCGGCAACGGATTCCAGAATATAGGCAACTAGCCAAATCGAAAGCCCCACGATTTCAAGCGGCGCAATGGCGCCAGAGCTATTAATGGCCATCAGAAACCCCGGTAAGGCCAGCACCGAAGCATTAGCAATGCCCTGTGCCAGAATCTCTGCGAGCATATGCAGTTTGATGTGGCGGCTACCGTGCTGCTCCAGCACCATGCGTCGGTACTGATAGCGTGGAAACTCGGTCTTGAAAATCACGCCGGTTTTCTTACCCATGGTGACCGCCCCCACGCCCATGCGCAGGCCGATAAACAGATACACGACCCCCACCAGCATGCGCCTGACCACATCACCGTCGGCAAATAAAATGATCTGCAAGCCAATCAGCGCAACACCAAAGGGCCAGGCAATATCGACGTAAGACATACGCCCGGTGCGCCAAAAAGGCACGCAGGCCACCAGCACAAACAGCACACATTGCGCTCCGGCATTAATGAGCAGCAGCTCGGTCAACGGATCGGAGTTCGACAACAGTGCAACCCCCAGAATGCTAAGAAAAAGTGCGCTCAAACTCAGGCCAAAGTTCATGCGGGTGCCCCCTAAATAACGGTTAGATAGTCAGCGGGCTTATCGACCAAGCAACAAGCCCTGCCTCAAAAGGCATGGCGCCGCAAACGCGAGCCCTTTTATGAGCGTCTAAGTCTTGCCGAGACCAATGTATTTGGCAATGATGGTGCAGTGAACAAACAGTTCCAATATACGCTATCGGCCAACACACAGGGCACAACAACGCTTCAGCACTAATGTCTAGGACAAGCGTACAAGGCATCGGCACTACTCTGTCAGCTGAGGGCCAGCAATCACATAACAATGCTGGCGATTAACTATTGACCTTAAACCCATCGATGCGTTTTGATGAACGCCGTTTATCGCCAGAGGGGACATCGCTTAATGGAAGACAATCAGGATCACAAACTTCTTCTCCGCAATCTAAAAGTCGCCGATTTCACCGACATCAAACGCATTATGGATAAGGTTTATCCCGGTCAGATGGGGGGAGGCTGGACCACCAAAGAATACAAGTCCATGCTCAAGGCTTTTCCGGAAGGGCAAATCTGCATCGAAGACAATGGCGTGGTGGTGGCTGCCGCCTTCGCGGTGATCGTCGACTACGATAAATTCGGCGACAACCAGACCTACGACGAAATCACCGGCAATGCCTATCTCACCACTCACGACCCGAATGGAGACATTCTTTACGGTGTCGATGTGTTTGCCGACCCGGATTATCGTGGCATGCGCCTGGGTCGCCGCCTCTATGAAGCGCGTAAGGAGTTGTGCCAGAGCCTGAACCTCAAAGCCATTGTTGCAGGCGGACGCATTCCCAACTACCGCGAACATGCCAAGGATCTGTCTCCACAGCAATATATCGAAGCGGTCAAACGTAAGGAAATCTACGACCCGATTCTCAGCTTTCAGCTGAGCAATGACTTTGAAGTCAAGCGCGTACTCAAGGGCTATTTGCCCGAAGATAAGCAATCTCTGGGCTACGCCACGTTACTGGAATGGATCAATCTCTATTACGAACCCTCGGAACAAAAGCTGTTTGGGGCGCGCAAAACTACCGCGCGTATTGGCTGTGTGCAATGGCAAATGCGCGAGATGCACAGCGTCGAGGAGCTGTTACAGCAGGTGGAGTATTTTGTGGATGCCTTATCGGACTATCGCTGCGATGTGGCGTTGTTCCCCGAGTTTTTCAACGCGCCGCTAATGGGTCTGGGCGAACATCAAACGGCCGTAGAGGCCATTCGCTTTCTGGCCGGCTTCACTAAACAGATTATTGACCAGATCCAGCAATTGGCGGTTAGCTACAACATCAATATTGTGGCCGGTTCACTCCCGGTGATTGAGGATGACGACCAGCTCTATAACGTCGCCTATCTTTGCAAGCGCGACGGCACCCTGGAGGCACAGTATAAACTGCACCCCACGCCGCATGAGAAAAAAGACTGGATCATGCGCGGTGGCAACGACCTGAAAGTCTTTGATACCGACTTTGGCCGCATTGGCATTTTGATCTGTTATGACGTGGAATTCCCGGAGCTGTCACGGCTATTGAGCGAAGACGAGATGGAAATTCTGCTCGTGCCCTTTTGGACCGATACCAAAAACGGTTACCTTCGCGTGCGTCGCTGTGCTCAGGCGCGTGCCATTGAGAACGAATGCTATGTAGCGATTGCTGGCAATATCGGTAACCTGCCAAAAGTTGACAGTGTTGATATTCAATATGGCCAAACGGCCGTGTTCTCGCCTTCAGACTTTGCGTTTCCACATGATGCCATCATGGCAGAAACCACACCCAACACAGAGATGACTCTGATCGTTGATGTTGATCTGGATAAGCTCGATACCCTGCAGAACGAAGGCTCGGTACGTAACTATCTGGACCGCCGCCGTGACTTGTACCGCGTGCAGTGGATTGGAGATGAAGACGAAGAGTAAGAGGCTAGAAAAGCATCAGGCGCCCAAATTGGCGCCTGAACATACGTGCTTTAGCTGCGGGGTTTGTTGCCCAAGGTAATGTGGCGAGGACCACTCAGGCTGGTTTGACCTGAAACGCCGTTGGCGATTTCCTGAATTTGGCCACCTGATTTGAGAAATGCGGCAGTTTGCTCGGCAATGCTCGCTGAAGTTTCCGTGGCTGCTGGTGTTTTCGCTTTGCTTTTCGCTTTTGCGACCATGGTCATTCCTTAGTGTGGTGAGTGAACGGCCTATCATAACAGATTTTGAACAACTTTTTGGGGCTAATTAGCGTTCACTCCGCTGTTCAGCGCTATTTTTTCTGTTTCGAACGCGTGCGCGCCAGATTCAATGGGTCGAGCAATACCTGCAATGTTTGACGCGGCAATTGGGTTTCTTCTTGTGCGACCTCCAATATCGTTCGGCCCTCGCGCAGCGCTTGTTTGGCAATCCGCGCCGCCTCTTCATAGCCAATGTTCTCATTCAACGCGGTCACCAGAATGGGGTTACGCGCGGCCTGTTCATGGCAAGCATCGATATTGATCTGCAGGCCCTGAAACACCTTGCTCCCCAGGTCATCACAACTCTCAGCGCAGAGCGCGATATTGGCAAGCAATTTGTCTGCAATAAGCGGCAGGCTCACGTTCAACTCAAAATTTCCCGATTGCGCGGCCAGACTCACGGCCAGCTCGTTACCCATCACATCCATCATGGCCATCAACACCGCTTCGGGAATCACCGGATTCACCTTGGCCGGCATAATTGATGAACCCGGCTGTAGGGCGGGCAATTGCACCTCACCCAAGCCGCAAATCGGACCGCTGTTCATCCAGCGTAAATCGTTTGCCACACGAGTGAGCACCACTGCCAGGGATTTTTGCGCCGCCGCCATGGCCAATGAGGCCTCTTGCCCACTCATATGCTGACCGGGCATCTCAAGTAAACGCCACGGCAAGGTATGCAGCATCTCCAGTTCGCGGCAAGCCCCCTGAGCAAACGCCAACGAAGCATTCACACCGGTACCCACGGCAGTACCGCCCAAGGGCAAAGCCAGTAACTCTTCACGGGACTTGAGCACGCGCTCTTTCGCCGCTATTAATTGCTGTTGCCAGACGCCAAAGGTATGCCCAAAAGTAACCGGCATCGCATCCATCAAATGTGTGCGGCCGGTTTTAACGTGATCTGCATGCGCCCTTGCGAGAATTTGCAGCTGTTGGTCGAGTGCATCCATGGCGGGGAGCAATCTGGCGTCTGTTTCCCTGACCACCGCAATCTGTAAAGCAGAGGGGAACACATCGTTACTGCTTTGACTGCAATTGACATGATCGTTGGGATGAATCACCAACTTACTGTGTTGCGTAGCGAGGGTCGCGAGCACCTCATTGGCATTCATGTTACTGCTGGTGCCGGAACCCGTCTGAAACACCGATAACGGAAAATGCTCCCGCAAAGTCTGATCATCCAGATCACGAGTCTGCTGCCACGCCTGCCGTATCGCCTGCGCTTGTTCCTTACTTAATTTTCCCTGCTCTGCATTGCTTACTGCAGCGGCACACTTGATATCCAGCAAGGCACGAATTACCGGCATCGGCATGTTTCGGTGGCTCTGAATGCCAAAGTTATCCAACGCGCGCTGGGTCTGCGCCTGATACCACGCCTTTTCGGGGACCCTCACCTCACCCATCGAATCGTGTTCAATGCGCGTTTTCATGTTGTGACTCCTTAGTCCTGAGACTGTGCGAGAGCAAAGCAAAAGCGAAGAGTGCAGCCATCGCTGAACTGCAGAGAATCGCTATCTTTGCCGCATTAATGAGTACCGGATCGCTACCGAAGGCCAGGTTGCTGATAAATATCGACATGGTAAACCCAATACCCCCCAATAAACCGAGTCCGAGCACCTGCTGCATAGTCAAACCCTTGGGTAATTGCCCCCACCCAATTTTTAACGCCAGCCAGCTCATGGCGAAAATACCCAGGGGTTTACCGACCAGCAGGCCCAGTAAAATACCCAGGCCAATGGGATGCGAGAGCGATTCAAACACGGTGTCCCCAGATAGCACCACACCGGCATTAAACAAAGCGAAGATGGGCATGATCAGCAGAGACACGGGCATGTCGAGCTTGCCTTCCCAGCGCTGCAGAGGCGTCATCGACAGACGTGTGCTTTCCTCAAGCTCACGCAATAATTGATGGTGTTGCTCACTTTCAAGAATCGGACGTTCATGGACCTGCGGCACATCCATATCGTGGGCCGAACGCGAGAACTTTTTAACCAGCCAGCTGGAGCCGTGGCGGGGCCTTGCGGGCACCGTCAGCGCCACCAGAATACCCGCCAAGGTCGCGTGTACGCCCGAGTTCAGCATACACAGCCACAGGGCCACACCAAAAAAAGTGTAAGGGAGAGGATGGCGAAATCCGGCCACGTTGAGCATCGCCAACGCAGCAAACAAAACGGCGACGCCCCCCAGCCAACTCCACGCGAGTGCCTCGGAATAAAATAAGGCGATCACGAGTATCGCCCCCAAGTCGTCAATAATGGCGTAGGCCACCAAAAACGAAAACAAGGCTCTCGGTGCTCCGCTGCCCAGTAGCGCCAGCACGCCGATGGCAAAGGCTGTATCGGTCGCCATGGGCACTCCCCAGCCCAGCAATATGCCGTCGTCGCCTGCGTTCACTATCAGGTAGATCAGTGCAGGAAAGACCATGCCGCCCATCGAGGCAAAAATAATCAGATTGCGCGCACCGGCTTCTTTTAGGTGTCCGGCCATAAATTCACGCTTGATTTCCAGCCCGAGCAGAAAGAAAAACAGCGCCATTAAGCCATCGTTCACCCAATGCTTGGCAGACATGCCATACACTTGGTCAGCCAGCATAAACCCCATTGGAATGTCTATCGCGTGAAAATATGACTCGGGTAGAAGGTTAGCCAGCAATAAGGCGCTGGCCGTACAAATCAGCAGGAGAAAGCTGCTGGATTTTTGGTTTTTAACAAACTCCAGGAAGGGCTCTGTCGCCGATTCAATGCGCGCTTCGAGAGGCGTTACGCGCTCATCGGGGTCTTGATAGCCTGACTGATGGTCTCGCATGTAAGATCCTTTTTCGCCGCATATCAAAAAGATATGCGCGCGGGATCAGTATTTTCAAGAGCACACCTGTTACAGCCGCTGAAACTCCTGCAACAAACGCACAGGTGCGGGCAGATGATCCACTTTCTCGCCTCTGGCGGCTGCCTCAGTGATCTCGCGCAGTTTACTGAGATTCTTGGGGCTGTCGGAATCGAGGTTAATCATATTCATCGACCAGCGCGAAAAAGCGCGCCGTTCGGCAGGTTCAAAGTAGATTAACTTTACAGACTCATGCCTTGGATCTTGCGCAATTTCATCGAACAAGCGCTTCACTTTGTCCTGATCACCTTCGAGTACCTGCAAAAACCGTCCGCCATTAAAAATAAGATTCCCGGTGATATCTACATGGCTATTATTGCGCTTGGCCACTTCCAATAAATCGATTAACTCTGCAGAACTAAATGCCTTTGTGGCTTTACTGACATACACTAGTTGATAAAGTGACATTTGTTTTTTCGCCTCCGGTTTTCTTGTTCTGCATTGATATAGCAAAGGATTCAGAGTTGAGCCAGCCTTCACACAATGCGCACACGTCAATTATCGCTGAATTTCTCCGCATGGGTTCCGCGGGCGGTATATTGTTGTTTGTTGCGGCGGTCGCCGCCATTGGGGTTGCCAACAGCCCTTTGCTCGAGACCTACCAGTGGCTGCGCAATATTCCCGTCGAAATAAAAATCGGCACTTTTGAAATCGCCAAACCACTGCTCTTGTGGATTAACGATGGCTTAATGGCCGTTTTCTTTTTTCTGGTAGGACTGGAGCTCAAGCGCGAAGTCATTGAAGGTGAGTTATCCAAGCCGAGTAATGTGATATTACCGGGAATAGGGGCCATTGGAGGCATGGCTGTACCGGCCCTCATCTACGTCGCCTTCAATTATGAGAACCCGAACAATATGAGTGGCTGGGCTATTCCTGCAGCGACCGACATCGCCTTTGCTCTCGGGGTACTCTCGCTGCTGGGCTCGCGCGTCCCCACATCGCTCAAGGTGTTTTTAACCTCGCTTGCCATCTTTGATGACGTGGGCGCCATCATTATTATCGCCTGCTTCTACACCTCAAAAATATCGGTAGATGCGCTCACCGTGTTTGCGGCGTGTATTCCCGTTCTTTATTTATGCAACCGCAAAGGCGTGGAATCACGCAGCGTCTACGTATTAATCGGCATCGTGATGTGGGTGGCCACCCTCAAATCAGGCGTGCACGCTACCCTGGCAGGAGTGGTGATGGCGCTTTTTATCCCCATGAAATCACGCACGCGCCCGGAGTTTTCGCCACTCAAAGACATGGAGCACGACCTCCATGCCTCGGTGTCATTCTTGATTCTCCCCTTGTTCGCCTTCGTCAACTCCGGCATTAATCTCTCGGGTGTCGGCCTGCAACAAGTACTGCATCCGGTACCGCTGGGCATCGCCATGGGCCTATTCATTGGCAAACAGATTGGCATTTTTGGTTTTTGCTGGGCAGCCATTAAACTTGGCTGGTGTGAACTGCCTAAACGCATGACCTGGACCAGCCTTTATGGCACGGCAGCGGTCTGCGGCATCGGTTTTACCATGAGTCTGTTTATCAGCTCACTCGCCTTTGAAGAGAGTGGCGTTAACAAGTTCTTTGATGAGCGCCTGGGCATATTAATGGGGTCGAGCATTTCGGGGATCGTCGGCTACCTGATTCTGCACCGGCACCTCAAACAAAATACACCTGAAGAGGTCAAGTCTGATTGCAAGTAGCGTTCAGGAACACAAACGCCAGGTATGAACGACTATGGGGAAGCTGGGCACCAAAGCTTCATGCTTTATGGCATATCGTGGAACGGTTGTTAAACCATAAACACATCTCCAGTTTGCCCCAGGAATACGCCTATTATTCAGTGAATCTTCGCCATTTACCTTCCGTACAATCAAGGTCTAACGACCTTCAAGTACATCGAGATTCACGCCTACCGTAATTGCTCCAATCGCATGCCCCTCAGACATCACGGGCACCGATATCTGCAACAGATAGTCTTCAACACTCTCGTCAAACTGTACATCGCCAACGTGAACAGCTCCTTTACCGCCCTTGAAAGACTCCTGCCATTTGGCTTCGTCTCCCTGCCAATAATCGGAGGTCTTATTGGTCATTGCCACATTAGCCCCCTGATTATTCATCAAAAATATCTCGAAGAAATAAGGCGCGCTGCGTTCATACTTACTGAGTTGTTGCGCTGCGGGGCTGTTCATCATCGCCTTCATTTCGTCATCCAGGCCTTCTATCTGGCGCCACTCAGCATCGCGCCGTTTTATGGCTTCGAGCGACTCAGCTCGCGCGTTACTCGTTTTTACAGCCTCAATAAGAATCGGATTGTTCCCCCAAGACTGGAGTGTAGGGATCAGCTGGGCAACTTGCGGCGGTAATGCCTCAGCCATCAGCATGCAGCTAAACAAACCACAAGTAACGAATGCTAAAAGAAAACGATGTACCATGGCGCGCCCCTTCTATCACTGACAAAGAGCTGAGCGAAAGCCCAGATGCGTAATAGTGTAGTAGAGTCTGGCACCCGCGCGACTGGACCAAATGATCAATCTAGGACGAGGTTATTCTAGGAGGTCGGTATAGGGATCGACGGCGCACCATCATCCCTACACAGTGCCCCCCTCTCGGCATCATCGAGATTAACCCATAAAAATCAGTTATCTCTCACAAGAGGTTTTGCCAAGGTGTTACATATGCCCAGCGTCTTAAAGATAGGGCGGTTGATGGTCACAGTAAGCAACGGGGTTTGATCGAATTATGACGCGTTGTCCCCGTTATTGAGCCACGCCATATACTCTGCGACGCCTTCAGCCACGGTTTTGAACGGCTTGTCGTAGCCGGCTGCACGCAGCGCACCCATGTCGGCTTCGGTAAAGCTCTGATAACGCCCTTTGAGATGATCGGGGAATGGAATGTATTCCACCTGGCCTTTACCGTGGAAATCGATCACGGCTTCGGCCACTGCCTGGAACGGTTCGGCATTACCGGTACCCAGATTATAAATGCCCGACGCGGCCTGCTCACGCCAGCACCATAAGTTCACATCACACACATCGCCAACGTAAACAAAATCGCGCTTCTGCCCACCATTGGGGTAACCGTCGCAGCCTTCAAACAACTTGGGGTTTTCGCCTTTCAACAACTGCTGATTGAGATGATAGGCAACGCTGGCCATGCTGCCCTTGTGCTGCTCGCGAGGCCCATACACATTAAAGTAACGGAATCCCACCACCTGAGTGTCACACTCGGGTAGCATGCGGCGCACATACTGGTCGAACTGAAACTTGGAATAACCGTAGACGTTTAGCGGCTTTTCGTATTCGCGCGACTCCTTGAATACGGGGCCTGAGCCATAAACAGAGGCCGAAGATGCGTACAGAAACGGGATGTGTTTTTCCTGACAGTAATGCAGCAGGTCTTTGGAGTACTGGTAGTTATTCTGCATCATAAACTTGCCGTCCCACTCCGTGGTGGCGGAGCAGGCACCTTCATGAAATACCGCCTCTACCTTGCCAAAACTATCGCCAGCCCAGACGCGCTCTAAAAACTCGTCTTTGTCGAGATAATCGGCAATATCGCAATCGGCGATATTAACGAACTTGGTGCCATCCTTGAGGTCATCGACTACCAGAATATCGCGTTCACCCTGCTCGTTTAACTGCTTGACCAGATTGCTGCCAATAAAGCCCGCACCGCCGGTAATGATGATCATGCCCTGTCCTCAAAAGAATACCTGTTTAAAATTGCGCGATATTATAGGTTATTTGGCGCATGCTAGCACTGATCGGAACCGTGTTGGGGCGCGTACACTACTAAAGTTTGGAGACTAACCATGCAACACCCCGCACTGCCTCTTGCTCAAAATCTCGGTTACGCAAGCCTCATTCCTTTTGTGGTGCCCGCATTTCTGGTGTGGATTCTGCCCGAAAGCTATGGGCTGCAAGCCAGTGAGCTGATGCGCAGTTATGCCGCGACCATATTGGCTTTTTTGAGCGGCTTGCTATGGTTTTCGGCCCTGCAAACCGAGCAGGACGAAGCACTGGCGCGACAGCAGTTATGGCATGGCATCACCTTTAGCCTGATTGCCTGGGCCTCACTTTGGGTGAATCTGTTATACGCCCTGCCGGCACTGCTACTGAGTTTCTGGTTACTGCGCCGCGCGGAGGTGCGACTGCTGATCGACAAACACTATCCGCTTTGGTTTATCGAACTGCGGGACTGGCTAACGCGCATCGTATTGGCCAGCCACATTTCGGTTTGGGTATTT